>JAISRR010000162.1 GCA_031273565.1 Zoogloeaceae bacterium | reverse complement strand
TTTGTATACAAAAATATTGGCGGTTGGCGGCAAATCCAGTAAAAAACGACCTATGCACCAGGTACGGGTCGGGTTGAGTTCGGGTTTGAGTTCCATGATTTGTGTTCTCCGGGTTTCAGATAGAGTGGCAGTGCAGGCGGAAACGCCCAGCAATAACGCACAAAAAGCCGCCAGAAACAGTCGGTGCATTATGGTTCCTCCTCGGTGGTCATCTCTTCCGGTTGCCCCTTTGCCGAGAAGGCGGGATGTGTTTCCATGACGATCCTGATGACTGAATACACGGTGACATCCTGGGCAATCGGGCTGTTATACGAAGGGACATGCGCATAGCTGGGTTGCCCCTTCGCCGTGCCTTCGTGCCGGAATATCTGCCGACAATATTTTGTGGGCGCGGCTCCTGAACAGGCAGGCACCGTGCCGTCTCCCGGCTCTCTGGGTTTGTCGATTTTGAATGTTGCCGAATAGTAGTGGTATGCAGCATCATTTTTGTCCTCTAGCTGAAGCGTCACCTTACCCAGAAGATCATCCGAAATTTCCTTGCCCAGAAGGTAATCAGGCGTTTCGTCCTTATGCGGAAGCGGAACCGAACCAGGGGTTATCCGCCGCATGGCATCAAGCGGCATGTCATTCTTTGACAAGCGGTAAAATCCTTCTGTGTTGCGCCAGCAGACCTCATTGAAGGATTTTTGTTCCCTGTCCGCCGCATAATGGGCGTAGGTAACGGGGTGATAGTAGTCAACTTCCCCGGAAGAAAGTTCCGATTGCGTTTTCTGGACGGTTTTCGTCATGAGCAGAGCGAACTTGTCAAAATCTGTCGTCTGATCATTTTCTGCGGCTATAACTTTCCCGTTCTTCCTGGCTTCCTTTATTTTTTTTGCCCGCTCTTCCTTCCCGGCTGGATTGATTAACTCTTCTTTCATCAGACGCCACCAGACATTTTCTTCATCACTCAGATAGATGCTGCCCATAAAATCTTTCGTGCCGAGATCGTAGGATATTTCGTTGTTCCTGCCGTCCTGATGACAGGCGCGCAGCCAGTGCTTGCGCGGCGTCGCCTCCGGTGTTTGGTAAGGGTCAAAATTGGCGTTATAGTTCGGAAACGGCATCAGTTCCAGTGGTCCTGCCGCATATGCCATCGTCGCCATCATGTCCGCGCCATCCCAACCCAAAATTACGGCGGAAGCCCCTTCAAATCCAGAACGCGTGCGTTTATAGGCAGTAGCGGCGCCCGTTGCCGGCATGACGCCATGCGCCACGCCCAGTATTCTCTGACGCCCCTCTTGGTCTATCTTTGCCGCCAGCCGCGCCACCAACCCGCCCATGCTGTGCGTCACCAAAATGACATTCTCGCAGACCAGATTTTTTCCAGCGGTTGTCATTTTCCTGTAGCCTGCCGTGATTTCCTCAAGTATGAACAGGCGCTTCATTGTTCGAACTGTTTGCAGGATCAGCACAGCCTGCACGTATCACCCATGAAATGCCGCGACGCGCCCAAAGCCGCTTCAGAAAATGGGCGTCACTTTCGTTGTATTGAAAAGTAAATTCCCGAATGGGATAGTCGCCAACCACATGGCTGCAATCCAGCTCAAACGCGCTCGCAATCAAAGGATACGTTTGCCGCCAATCTTCCAGAATCTTTCCGGTAATCTGAATTTCATCCAGACGACGAAAAATCCGACTGTTATGGCGCTTCTCAAACAGCGCGGTTATATCCCGAAGCTCCAGCCGGTAGGAGGCCAGACTTCCATCTCCGGCCCCTTCCTGCGCCCCCGTGACAAGCCCGCAGACACGATGCACAAGACCATTATCCGTACTGTACTGAATCTCCGCCGGTTGCCCAATAAAACGTTTCAGCGCCATGCCCGCTTTCTGACTCACGCAGAGCAACTGGTAATAAACCCCCTCTCCTATGCCCTCCCGACCCTCTATTTGCTGCAAATAAAGCTTGTCGTACCGCTCTTCTTCAAGATTAGGCAACCTCAACCGTACTGGTCGCCTCTCCCCATCTATCTGCGCTAACTCCAGCTCCTCTATCAGGCTCCCCAATTCCATCTCGTACCCCTTTGCACTTCCACTTTAAATGTCCTTGGAATAATAACAAAATAATTCTCAATGTCAATCAAACAGCAAGAAATCAGGGGCATGGCGCATCGTCCGGCGCGCTCATTGTAAAACTGACTTCAGTTTGAAGCCCCGTCCTCTTACCCTCGCCGCCAGGTCGTGCCCTGCGCGCTGTCTTCAAGGATGACGCCCGCCGCCTTGAGTTCGTCGCGCACTTGATCCGCTTTGGCAAAATCGCGGGTCTTTTTGGCTTCTGCTCTTTCCGCAATGAGCCGCTCAATTTTTTCTACGGAAAACTCGACGCGAACCGTGCCAGCAGCCTCAATAATAATGGGGGCATTTGCCTCTGCTTTCACATGATCCGGCTCTGGTTTCTTTCTCACCACACGAGACTGAAGATAAGCCTCTGGACTCCGTTCCAGCAAACCCAGAACATTCGCCAAGGCTCTGAGCAAACCGGAGCGTTTTGAATCGCGCGTTTTTTTCGCTTCCGTCGCAATTTTGAACAGCACGGCGATGGCGTTGTGGGTGTCGAAATCGTCATCCATTGCGGCCTTGAAGCGGGCGGCGGCGGGGATTTCCCAGTCAATGTCGCCAGATTCGGGCGTGGGCGGCACATCGCGCAAGGCAAAATACAACGTATCCAGGCTGGCGCGGGCGTCTTCCAGATGGGCGTCGGAGTAGTTCAAGGGGCTGCGGTAATGGGCGCGCAGGATGAAAAAGCGCACCACTTCCGCGTCGTATTGTTTCAGCACGTCGCGGATGGTGAAAAAATTACCCAGGGATTTGGACATCTTTTCCTCATCCACACGAATGAAGCCGTTGTGCATCCAGTAATTGACAAAGGTTTCGCCATGCGCGCCCTCAGACTGGGCAATCTCGTTTTCGTGGTGGGGAAACTGCAAATCCTGCCCGCCGCCGTGGATGTCAAAATGCTTGCCCAGCAGATGCGAACTCATGGCCGAACATTCGATGTGCCAGCCGGGACGCCCGTCGCCCCAGGGCGAAGGCCAGGCGGGTTCGCCAGGTTTGGCGCGCTTCCAGAGTACAAAATCGAGCGGGTCCTGTTTACCGTCGGCGACTTCGACCCGCTCCCCAGCGCGCAAATCATCCAGTGATTTGCCGGAGAGCTTGCCGTAATTCACGAACTTGCGTACCGAATAATTCACATCACCGTCGGCGGTGGATTGGTAGGCGAGGCCGTTTTGCTCCAGTTTGCCGATCAACTCCAGCATCTGCGGCACATATTCGGTCGCGCGCGGCTCGAAGTCAGGCGGCAGCACGCCCAAAGCCTCGGCATCGGCGTGCATGGCGGCGATGAAACGATCCGTCAGCGCCGTGATGCTCTCCCCGTTTTCGGCGGCGCGGCGGATGATCTTGTCGTCGATGTCGGTAATATTTCGCACATAAGTGACTGAAAAACCACTGGTCTTCAGCCAGCGATACACGGCATCGAACACCACCATCACGCGCGCGTGACCCAGATGGCAATAGTCGTACACCGTCATGCCGCAAACATACATCTTGACTTTACCGGGTTCGATGGGCACAAAGGATTGTTTTTCCCGCTTGAGGGAGTTAAAAAGGATGAGCATGATGATTTCTGGAAAACGGCGAATTAGGAGCCTTGGGTGCAGCGCCGGACATGAGGAAAATTGTTGTAGAATCCGGGGTTTGAAATTTTGCGAAGTATAGCATTGAGCATGGCTTACTCTCTCCGCCCCACTTTTCTTGCCCTTTGCACGATCCTGTGCGTGGGCGTTGCGCCTGCTTTCGCGGCTGACAACCTGTCCGAAATCCAGCTTTTGATCCGGCAGGGTCAATATCCGCAAGCCCTGAACAAAGTCGACAGCTACCTCGCCAGTCGTCCCAAAGACGCTCAGGGGCGTTTCATCAAGGGACTGATTTTCACCGAGATGAAACGTTCCGGTGACGCCATCGACATTTTCACCAGGCTCACCGAAGATTACCCGGAACTGCCGGAACCCTACAATAATCTGGCGGTGCTCTACGCCCAGCAAAAACAGTATGACCGCGCCCGCAACGCGCTGGAAATGGCCATCCGCACCCATCCTTCCTACGCCATTGCCTACGAAAATCTGGGGGACGTGTACGCCAAGCTCGCCAGTCAGGCTTATGACAAAGCCTTGCAACTGGATACCTCCAACTCCGCCGCGCAAAGCAAGCTCGCCATGATCCGCGATCTGGTCAGCGCGCCGGATCGCTCACGCCCGGTCAGTGTTGCCACGGCGCCGCCTGCTGCGCCACGGACAGCGCCTGCCATCGTTGAACCCAGCCCCCCCCGGCAGCCCACCGCCACGGTCGTTTCAACCACGCCCACGATACCCGCCGCGACGACGACCACAACAGCGCCCACCACGACGCCCCCCGCCGCCGCGCCTGTCGCCGCACCGATGAAAACTGAAACCGGCGCGGCTTCCGGCGCACAGGATGTCGCCAAAACGCTCGCGGCATGGGCCGCCGCCTGGTCACGGCAGGATGTCAAAGCCTATCTCGCCCATTACGCGCCCGCGTTCAAGCCGCCCAAAGGCGCAAGCCGCAAGGATTGGGAAGCCGAACGGACAATGCGCCTCCGTCGCCCCGCATGGATCAAGGTCAGCTACACTGAACCGCAGATCAGCATTGACGGCAAACAGGCGACCGTGCGTTTTCGCCAGAGTTATCAGGCTTCCAGTCTGAAAACCTCCACGGCGAAGACCCTCACTTTTACCCGGGTCGGCAATGCTTGGTTGATTCTGGCTGAAGAATCGAACTGATGTTTGGGTTTCAACCTGAGTCCCGCAAACCGCTGTTGCGCCGCGCCGCCATCGCGTTGTCGTTCGCGCTTGGCGTGGCGGGCTGCGCCTGGATGCTGTTCAGGCCCGGCACGCCGCCCGCCGCCCCTGCCGAAGCGCCCCCGGCGCAAAATACCAGCGTGGATGAATTCGCCGCTGAAGCCATTTCCGATTCCGGCCCGGAGCCGCAACTCGAACGCATCTTCGCCGACATCGAGGCCATGCGTCTGGATGTCGCCCTGAAACGCACGGAAAGCCTGCTGCAACGCTACCCCAATTACCGCCTCGCCTATTTAATCAAGGGCGATCTGCTGCTGGCGCGCGCGCATCCGCTGGCGGCCTTTGGCGACGCGCACAACGCGCCAGAGGAGAAAATCGCCGACCTGCGCGCCGAAGCCTTCGTCCGCCTGAAGGGCTATCGCAACCGACCGCCCACCGACGATGTGCCGCGCTATCTGCTCCAGATGAACGACAGCCAGCAATACGCCATCGTGATCGATACGCGGAAATCCCGCCTCTACCTTTACCAGAACGATCAGGGGCGTCCCCGCTTCGTCGCTGATTATTACGTCAGTCAGGGCAAGCTGGGCGCGGACAAGCGCGTTGAAGGCGACCGGCGCACGCCGCTTGGCGTGTATCACATCACCTCGCACATCCCGCGGGAAAAACTGGCGGATTTGTACGGGCACGGCGCGTTTCCCATCAACTATCCCAATGAATGGGACAAGCGTCAGGGGCGCAGCGGCTCCGGCATCTGGCTGCACGGTACGCCATCGGACACCTATTCCCGCCCGCCGCAGGCTTCCGATGGTTGCGTGGTGCTCTCCAACCCGGATTTCGACACGCTGGGCAAGAATGTGCAGGTCGGGCTGACGCCGGTCATCATCAGCAACGACATCGAATGGCTGTCACTTGACGACTGGAACCGGGAACGCGATGAATTGCGGCGGAGCATAGAATCCTGGCGCGCCGATTGGGAAAGCCGGGATACCGAACGCTATCTGGCGCATTATTCCCGCAATTTCAAAACGCAATCACAGGATTTCCAGCGTTTCGCCGAACAGAAACGCCGGGTGAATCAGAGCAAGACCTGGATCAAGGTCAGGCTGGAAAAAATTTCCGTATTCCGCAATCCCGGCGCGGATGAACTGGTCGTGGTGACGTTCAATCAGTCCTACGCCAGCAACAATCTCAACAACAGCATGCAGAAACGCCAATACTGGCTACGCGAAAACGGCCAGTGGAAAATCGTCTATGAAGGCAACGCCTGACCCCCTCACCCCCTCATTTTGAAAACAGGAGCATCTTCGCCATGTACCGCACCCTCTTATTCACCGCCGCCCTGCTCGTCTCCCTGCTGGCGCAGGCCACACCGACCGTGGAAGTGCAAACCAGCCTGGGCAACATCACGCTGGAACTGAACGACAAAAAAGCGCCCAGGAGCGTGGAAAACTTTTTAAACTATGTGCGTACCGGGTTTTACAACGGCACGGTGTTCCATCGCGTCATCCCCGGCTTCATGATTCAGGGCGGCGGTTTTACGCCCGACATGCAACAAAAGGCGACCAACGCCCCGATCGAGAACGAAGCCAAAAATGGTCTCAAAAACAAACGCGGCAGCATCGCCATGGCCCGCACCAACGATCCGCATTCCGCCACCGCCCAGTTTTTCATCAATCACGTCGATAACGAAAATCTGGATTACCCTTCCTTCGACGGTTGGGGCTACGCGGTGTTCGGCAAAGTCACCCAGGGCATGGATGTCGTCGACAAGATCGCCAGGGTCGCCACCGGGCCTTCCGGCCCGCATCAGAATGTGCCGACCGAACCCGTCACGATCCAGTTCATCAAAATCATTTCTGAAAAGTGAGACTCTCCATGATTAAACTGACCACCAACCACGGCATCATCACCCTGAAACTGGACGCGGAAAAAGCGCCCGTCACCGTCAGGAATTTCATTCAGTACGTTGAAGACGGTCACTACGACAACACCATTTTCCACCGCGTCATTCCCGGTTTCATGATTCAGGGCGGCGGTTTTACGCCCGACATGCAGCAGAAGGAGACCCGCGACGCCATCGAAAATGAAGCCGATAACGGCCTGAAAAACAAGCGGGGCAGCATCGCCATGGCGCGCACCAACGATCCGCATTCCGCCAGCGCGCAATTCTTTATCAACGTGGTCGACAACGAGTTTCTTGATTTCAAGGCAAAATCCGGCAACGGCTGGGGTTATTGCGTCTTCGGCGAAGTTGTGGAAGGTCTGGAGGTCATCGACAAGATCAAAACCGTCAAAACCGGCAACAAAGGCTTTCATCAGGACGTGCCGCTCGATGCCGTGCTGATCGAAAAAGCCGAAGCCATCGCCGACTGACGGGTTCCTCCCTCACTTCAGGTAGGGTAGGATCGAAGCAACCGTCGCTGTTCATACCATCGGTGCTTCAGGTAGGGCGGGATCGAAGAAACCGCCGCTGTACATACCATCGGCGCGCTCGGAGCGCGCGCCCTACCGGAGCGCCCTACCTGAAAACCCTGTTCATGCGATTGCCCGGATGCGCTATTTCATCGCCGACCTCCACCTGTCGTCCCGCAGCCCCGGCGCGACCGGTATTTTCATCAAGCTGTTGACCGACATCGCCCGCCCGGAAAACCAGCTTTACATTCTTGGCGACCTGTTCGAAACCTGGATCGGCGACGATGACGACGCCCCCGTCAGTCGGCAGATCGTCGCCGCTTTGTCCGCCGCCAGCCATCAGGGACTTGCCATTTTTCTGCTGCACGGCAACCGCGATTTCCTGATCGGCGCCCGTTTTGCCGCCGAAACGGGCGTTCACCTGCTCAGCGAACCTTATCTGCTTTCCACCCCGAACGGGCAATTCATCCTCGCGCACGGCGATGCATTGTGCACCGACGATGCCGAATACCAGCAATTCCGCGCCCGGATGCGCTCACCCGAATGGCAGGCCGCCTTTTTGCAAAAACCCCTCGCGGAACGCCGCGCCCTCGCCGAACGCCTGCGCCAGCAAAGCCAGCAGGCCAAAGACGCAAAATCCGCCTACCTGATGGATCTCAACCCCGCCGCGACCGATGATTTCTTACGCCAGCACGGTTACGCCACCTTCATCCACGGTCACACTCACCGCCCGTCCCGACACGATCACATCGTAGACGGCATTCATGTCGAACGCTGGGTGCTCGCCGACTGGTCGGAAAAGCAGGGCGAAACCCTGATTTGGGATGGCGAACAACTGAAACGACAACTACTGGACGAAATATCCCATTGAAGGTTCGATATAAGCATTAACATTGTTTTACATTAAAATACATGGAACAAAAATACATCTGCCCGTCGTAACTGCAACTGCTTGCTGAGCAATACGTCCCGTCCGCCCTGAGAGCGAGGAGTATCTTTTGAGCTTCTGGTACAAACTTTCGGTTCGTGTCCGCCTGATTCTGGTGTTCATCGCCATCAAGGTCCTGCCCCTGATGCTGCTGCTATGGATCGCCTGGAATCAGACCCAGAAAACGGCAGACGACCTCAAAGCGCATATCCACACCCTGACGGAAACGTCGAATAACGCCATTCATCAGGTCGGCGACATGGCCATTGATGATGCCATCAAGGCGCTTGACGAGCGCGCCACCGATGCAATCGAACGCCTCTCCACCGATACCGCCAACCGGGTGGCGGAATTCCTCTACGAGCGCGACGCCGACATTCTCATCGCCGCGCAGAACGCCCCCGACGCGACGGCCTATCGCCGTTTTGTGGACAACAAGCGACGCAATCTGGCAAGGCACGGCAAATGGCGGCTGAACGCGGACAAAAGCGCCTGGGAACCGGAAACCCCGGTGCTGCCGGACGCTTCCAGCGCGGAACCGGGCAGCAAGGATAACGTCGCCAATTTCCATTACCGCCCCCCTACGGTGTTCAAGAGTGAGCGCCTGCCGCTCTATCTGGAAATGACCTTTGTCGGTCTCGACGGCAAGGAACGCGTCAAAGTCACCACTTCCGATCAGGTCAGCCCGACGCTAAAGGACGTTTCTCAACGCCGCAACACCTTTGCGCGCGCGGAAACCTATTTTGCCGAGCTGAAAAAACTCAAGCCCGGCGAGATTTACGTCTCCGATGTCATCGGCGCCTATGTCGGTTCACCGATTATCGGCCCCTTCACCCCCGCTGCCGCCGAAAAACGCGGTATCGCCTTTGAGCCGGAAAAGCACGCCTACGCCGGCAAGGAAAACCCGGTCGGCAAACGCTTTCAGGGCATCGTGCGCTGGGCGACGCCAGTGGTGCAGGACGGCAAGATCATCGGTTGGGTGACGCTCGCGCTGAATCACGACCACCTGATGTCCTTCACCGACCATATCGTGCCCACCGAGGAACGCTACCGCGACATCAACGACGCGTTCGACGGCAATTACGCCTTCATCTGGGATTACAAGGGACGCAGCATCGTCCACCCGCGCCACCATTCCATCGTCGGCTACGACAAAAACGGCGAACCCGCCGTGCCCTGGCTGGCCAGCGAAGTCTTCGCGGATTGGCGGGAGAGCGGCAAAAGCTGGCGCAGGTACATGGAGACCGCGCCGACCTTCGTCGATCAACTGCAAAGCAAAAAAGCCGAATCCAGCCTTACCGCCAGCGGCAATGTCGGCCTCGACTGCCGCTATCTCAATTTCGCGCCGCAGTGCACCGGCTGGTACAACCTCGCCGACAACGGCGGTTCCGGCTCCTTCCTCATCCTCTGGAGCGGATTGTGGAAACTCACCACAACCTCGGCCATTCCCTATTACACCGGGCAATACAGTCCCGCCGTACAGGGCAACCGGCGTGGTTTCGGCATTGTCACCATCGGCGCCAATGTCGACGATTTCCACAAGGCGGCCAACGCCTCCGAACAACGCCTGAACACCATCATCGAACAGGTCGGGAACGACATGAAGACGCAGGGCAAGGCGGCCGATCAGGCGCTCTACAACGACATGAAGGAAACCGCCTCCAACCTGGCGTTTTCCACCTTCCTGCTGATCGCCGCCGTCATCATCATTGCCCTCTGGCTCGCCTCCTATCTTTCCCGCCGGATCAGTTGGCTGAACGACGGCTTCAACCGCTTTCGCATGGGCGAAAAGCATTTCCGTTTCCGCTACAAGTATCAGGATGAAATCACCTCGCTGGCGGCCACGTTCAACGAAATGGCCGACACCCTGAACGAACACATGCTCAAGCTGGAAGGAGAAATCGTAGAGCGCACCCATGCCGAAAGCGAACTGCACGACATCAAGGAAAATCTCAAACTGCTCGTCGACAAACGCACCCAGGAATTGTCGGAAGCCAACCGGCAACTTTCCGAAGAAGTCGATACCCGCCGCATCGCCGAAGAAAAAGCGCGCTATCTGGCCGGACACGACCCGCTCACCGGGCTGGCCAACCGCATGCTGTTCAACGAACAACTGGAGCGGGCAATCAGCCAGAGCGCGCGCTCCGGCAAATACGGGGCGCTCCTGTTTTTCGATCTCGACCACTTCAAGCAGACCAACGACTCCATGGGCCACACCACCGGCGACGCGCTGCTCGCGCACATGGCGAGCATCCTGCAGGAGCGCGTACGCAAGACAGACATCGCCGCCCGTCTGGGTGGCGACGAATTCGCCGTCATCGCGACCGAACTGGAATCTCCCGAATCCGCCGCCATCCTCGCCCGATCCATTCTGGAGAAATTGCAGGCTCCGGTCACTCTGACCGGACACGAAATGCAGGTGCGCACCAGCATCGGCATCGCCACCTTCCAGGGCGTCATCGAGGCGGATGAAATCATCCGGCGCGCCGATCTGGCGATGTACGCCTCCAAGGCCAACGGCGGAATGCGCTTCCATTTCTTTGAGCGCGGCCTGCAGGAGAAACTGGAAACCGACCTCCAATGCGCGACAGAACTGCGTCTCGCGCTGGACAAGCACCAGTTCATCCCCTACTTCCAACCGCTCTATCACACGGTCGAACGCCGCGTGCTCTATCTCGAAGTCCTCGGACGCTGGGCGCATCCCCAAAAAGGTCTGCTGTCGATCAGCGAGTTTATGAGCATCGCCACGCGCAACAACCTGATGGTCGAAATCGACATGCAGCTCATGCACATCGCCTGTTCGCAAGCCAGCGCGTGGCTCGCCTCCGGCCTGCCGTTCGGACGCATTTCCATCAATATCATCCCCAGCTACCTCGAACGCCCGGAATTCGTGAGCGTCATCCAGGAAATTCTGCTCGCGCATCGGCTTTCGCCGCAATATCTGGCCTTCGAACTCTCGGAATATGCCTTGTTGAAGGGTTCCCCCCAATCCATCCAGAGCCTGCACAAACTGCGCGAACTCGGCATCCAGATCCTCGTCGACCGTCTGGAAATCGAACGTTCGGTGCTCAAAAACCTGCTCGAATACCCGTTGGACGCCATCAAGATCAATTGCCTTTTCACTGAAAAGGCCGGCGACCCCGATCAGGCCATGATTAAAACCCTGGCCGCCGTCGCCCGCGCCCACGGTCTGCTTTTGATCGCCGAAGGCGTTGAGAATGAAACCCAATGGGATTATTTCACGACAATGGATTGCGAAATCATTCAGGGCTACAAGCACGCCTATCCGATGAGCGCCAACGAAACCGGAGTCTATCTGGGCCGTTACCTCGACAACCACGGCGGCAGCGGCGATAATCCGTGAGGCTCAAACGATGACGTGCGCCCAACCCCCAACCCCATACGGGTCGTTGCAGTCAAAATCAATAAAATTGTCATGCTGAAAAGAATCACCATCGCCCACCTGAAACTCGGAATGTACGTCAAGGAATTTTGCGGTTCCTGGCTGGATCATCCTTTCTGGCGTTCCCATTTCCTGCTTTCCGACCCGAAAGACCTGCGCCAGATTCAGGAAAGCACCGTGCGCGAAGTCTGGATCGACACGGAGCGCGGCCTGGATGTCAATGCAGGCGAGGCAAAAGAAGAAGTGACGCGCATCATTGTGCCGCCCGCGCCGCCGCCCAGGCTCGTCACCATGAACGAAGAAATCGACCGCGCCGCGAAAATCTGCGCCAAGGCGCGGGAATCCATCACCTCGATGTTTCAGGAAGCCCGCATGGGGCAGGCGGTGGAAGTTGACCAGGCCACGCCGCTGGTCAACGAAATTTCCAATTCCGTCATGCGCAATGTCGGCGCGCTGGTCAGTCTGGCGCGCCTGAAAACCGCTGACAATTACACCTACATGCACTCGGTCGCGGTCTGCGCCCTGATGATCGCGCTCGCCCGACAACTGGGATTCACTGAGGAAGAAGTGCAAAAAGCGGGGATGGCGGGCCTGATCCACGACATCGGCAAGATGAAGACCCCGTTGCAAGTGCTGAACAAAAACGGCAAGCTCACGGATGAAGAATTCGAAACCATGAAAAAACATCCCGGCGATGGTTTCGAAATTCTGCACGCCAGCCAGACCATTGCCACCGAAGTCATGGATGTCTGCCTGTCGCACCACGAAAAGCTGGACGGAACCGGCTATCCGCACAAACTGAAAGGCAACGCCATCAGCCTCTATGCGCGCATGGGCGCGATCTGCGACGTGTACGACGCCATCACCTCGCAACGTCCCTACAAGGATGGCTGGGACCCTGCCGCTTCCCTGCACCGGATGTCGGAATGGACGGGGCATCTGGACATGAACCTGTTCCGCGCCTTCGTCAAGAGTCTGGGCATTTATCCCATCGGTTCGCTGGTGCGCCTGAATTCAGGACGTATCGGCGTGGTCATCGAGCAAAACCCGAAATCCCTGCTGACGCCCAGACTCAAGGTCTTTTTCTCGACCAGATCCAACAGCCGCATCCCCCCGGAAGTCATCGACCTGGGCCGCCCCAACTGCCCGGAAAAAATCGTCGCCCGCGAAGAGCCGGAAAACTGGAACTTCAAGGATCTGGAAAATCTCTGGGCGATTCCGACTTGAGACAGTGGCGTCGGCAGGGCGGATGCCATCCACCGGTCGTAAAACATCGGCGCGAAGCGTCGGCCTTGGATTTGACTGCCACACGCCCCGCGCCATATGTTAATTTACGGTCTTTACAAAGGAATTCAGATGGATACCATCAGAGGCGCGCTGGCTGCCGTAAAACGGTTTTTCCAGAACAAGGGACGTATCGGCAAGGTCGTGCTTGCGTCTTCCCTGCTGCTGGGCAGTATTGCTGCCGTTCATGCTGAAGGCGAAGGCAAGGCGTCTCTGGATACCGCCGAGGCCTACAGCAACAGGGCTGTGGAGTACTACCAGCAGGGCGACTATCCGAAGGCGCTGGAATGGTTTCAGAAGGCTTTGGTCATCCGGGAAAAAGTACTGGGCAAGGCGCATCCCGACACGGCCACGACCTACAACAATATCGCCGTGGTGTACGACAGTCAGGGCGACTATCCGAAAGCGCTGGAATGGAATCAGAAGGCTTTGGTCATCCGGGAAAAAGTGCTGGGCAAGGAACATCCCGACACGGCCATGAGCTACAACAATATCGCCGCGGTGTACGACAGTCAGGGCGACTATCCGAAGGCGCTGGCGTGGTATCAGAAGGCTTTGGTCATCCAGGAAAAAGTGCTGGGCAAGGCGCATCCCCTTACGGCCACGACCTACAACAATATCGCCGGAGTGTATGACAGTCAGGGCGAGTACCCGAAGGCGCTGGAGTGGTATCAGACGGCTTTGGTCATCCTGGAAATAGTGCTGGGCAAGGCGCATCCCGACACGGCCGCGACCTACAACAATATCGCCTCGGTGTACTACAGTCAGGGCGACTATCCGAAAGCGTTGGATTGGTTTCAGAAGGCTTTGGTCATCTCGGAAAAAGTGCTGGGCAAGGCGCATCCCGACACGGCCACGACCTACAACAATATCGCCGAGGTATACAGAAATCAGGGCGACTATCCG
>JAISRR010000142.1 GCA_031273565.1 Zoogloeaceae bacterium | reverse complement strand
AATCGGCGTGCGCGGCGGCGACGCTTTCCATGCGCGCCAGCGCCTTGACCCGGCTTTGCGCCTGCCGCGCCTTGGTCGCTTTGGCCTTGAAACGGTCGATGAAAGATTGCAGGTGGGCGACGCGGCGCTGTTGGGCGGCAAAGGCGGCCTGCTGCGCGAGCAGCCGCGCCGCGCGCGTGCGCTCGTAGGTGGAGTAATCGCCGCCGTAGAGGGTCAGGCGTCCGCCTTCAATCGCCATGATGCGTTCGACCACGGCATCGAGAAAATCGCGGTCGTGCGAAATCACGATCAGGGCGCAGGGGCGTTTTTTCAGCCAGTCTTCCAGCCAGAGCACGGCGTCGAGGTCGAGGTGGTTGGTCGGTTCGTCCAGGAGCAGCAGGTCGGCGCGGCAGGAGAGCGCCCGCGCGAGATTCAGGCGGACGCGCCAGCCGCCGGAAAATTCAGCCACCGGACGGCTGAAATCGGCATCCGAAAACCCCAGTCCGTGCAGAATTTCGGCGACGCGGGCGCGGGCGGAATAGCCGTCGATGTCGCCATAGCGGGCATGCAGATGGGCGATGCGCTCGCCATCGGCGGCATGGCTGGCAGACTCACCCGCCACATGCGCCTTTTCCAGCCGCGCCAGTTCCGCTTCCAGTTGCATGAGTTCGGCGTCGCCCGCGAGCACGAAATTGAGCGCCGTGTCGGGCAGCGCCGGGGTTTCCTGACTGACGCGCGCCAGTTTCCAGTGCGCGGGCATCAGCAGGTCGCCTTTTTCCGGCTGCAATTCTCCGGCGAACAGGGCGAAAAGACTGGATTTTCCGGCGCCGTTCGCGCCCACCAGCCCCACCCGCCAGCCGGGATGAAGTTGCAAATCCACGTCTTCGATCAGCGGATGACCGGCGCGGGCGAGCGTGAGTTGCTTGCAGACGAGCATGAAATTAAGGCGCAGATGACAGGGGGGCGAATTATAATCGCCTGCACCCGTCACCGCCCCAACACGCCAAACTGAACAATGCTTAAAAAAATTTCCGTCAGCGAGCTGATCCCCGGCATGTATATCCACGACCTGAATTGCGAGTGGATGGAGCATCCCTTCCTGACCAACAGCTTTCCCGTGGATGGCAAGGCGCGCATCGCCAAGATTCGCAGTCTGGGCATTCAGGAAGTCTATATTGATACTGATCGCGGCATCGACCTGCCGCACGCGCCCACCGCCGAGGAAGTGCAGGCGGATTTGCATCAGCGCATGCAGCAGATCGCCTCCAGCCAGACAGAACGTCCCAACCGGGTCGATGTGGCCACCGAAGCGCCACGCGCAAGAAATCTGCACAACGAGGCCAACCGCATCATCAAAAACCTGATGACGGATGTGCGGCTGGGCGCGCAAATCGAGATCGAGCGCATGGAACCGCTGGTCGAAAACATGATCGACTCCATTTTCCGCAACCCGTGCGCCCTCCTGCCGCTGGCGGGTCTGAAAAAGCACGACACCTACACATTCGAGCACTCGGTCAGCGTTTGCGCCCTGATGGTGGCTTTTGCGCGCGAACTGGAATTGCCTTATCCGGTCACCAAGGACATCGCCCTGGGCGCATTGTTGCACGACGTGGGCAAGGCCATCGTGCCGGACTACATCCTCAACAAACCCGCCCGCCTGACGGCAAAAGAATTCAGCAAGATGCAGGAACATGTGGTGTTCAGCATCGACATTCTGCAAAAAACACCCGGCATCGCGCCCATCGCCATGAATGTCGCGGCCCAACACCATGAGCGCTACGATGGCAGCGGTTATCCGCGCCGGCTGAAAGGCGAGGAAATTTCCCTGTACGGGCAAATGGCATCCATCGTTGATGTCTATGACGCCATTTCCTCCAATCGCGTTTACCATCGCGGCCTGCAACCTTCCGCTGCGTTGACCAAGCTGCTCGAATGGAGCGAACACCATTTCGAGCCGCGACTGGTGCACAATTTTATCCGCGCCATCGGCATCTATCCCGCCGGTTCCCTCGTGCGACTGTCCAGCGGACGCCTCGCCGTGGTGCGCGAACAAAACGAAGGTGACCTGCTCTATCCACAGGTCGAAGTCATCTACAACACCGACCTGCTCTGTTACCTGACGCCGGAAATCATTGATTTGCGCAGCGGTAACGACAGCGTGGTCAGCCACGAGGATTTCAACAAATGGCACATCAATCCCAAACTCTGGCTGCCATCCTGATTGTGCTGGCGGCGTTCCTGCCCGGGCAGAGCGTGACGGCGCAGACAGCGGAAACGCCACAAACACCGGAAGCATTGCTGGCTGTCGGACAGGCGTTACAGGAACAGGCCGCCGCCCTGCGTGAAGCCGCCAACGCAAAACTGGAAATCGAAGAAACCGCCTGCGCCAAAAAATTCATGGTCAACGACTGCCGCAACGCCGCCCGCGCGCAACACCTGGACAGCGTAAACGAAGCCCGCCGCCTGGACGCCGAAGGCCGCGAACTGGAATATCGCGCGCGCCTGCTGCAACGCGAAGCCAAACAACAGCAACGCGCCATCGACCAGGAGCAACGTGAAGCCGAACGCCCGCAGCGCCTCGAAACCCGCGCCGCCGAACGCCAGGCCAGGGAAGCCGAACGCGAAAAGAAAGCCGCCGCCAAAGCGGAACAGGCACGCAAGGGCGCGGAGAAAGCGGCAAAGCGACGGGCAGAGCAGGAGAAAAAGCAGGCGCAGCGGGCGGAGAAAGAGAAGAAGGCGGCGGAAAAGGCGGAAAAAGGAGATTGAAATGAGCGCATCCCCCAGCAAACACGGCAAAATCCGTATTTTTCACGCCATAATATTGGCGTTCCTGCCTGCCTGTTTTTCGCTTTGCGCGAACGCGCAAAATCCGGATGTCAATATTGCTGCAATATTAAAGCAGCTTGGGCTGAAGGAAGAAAGTGTTTATACGCCATTGGTCGTCCGGAAAACATTACCCTACGCCAAAAACCATTCCGTCATTATTATTCCGAAAATAGTAAAGGAATATCCGGATTGTGACGTCTGTTTTGACCTTGACGCCTATATCTTAATCGCGGAAAAAGGCAAAATAGTCAGCAGATTTTACGAGCCAAACGCAGGGTCGTCAGATGCCTGGCAATTACAGGAAATCGTCATAGACACCGCGCCATACATCCTGAATGGTGACACAAGGGCATTTGGCGTGCGTGTGCATTATCAGGGTAGCAGCCGTGTCAACCCGGCTTCCGAAACGGTAATTTCGCTCTTTGTTCCCCGGGGAGGCGCCCTGAAAAGGGTGCTGGGAAATTACCCGATTGTCTCGTCACATGGCGAGTGGGATGGCGTTTGCGAAGGAGAATTTTTTTCAAGCGACGGGCTGATCAGCGTTGGAAAAGAGAAAACCAACGACTTTGCCAACCTCATCGTCAAAAAGAAGCATACATGGAGAATCAACCAGATCGCTGGGGATGAGTGCGGAGAAAACGAAGCAACAATGAATACTGCAAAAACACTGAAATTTGATGGACAGGAATACAGATAGCGCGCGAAATGGAAAAATAGAGAATTGCCTGAAGCGATTCGACCCAAAAATTGGCCGGAGAGCTATTTAGCTGTAATCTACCTTCCCCTGATTCCTGATCCCCGATGAACTACACGCTCGCCCCCCGTTTTCCCGACGCGCACCAGTTTGAAATCACCTGTCGCGTCGATCTGCCCGACCCTGCCGGGCAACGCTTTTCCCTGCCGGTCTGGATTCCCGGTAGTTACATGATTCGGGAATTTGCCCGCCACATTGTCGACATCCGCGCCGAAACCGCAAGTGGAAAACCCGTGCGGCTGGAAAAGATCAACAAGGCGACCTGGCAGGCCGCGCCCTGCCGCCAGCCACTTATCCTGACCTACCGGGTTTACGCCTGGGATCTTTCGGTACGCGCCGCCCACTTTGACCGCCAGCATGCCTTTTTCAACGCCAGCAGCGTTTTCCTGTACGCCCACGGCAAGGAAAACCAGCCCTGCCGGGTCACCCTGTTGCCGCCCGAACATGCCGATAACTGGCGAGTGGCGACCTCGCTCCCTGTAGACGGGGCGACGCCTTTTGGCTTCGGGCATTACCTCGCCGCCAGCTACGCCGAATTGCTCGACCATCCGGTGGAAATGGGCCGTTTTACGCATCTGGAATTCGAGGCGCATGGCGCGCCGCACCATCTGATTGTCACTGGCTGCCCGGATTTCGACGCCGGGCGCGTGTGCCATGATCTCGCCCGCATTTGCGCCGTGCAGATGGATTTGTTTGGCGAACCGCGACTGGATGCGCCCTATTATTTTCTGCTCACTGCCGTGGATTCCGGCTACGGCGGCCTCGAACACAAAAACGCCAGCGCCCTGCTCTGTCATCGCGCCGATCTGCCCGCCGTGGGCGCGAAAACGGGCGCACAGCCGGACAGCGGCTATGTGCGTTTGCTGGGTCTGGCGAGTCACGAGTATTTTCATCGCTGGAACGTCAAGCGCATTCGTCCGGCCGCCTTTGTTGCCCCGGACTGGCAAAGCGAAACTTACACCCGCCTGCTCTGGTTTTTTGAAGGCGTCACTTCCTATTACGACGACCTCTGCCTGCGACGCGCCGGGTTGATCGACGAGGCGACTTATCTGGAGTTGCTGGCGAAAACCCTCAGTCAGGTGCAAAAAACGCCGGGACGCCATGTGCAGAGCCTCGCGGATTCCTCGTTCGATGCCTGGATAAAATATTACCGCCCGGACGAAAACACCCCCAATGCCGTGGTGAGCTACTACACCAAGGGGGCGTTGACGGCGCTCTGCCTCGACCTTGCCCTGCGCCGCGAGGGTCACGCTCTGGACGAGGTGATGCGCGCGCTTTGGCGGGAGGCCGCCAAAACAGGCGGCAAAGCAATCGAAGAAACAGAAATTTTCACCCGCGTCACCACACTGGGCGGCAAGGCTTTGGGACGTTGGTTGCAAAACGTGGTGGAAGGCACGGACGGGCAACACCCCCTGCCACTGGCGCGCCATCTCGCGCATTTCGGCGTCAAACTGGATTGGCAGGCGGAAAACGACCGTCCCTGGATCGGCGCGCAGTTGAAGCACGAAGGCGGCAAAACCCGCATCAGCCATGTCCTCACCGCCTCGCCCGCCGAACGCGCGGGGCTGGCGGCAGGCGATATCCTCATCGCCCTGCAGGGCCACGAAATCACCCCGCAAAATCTGGACACCCTGCTCGCCCGCCTCGCTGTCGGGCAAGGCGTGGAATGCCACTATTTCCGCCACGGCCTTCTCGCCGCCACGACCCTGACGCCCATCGCCCCACCCGCCGACACCGCCCGTCTTTCTGCCCTGCCCGGCGCAAAAGCCCGCATCGCGCGGCAAACCTGGCTGGCGGAAGATGCAAACGACAGGGAGGCTCCGTCTCCCGGCCTTTAATTCCTGACGGCTGATCCCTGATATGATTGCCGCCCCGATTCACTTCCCGTTCTGTATTTCCATGTCGCCTAAAACCCCTTTGCTGCTTGTTGCCCTTCTGCTCTGTCTCGTCGCCTGTGGCGAAGTCGAGGATACCCGCCCCGGTCAGCCGGTGGCGCGTCGGCAGCAGGCGTTCAAGGACATCCTGCGCAGTTTCGAGCCGATGGGCATACAGTTGCGGACAAACCAGTACAAGGCGGAAAGTTTTCTGGCGCATGCCCGGCAACTGGCGGCGGTAAAAGACGCGCCGTGGGCGCATTTCGGGGCGGACACCCAGTATCCTCCAAGCAAATCGGATGACCGGCTGTGGCAGGAAATGGAGCATTTCACGACGGAGCGCGACAAATTCCTGCAAGCGGTGGATGCGCTCCAGGTCGCGGCGGAAAGCCGTTCCGTCGAGGCGGCGCGCGCCGCCTATGCGCCGGTGCAGGAAAGCTGCCGCAGTTGCCATAAACGCTACAAACACTGACCCGCGAACGCCATGCTGAAAACACTGAATCTGGAATGCCTGCGCGGTGAGCATCGCCTGTTTCATGGCGTGGGCTTTGCTCTGGACGCGGGGGAACTCCTGTATTTGCAGGGCAAAAACGGGGCGGGCAAGACCACGTTGCTGCGCATGTTGTGCGGCCTGACGCCGCCTGCCACCGGGGAAATTCACTGGCGGGGCGAGAATATTCATCAACTGGGCGGGGAGTTTTACGCCGAATTGTGCTATCTCGGACATCAGAACGCGATCAAGGAAGACTTTACGCCGCTGGAAAACCTTCACGCCAGCGCGCGGCTGGCAGGTGAAACGCTGGATGAAGACGCGGCGCTGGAGGCTCTGGAACAGGTCGGGCTGGCAGGCCGTGAAGACCTCGCCTGCCGTTATCTCTCACAAGGCCAGAAACGGCGGGTGGCGCTCGCCCGACTGGTGCACGAGCGGCGGGCGCTGTGGATACTCGACGAACCTTTCGTGGCGTTGGACGCGCAGGCGGTTTCCTGGCTCGTGAGCCTCATCAGCGCGCATCTGCAACGCGGCGGACTGGCGGCGTTGACCACGCACCAGCCGGTGGACATCCCGGCGGCGCAGGTGCGTGAATTGCGCCTGGGCGAGTGAAAGGAAATCATGTTCAGCATCATCGGCCATGTGATCGCCCGTGATTTTCGGCTGGCCCTGCGCCGTCCCGCCGATCTCGCTTCGGTGCTGTTTTTCTTCATCATCGTGGCAAGCCTTTTTCCACTGGGCGTGGGGCCGGAGACGGAGTTGCTGCGGCGGCTCGCGCCCGGCGTGCTCTGGGTGGGCGCGTTGCTCGCCACCATGCTCTCGCTGCCCCGGATGTTCGCCGACGATTTTCACGATGGCGCGCTGGAGCAACTGGCGCTCGCGCCGCATCCGCTCGGTCTTGTCGTCCTCGGCAAGACGCTGGCGCACTGGCTGGTTTCCGGCCTGCCGCTGGCGCTGCTCGCGCCGCTATTGGGACTGCAATTCGATTTGCCGAGCGACACGCTGCTGGTGCTGGCGGCATCCATCCTGCTCGGCACGCCCGCCCTTTCCGGCATCGGCGCAATCGGCGCGGCGCTCACCCTGGGGTTGCGCGGCGGCGGCGTACTGCTTTCCCTTCTGGTGCTGCCCCTGTATATTCCGGTGTTGATTTTTGGCGCGGGCGCGGTTGATGCCAGCATGAACGGCATCAGCCCCCATGCCCATCTTTTTTTGCTGGCGGCATTGACCGTCGGCGGCGTCGCCTTCGCGCCCTGGGGGGCGGCGGCGGCACTCAAGATCGCTCTGGAATGACGATGAAAACGAACTGGTACAAATTTTCCGCCCCTTCCGCGTTCTATCCGCTGGCGGGCAGGCTGATTCCCTGGTTCTGGACGCTGGCCGCCCTGTTTGGCGTTACCGGACTGTGGCTCGGCCTCGCCGTCGCGCCCACGGATTTCCAGCAGGGCGAAGGCTATCGCATCATCTTTATCCATGTCGGCGCATCGTGGATGGCGATGTTCATTTACGTGGTCATGGCTTTCTGGGCGGCAATCGGCCTCGCGTTCAACACGCGGCTTTCCGGCATGATGGCCTCGGCGCTCGCGCCCACCGGGACGCTGTTCGCCTTCCTCTCGCTCTGGACAGGCGCGTTCTGGGGCAAGCCGATGTGGGGCGCGTGGTGGGCGTGGGATGCCCGCATGGTTTCGGTATTGATTCTGCTCTTTCTCTATATCGGCTTTCTCGCGCTCACCCGCGCCATCGACGACCCGCGCCGCGCGGACAAGGCAGGCGCCGTGCTGGCGCTGGTCAGCGTAGTCAATATTCCCATCATTTATTTCTCGGTGAAATGGTGGAACACCCTGCATCAGGACGCATCCGTTTCCCTCACCAAATCGCCCTCCATGGCCGCCATCATGCTCTGGGGAATGCTGCTCTGCGCCCTTGCCATGTGGATGTACACCATCGCCGTGACGCTGACCCGCGTACGCGGCATCATTCTGGAACGCGAACGGCATACGGAATGGGTGAAGGCGCTGCTGACGCAGGGCGACGCGCTGGCGGACGCAAAATAATGGTAAAAAGACACATTGCGTCTGATTGACCTACATCCAATAAAGGGAATTCCCCAATGTACTGGAACAGCTTTTCCGATTTTCTGCATATGGGCGGCTACGGGCTTTATGTCTGGGGGTCGTTCGGCATGACGGCGCTCATCATGATTGTCGAACCCTGGCTCGCGGCGCGTCGGCACCGGCGGATTGCCGAGCGGCTGGCGCGGCAACTGCGGGCGGAAGCCCGCGTGAAAGATAAAACGGGAGTGGCAGAATGAAAGCGCGCCACCAACGCCTGCTCCTGATTGTCGGCGCGCTGGCGGCGCTTGGCCTGATTGCTTTTTTCGTCTTTTCCGCCCTGAACGACAATATGTCGTTTTTCTATTCCCCGGCTGATGTCAAGGCGGGCAAAGCGCCGCAGAACAAGCTCTTTCGCATTGGCGGGCTGGTGGAAGCCGGTTCGCTCACGCGGCAGGCAGATGGCGTAACCCTGAGTTTTGTCGTCACCGATACCGTCGAGCGTATCCCCGTTCATTACAAAGGCATCCTGCCCGACCTGTTTTCGGAAGGCAAAGGCGTGGTCACGCAAGGGCGTCTGAATGACGAAGGCGTATTCATCGCTCAGGAAGTCCTCGCCAAACACGACGAAAACTACATGCCGCCGGAAGCCGCGCAAGCCTTGAAAAAAGCGCATGAAGAAGGCGTGGCGGGTGCCGGAGGACAGAAGACAGAGGACGGAAGACCGTAACATTACCGGCGCGTTGCGCCGCATGATTTGAAAGAGAAACCACCCGCCATGAAATTCCGCCCAATCCGCCCCACGCGCTTCCAGCCTTTCTCCGAAGGCAAGGCCTTCGCCAATACAACTGTCCTCCGTCCTCTGTCCTCTGTCCTCTGAACCCCATGCTCCCCGAACTCGGTCATTTCGCCCTCATTCTTGCCCTGCTGGTTGCCGCCTGTACGGGCGTTCTGACGCTCCGAGGCGCGCAAAAAAACCATGCGCACTGGGTCGCGCTTGCCAAACCCGGCGCGCTCGCGCTGGCGTTGCTGGTCACTTTTTCCTACCTCTGCCTGACCTGGGCTTTTGTGCAGAACGATTTCTCGGTGCTCTATGTCGCCCAGCACTCGAATTCCCTGCTGCCGCTCGTCTATCGCGTCGCCGGCGTATGGGGCGGGCATGAAGGCTCGCTCCTGCTCTGGCTCCTGATGCTGACCTGGTGGACGCTGCTCGTGCGCCTTTTTTCGCGCACCCTGCCGGATGCCATGCGGGCGCGGGTGATCGGCGCGCTCTGCCTCGTCGCGGCGGGATTTTTGCTCTTCATCCTGCTCACTTCCAACCCCTTCCTGCGCCTGTTGCCGGGCGTGCCGGAAGGGCGCGACCTGAACCCCATGCTGCAAGACCCCGGCCTCGTCATTCATCCGCCACTCCTGTACATGGGCTATGTCGGCTTTTCGGTTGCCTATGCCTTCGCGGTCGCGGCGTTGATGTCCGGTCAGCTCGACGCGGCCTGGGCGCGCTGGTCACGCCCCTGGACGCTGGCGGCCTGGATTTTTCTCACGCTGGGCATCGCCATGGGGTCGTGGTGGGCCTACTACGAACTGGGCTGGGGCGGCTGGTGGTTCTGGGACCCGGTGGAAAACGCCTCCTTCATGCCCTGGCTCGCGGGCACGGCGTTGATCCACTCGCTGGCGGTGACGGAAAAACGCGGCTGCTTCAAAAACTGGACGGTGCTGCTCGCGGTTTCCACCTTTTCACTTTCGCTTCTGGGCACCTTCCTCGTGCGTTCCGGCGTGCTCACCTCGGTGCACGCCTTCGCCACCGATCCGGCGCGCGGCATTTTCATCCTCGCCTTTCTGGTGGCCGTGATCGGCGCGTCTCTCGCGCTTTTCGTCTGGCGCGCGCCCAAAGTCGGGCTGGGCGGACGCTTCGGCCTCGTTTCGCGTGAATCCCTGTTGCTTGCCAACAATGTGCTGTTGGTCGTCGCCACCGGCACGGTGCTGCTGGGCACGCTCTACCCGCTCATCATCGACGCGCTGGCTGCGGGCAAGATTTCCGTCGGCCCGCCCTATTTCAATGCCGTGTTCGTCCCCATCATGATGCCGCTGTTGTTCCTGATCGGCGTGGGGCCGTTCGCGCGCTGGAAACAGGCGTCGATACCGGAAATCGTGCGTCTGCTGAAATGGGCGCTCGCCGTGGCGGTTATCGTCGCCATCGCGCTGCCGTTTGTTTACGGTGACTGGAGGCCGCTCATCGCGCTGGGGCTGCTCGCCGCCGTCTGGATTTTTCTCGCCGCCAAGCTGCATTTCTGGCGGCAGGCGAAGGCGACGCAGGGGAGCGGCAGTTTCATTGCGGCCTGTTTCAGGCAACCCCTGCATTTTTGGGGAATGCACATCGCCCACATCGGTGTCGCCATATTCGTGGCGGGCGTGACCATCGTCGGCGGCTATGAGGAAGAAAAAGACGTGAAAATGGCGCCCGGCGACAGCGTGCGCGTCGCCGGAAATGAGTTCCTCCTGCTGGGTGTCCGGCAGGTCAAAGGCCCCAATTACGTCGCCTGGCAAGGCGAAGTGGAATTGAGCAAAAACGGCCGTTTTCAGCGCCGCCTGTTCCCGGAGAAACGCATTTACCACAGTTCCTCCATGCCCATGACCGAAGCCGCCATCGACGCCAGTCTGCTGCGCGATGTTTACATTTCGCTGGGCGAACCCATCGACCGCGCCCGCCCGGAAGCCGAATGGGCGGTGCGCGTCTATTACAAACCGCTCGTAGACTGGATCTGGGGCGGCTGCGTCCTCATGGCGCTGGGCGGCCTGATTGCCATGCTCGACCGACGCTATCGCTGCCGCAAACCCGGACACAATGCCACGCAGAAAGTCGCATCATGAACAACAGATTCATCTGGATACCCGTCGCCTTCGCCCTCCTGGTCGTCCTGCTGGCGATTGGACTCACCCGCGACCCGCGCGAAATTCCCTCGCCCCTGATTGACAAGCCCGCGCCGGATTTTTCGTTGCCGCAGTTGGGTAAGGATGCCGCTTTCGCGCCCAAAGACCTGCAAGGCCAGGTCTGGCTTCTGAATGTCTGGGCTTCGTGGTGTATTTCCTGCCGCGAGGAACACCCGGTACTGGTCGACCTCGCCAAACGCAATCTGCTGCCCATCGTCGGGCTGAATTACAAGGAAGTGCGTGGCGACGCCGGTCTGGACAGCAGCAAGCTCACGTCGGAAGCAGAAAAGCAACTGGCGACCGAACGCGCGCAAAAATGGCTGACGGAACGCGGCGACCCTTACACCCTCTCCGTGCTCGACCTCGACGGTCGGGTGGGCATCGACTACGGCGTGTATGGCGTGCCGGAAACTTTTCTGATTGACAAGGCGGGCGTCATCCGTTTCAAGCACATCGGCGTCCTCACGCCCGAAGTGCTGGAAACGAAACTGCTGCCCCTGATTGCGGAATTGAATCAATGAACGCCCTGCGTTTTTTCACCCTCTGCCTTGCCCTGTTCGCCGCTTCGCCGTTGCAATGGGCGAGCGCCGAAGAAGCCCGCCCGCTCGCGGATGACCCTGCGGCGGAGGCGCGGCTGTTGGAGATTTCCAGCGAATTGCGTTGCCTCGTCTGCCAGAACGAAACCATCGCCGCTTCCAACGCCGACCTTGCCAACGACCTGCGCGCGCAGATTCGCGGCATGATCCAGTCCGGCAAGAGCGATGACGAAATCGTCGACTTCATGGTCACGCGCTACGGCGATTTCGTCCTCTACCGCCCGCCCGTAAAAACCTCCACCCTGTTCCTCTGGGGCGGCCCTCTGTTGTTCCTCGTCGCGGGCATTTTCGGATTGCGCCGCTACATCCTTCACCGCAACCGGCTGCTGGCGACCGGCAATCCCCTCTCCGACGCGGACAGACATCGTGCGAAAACCCTGCTTGCCGCAGGTGACGCCGCTCCCCCCGATCATCCTGAAACGCCCCGATCATGATTCCCTTTCTCCTCGCCGCTCTGGTTCTGACCGCCCTCGTCGTCGCCCTGCTGCTGCCCGCCCTGTTGCGCCCCTCCCGTCTCCCGTCCATTGCGCCCGCCGATCATGCCGCCGCGATTCTGCGCGAACAACTGGATGAATTGAAAACGGAACAGGCGGCGGGAAAGCTGACGGCGACGGAATTCGCCGAAGCGGAGGACGAACTCAAGCGTCGCCTCCTCGAAGAACATCAGGAATCCGCCCGCCCGTCCCAACCGACGAAACCCGCTACGAAGACCGCCATTGTCCTGACGCTGATGCTGGTCGTGGGCGGCTTCGCCCTGTACGGACTACTGGGCAATCTTCTCGCCTTGCAGCCGGAACTCGCGCAATCCGCCGCGCGGCAGGCCGAGGCCGGGATGAACGCGGGGCAGCAGATGACGCCGGAACAAATTACCCGCATGGTCGAAGGTTTGGCCGCGCGTCTGGAAAAAAATCCCGATGACCCGGAAGGCTGGCTGATGCTCGCCCGTTCGTACAAGATGCTGAACCGTCCGGCGGACGCCGCCACCGCCTATGCCCGCATCGAACCCGTCGTCGCCCGGGACGCCAGCCTGCTCGCCGACTACGCCGAGGCGCTCGCCATGTCTTCCGCAACCCGTCTGAACGGCAAGCCCCGGCAACTGGTGGCAGAGGCCTTGCAACTCGAACCCGAAAATCCCCGCGCCCTGTTTCTGGCGGGCATGGCGGCGCTGGAAGCGGGCGAAAAGCCAGAAGCCATCAAGTATTGGGAAAAGCTCCTGCCGCATGTGGAAGCAGGCAGCGAACTCCACCAACTGCTGACGGAACAACTCGCAAAGCTCAGAAATCCGTAATCAAAAACAGGGTGCCAGCGCATTCCGGGGTTGATACCTGATACCCGATGCCTGATACCTGATTATAATGCCCCGTTATTTTCAATTTCGCCGGAGTCCCATCAAGTGCTGCCCATGGAGTTTATCCAGAACAATATTCTGACCATCGCCATCGCCGTCATCAGCGGCGTCATGCTCGTCTGGCCCGGTCTGCATCAGAGAGGGAAAGCCTTGAGCGCCCAGCAGGCCACCACGCGCATCAACCGCGAAGACGCCATCGTGATCGACGTGCGCGAAACGAGCGAATTCACGACAGGTCATTTGCCGGAGGCGCGCAACATCCCGGCCAAAGACATCACCGCGCGCATTGCCGAACTGGCCGACCTGAAAGAAAAACCGCTGATTGTGGTCTGCGCTTCCGGCGTGCGTTCCGGGCAGATCAGCGCGCAATTGAAGAAACAGGGGTTCACCGACGCCGGTTTTCTGGAAGGCGGCATCGACGCCTGGAAACGCGCCAATCTGCCCCTGACGCGCAACAAAAAATGAATCGACGCCCATGGCAACCGCGCACGTTCTGATGTACACCACCGCCATTTGCCCCTACTGCATCCGCGCTAAACAATTGCTGGCGGCGAGGGGCGTGACGGAAATCGAGGAAATTCGCCTCGATCTGCACCCGGAAAAACGGGCGGCCATGATGGAAGCCACCCGACGGCGCACCGTGCCGCAAATTTACATCGGCGACACCCACGTGGGCGGTTGCGATGAGCTTTACGCCCTGGATCGGGCGGGTAAACTTCTCCCATTATTGGGTCTTTAATTTTTCAGGAATCATTTTCATGGCACAGGAACAAGAAACCGCGACACAACAACAAGGTCCGACCTTCGGGATCGAAAAACTCTACATCAAGGATTTTTCGCTGGAAGTGCCCAACGCGCCCGGCATTTTTCTGGAACGCGGCGAACCCCAGGTGGATATTCAGATCAACAACAGCGGCACGCCGCTGGGCGATGGCGTATACGACGCGGTGCTGACGGTGACGGTGACGGCGAAACTCGGCGAAAAAACCCTGTTTCTGGTGGAAGTCAGCCAGGCCGGAATTTTCCGTCTGGTGAATGTGCCCGAACAGGAAATCGAGCCTTTGCTCGCGGTGGCCTGCCCCAATATCCTGCAACCCTATGCGCGCGAGGCCATTTCCGAGGCGACAGTGCGCGCCGGTTTCGCGCCCGTGCTCCTGCAACCGATCAATTTCGAGGCCATTTATCTGTCGCGTTTGCAGGAACGGCAAGCCGCCCAGTCCGCCGCCCGGATCGCCACGCCCGCCGCCGACACGCCCCTGCAATAATGACGAGGTAAACCGCCATGTCTTCCCATCTGCCATCCGCCCTTCTGTTCGCTGCGACCTGCCTGTTCGCCAGCGTCGCACAGGCGATTGAATACCGCTCGGTTTCCGTTCCGGTCGCCATTTTTTACGATTCGCCTTCGACACAGGGCAAAAAGCTGTATCTGTTGAAGGAAGGCGCGCCGCTGGAAGTGGTGACCAGGATGGAAGGCTGGGTCAAGGTACGCGATGCCGAAGGCACGATCGCCTGGATTGAGCAGGGCGCATTGTCCGGCAAACGCATGCTCGTCGTCATCGCACCGCTGGCGGATGTGCGCCAATCCGCCGCCGAAAGCGCCCCCATCGTCTTTCAGGCGGAAAAATGGGTGGCGTTGGAACTGCTGGAAGGCGCGCCCGCCGGTTGGGCGAAGGTCAGGCATCGTGATGGCGCCAGCGGTTTTGTGCACATCACGCAAATCTGGGGCTTATGAACGCTTTATGAGAATTACCGTTCTGGCCGCCGGGGCATGGGGAACCGCCCTGGCCATCGCCTTTTCGGCTCGCCATCAGGTGACGTTGTGGGCGCGTGAAACAGACCTTGTAGACGACATGCGGCAGCGGAGCGAAAACGCGCGCTTCCTGCCCGGCTTTGCGCTGCCGCAGGAACTCGCCCTCGAAAACAATCTGGCGACGGCGGTCGCGGCGGCGGAACTCGTCATCATCGCCACGCCCATCGTCGGTCTGCGCTCCACCGCGCAAAGCCTGGCCGCGCTGGGGTTGAAAACGCCGCTGCTCTGGGTCTGCAAGGGGTTTGAGGTCGACACCGGAAAACTGCCGCACGCGGTCATCGCGGAAGCATTGCCCGCCGTGCACAGCGGTATGCTGTCCGGCCCCAGTTTCGCGCAGGAAGTGGCGGCGGGTCTGCCCACCGCGCTCACGCTGGCGGCGACCGACAGGCCGTTTGCGCACGACATGGCGCGGGCGCTGCATGGCGGCGCATTACGCGTCTACGCCAGCGATGACCTGATCGGCGTCGAGGTCGGCGGCGCGCTGAAAAACATCCTCGCCATCGCCACGGGCGTGTGCGACAGCCTGAAACTGGGCATGAACGCCCGTGCCGCCCTGATGACGCGCGGTCTGGCCGAAACTGCCCGTCTGGGCGTCGCGCTGGGCGCGAAAAAGGAAACCTTTCTGGGGCTTTCCGGCGTCGGCGACCTGATTCTCACCTGCACCGGCGACCTTTCCCGCAATCGCCGCGTGGGTCAGGAACTGGCCAGCGGAAAATCATTGCAACAGGTGCTTGCCGAACTGGGACATGTTGCCGAAGGGGTGCCCACCACACTGGCCGCGCATCGTCTCGCCGAACGCATGGGCGTCGACATGCCCATCACCGCCACCGTCGCTGCGGTGCTGCAAGGAAAAGTCAGCGTGCGCGACGGCATCGGACAACTGCTGTCGCGCGACCCCGGCGAAGAATGATTTTATGCGCACATTCCGTCGGCATTGCAATGGCAAGCGTGGTTTTATGGACACCCTTGACGGTGTTGCCTGGGAGCGCGGGGCGCCGCATGCATGCCGATGGAGCGGGGCTGGCGCCCCGCGATCCCAGGGCGGCTCCATTTCTTCGCCGGGCGTACCGATGCGGCGTTGCCTGTCAATGACATCCTCCCACGACCAGATTATTGTCATTTCTGAACCCCTCCTCCCCTCGGTGAGGGGGGCGCTAAAAGCCCCGCGCTCCCAGAGAGGCGCTCCGAAGAGGCAAAGGGAGTAGGGCGAGACATGAATCTCCTGCGCGCCCTGGTCACGGTCAGCGGCATGACCCTGCTTTCCCGCATCCTGGGCTTCGTGCGGGATTTCGTGATTGCCCGTTCCTTTGGCGCGGGCGCGCTGACCGACGCTTTTTTCGTCGCCTTCAAGCTGCCCAACCTGTTGCGCCGACTGTTCGCCGAAGGCGCGTTTTCGCAAGCCTTCGTGCCCATTCTGGGCGAATACAAGAACCAGCAGGGCGAGGAACGCACCCGCATCCTGCTCGACAACATCGCCACCCTGCTCTGCTTCATCCTGTTCTGCGTCACCCTGCTGGGCGTGCTGGCCGCGCCCGCGCTGGTGTGGATTTCCGCGCCGGGCTTCGCCGCCGACGCCGATCAATTCGCCCTCACCGTCACCCTCACCCGCATCACCTTTCCCTACATCCTGTTCATGTCCCTGACGGCGATGGCGGCGGGCATCCTCAACACCTGGAGCCGCTTCGCCCTGCCCGCCTTTACGCCGGTGCTTCTGAATGTCAGCTTCATCCTCATGGCGCTGTTCGCCGCGCCGTATTTCGACCCGCCGGTGCTGGCGCTGGGCGTCGCGGTGTTTATCGGCGGTTTTCTGCAACTGGCCTTGCAACTGCCCGCGCTCGTCAACATCGGCATGTTGCCGCGCCCCTCGTTCAATCTCTCCCGCGCCTGGCGGGACGAAGGCGTGCGGCGCATCCTGAAACTGATGGCTCCCGCGACCCTGGGCGTTTCCGTTTCCCAGATCAGCCTGCTGATCAACACCATCTTCGCTTCCCTGCTGGTCAGCGGCAGCGTTTCCTGGCTCTACTACGCCGACCGCCTGATGGAATTCCCGGCGGGCATGCTGGGCGTCGCCTTGGGCACCATCCTGCTGCCCTCGCTCTCAAAATCGCACGCCAACGCCAACACATTGGAATACTCGGCGCTGCTCGACTGGGGCCTGCGCCTCACCCTGCTGCTGGCGCTGCCCGCGTCGGTGGGGCTGGCGTTGCTGGCTGTGCCGCTGATCGCCACCCTGTTTTTTCACGGCGCATTCGGCGCAGGGGACGTGCTCGCCACCCGGCAGGCGCTGGTCGCCTACAGCCTCGGCTTGACCGGCATGATTCTGGTCAAGGTGCTGGCCCCCGGTTTTTACGCCCGCCAGAACATCAGAACGCCGGTCAAAATCGCGCTCGTCAGTCTGGCCGCGACCCAACTCATGAATCTGCTGTTCGTTTTCGCGCTCGGATTCGCGCACGCCGGACTCGCCCTTTCCATCGGTCTTGCCGCCTGCCTGAACGCTTTTTTGCTCTATCGCGGCCTGCGCCGCCATCAGGTTTACACGCCGCAACCCGGCTGGCTGAAATTCGCCCTGAAACTGGGCTGCGCCCTCGCGCTCATGTCCCTCGCCCTGTATTTTGGCGTGGGCGATACAAAAGACTGGCTGCGCTATTCGCTGGTCGCACGACTCTGGCGTCTGTTCGCGCTGGTCGTTGTTGGTGCCGGCGTTTATTTTGTCGCGCTATGGATGATGGGATTTCGAGTGTCTGATTTCAAACGGCGGACAACCACCTGAATCATTGAGGAAGACATGATGCGTTGGCTTCGCTGGCTTCTGGCATTGCTGGCAATCACGTTTGCCGCGCCAATCTTGATGCTCATCTCCATCTGGTGCGGACTCCCCTCGCTTGACGGCTTGGTCGATGAGCATCCAGAGGTCAAAATCGAAACTGTCCCCGCTGTACTCAAGCAAGCCATCCTTGCCGCAGAAGATGCGCATTTTTATGAACATCATGGCATTGCTTCCTCGACGATTACCCTGCAACTGGTGCGTCAGCGTTTCACGTTTGAGGATCGGCAACCGCAACGCGGGCTGTCCGAACTCCTGCTGGCGTTGAAGATTGAACTCAATTTCAGCAAGGATCAGATTCTTGAGTTGTATATCAACAAGACTTTCCTCGGTCAGCGAGCCTATGGTTTTGCGGCAGCATCGCAGACTTATTTTGGTAAGCCCCTCGATCGGATCAGCCTCGCCGAAGCCGCAATACTGGCGGGTTTGCCCAAAGCGCCGTCCATTTTCAATCCCGTCGTGAACCCCAAGCGCGCCCGGCAACGCCAGGAATATGTACTTCAACGCATGCTCAGAGCAGGCATGATTAACGACGAGCAGTTCCGACAGGCGTTGGAGGAACCGGTACATACCCGTGAATAAAATCGGGGTGGCATCATGACGACGCCCCCCCGATTTTGCAGCCTGCCTTCTGATTACAGAATCAGCGGCACGATCAACAGCGCCACGATGTTGATGATTTTAATCAGCGGGTTTACCGCAGGGCCGGCGGTGTCTTTGTAGGGGTCGCCTACGGTGTCGCCGGTGACGGCGGCTTTGTGGGCGTCAGAACCCTTGCCGCCGAAGTGGCCATCTTCGATGTATTTCTTGGCGTTATCCCACGCGCCGCCGCCGGTGGTCATGGAGATGGCGACGAACAGACCCGTGACAATCGAACCCATCAGCACGCCACCCAACGCGACGGGGCCGAGCAACAGGCCGACGATGACGGGCGCGAGTACAGGCAGTAGCGAGGGGACAATCATTTCCTTGATGGCGGCCTGAGTGAGCATCCCCACGGCGCGGGAATAATCGGGCTTGGCGCTGCCGTCCATGATGCCCTTGACTTCGCGGAACTGGCGACGCACTTCTTCCACCACGGAACCGGCGGCGCGACCGACGGCTTCCATCGCCATCGCGGCGAACAGGTAGGGAATCAGCCCGCCGATGAACAGACCAATAATCACATTGTGGTCGGAAAGGTCGAACTTGAACGCCTGACCGGTCACGCCGTTCAGCCCCAGCGCGTGCGTGTAATCCGCGAACAGCACCAGCGCGGCGAGACCGGCGGAACCGATGGCGTAGCCTTTGGTGACGGCCTTGGTGGTGTTGCCCACGGCATCCAGCGGGTCGGTGACGGCGCGCACGGAATCCGGCAATTCCGCCATTTCAGCGATGCCGCCGGCGTTATCGGTGATGGGGCCATAGGCGTCCAGAGCGACGACAATGCCGGTCATGGAGAGCATGGCGGTGGCGGCGATGGCGATGCCGTACAGACCCGCCAGACTATAGGCGACGCCGATGGCGGCGCAGACCGCAAGCACCGGACCCGCAGTGGCTTTCATGGAAACGCCCAGACCCGCGATGATGTTGGTGGCGTGTCCGGTTTGCGAGGCGGCGGCGACATGCTGCACCGGCCCGTATTCGGTGCCCGTGTAATACTCGGTAATCCAGACCAGCACGGCGGTCAACACCAGACCGATCACGGCGGCGCCGAAAATGGCATTGGTTGTCAGTCCGTCAGGCAATTGAAGGTCACCCAGCAGCCAGTTGGTCACAGGATAGAAGGCCGCGATGGCGAGCACCCCGGCGACGGCAAGGCCGCGATAGAGGGCATTCATGATCTTGCCGCCCTCGAATGCCTTGACGAAGAAGCAGCCGATCACGGAGGCGATGATGGAAACGCCGCCCAGCACCAGCGGGTAGACCACCAGCGCGTCCGTCGCGCCGGGCGTGCCTTTCAGCATCAGCGCGCCCAGCACCATCGTGGCGACGACGGTGACGGCGTAGGTTTCAAAGAGGTCGGCGGCCATGCCCGCGCAGTCGCCGACGTTATCCCCCACGTTATCGGCGATCACCGCCGGGTTGCGCGGGTCGTCTTCGGGAATTCCGGCTTCCACCTTGCCCACGAGGTCAGCGCCCACGTCCGCGCCCTTGGTGAAAATGCCGCCGCCCAGACGGGCGAAAATGGAGATCAGCGAACCGCCGAACGCCAGTCCCACCAGCGGTTCGACCAGATGATGAATTTCCGCTTCCGGCGCGAGATAGTTCAGAATGGCGTAGTAACCGGCAACGCCGAGCAGCCCCAGTCCGACCACCAGCATGCCGGTGATCGCGCCGCCGCGAAACGCCACGGCCAGCGCGGCAGCCAGCCCCTGACGGGCGGCTTCGGCAGTCCGCACGTTGGCGCGCACGGAAACATTCATGCCGATATAGCCGGTCGCGCCGGAGAGCAGCGCCCCCAACAGGAAGCCGATGGCGGTCAGCCAGTTCAGGGCAAAGCCCAGAAGCAGGAACAACACGACGCCGACGATGGCAATGGTGGAATATTGCTTGTTCAGGTAGGCGGAAGCGCCCTGTTGAATGGCGCGCGCAATTTCCTGCATTCGCTCGTTACCGGCAGGCAGGGACAAGATCCATTTACTGGAAATCGCGCCGTAGAACACTGCAACGAGTGCACAAACCAGCGCGAGGATTAGACCGGAAGACATCAGCTACTCTCCTCTAGAACAGACCGCAGCGGATTCACCCGGCCCCGGGTGGGCTGCGATCAGGGAAAACCAACGCCTCCCGACGGCTACGCCGCCGCCCCTCCCGGTGAGGGGTGGCTTTTAATGCCTTTCTCTCCGGGGAAGGCGGCGCGAAACGCCGGAAGGCGCGCATTTCTTCAAACCTCGAACGCCGCCAGTTTTTTGGCGACGGCAATATTTTTCAGGCGCGCGTAATCGGGCAGCCCGCGTACAAAAGGCGGAAAATCCTCGCCCTCAATCAGGGGCGAAAGATAGCGGCGGCAGGCTTCGGTAAGGTGAAAGCCGTCCGGCGCAATGAAATCACGCGGCATTTTCTTTTCCACATTGGCGATATGTTTCAATTCCGCCAGCGCAATTTCCCATGCGTAAGGCGCGTCGGATACGCGCCGTATCACCGGCATGACGGCGGTTTGCCTCGCCAGCGCCGCTTCCACGGCCGCCCGACCCACGGCATAAGCCTGTTCCACATCGGTGCGCGCGGCGATATGCCGGGCGGCGCGTTGCAGATAATCCGCCAGCGCCCAATGGTATTTGTGACCGAGTTTGTCTTTGACGAGTTGCGCCACCACCTGCCCGACGCCGCCCAACTGGGCGTGCCCGAAGGCGTCTTTTACGCCCATGTCGGCGATAAGCCTGCCATCGGCGTCATGCAAGCCTTCCGACACGGCGATGGCGCAATAACCATAACGCTCAACACATTGTTTGACCCGCGTCAAAAAGGCGTCCGGGTCGAAGGGAATTTCCGGGAACAGCAGAATGTGCGGCGGCTCGCCCTCGGCTTCGCTCGCCAGACCGCAGGCGGCGGTAATCCATCCGGCGTGGCGACCCATGACTTCAAGCACGAAAATTCTGGTCGAGGTGCGCGCCATCGAAGCCACATCAAACCCCGCCTCGCGCATGGAAGTGGCGACATATTTGGCGACCGAGCCGAAACCGGGGCAGTTGTCGGTCAGCGCGAGGTCGTTATCCACGGTCTTGGGAATGCCGACGCAGACGAGCGGAAAATCCAGCGTGGCCGCCAGTTGCGACACTTTCCAGGCGGTGTCCATGGAATCGTTGCCGCCGTTGTAAAAGAAGTAGCCGATGTCGTGCGCCCGGAAGACTTCGATCAGGCGTTCGTACTGGGCGCGATGTTCATCCAGCGATTTCAGCTTGTAGCGACAGGAACCAAACGCCCCGCCCGGCGTGTGTCTCAGCCGCGCGATGTCGGTGGCGGATTCAAGGGATGTGTCGATTAAATCTTCGGTCAGCGCGCCGATGATGCCGTCCCTGCCCGCGTAAACCTTGCCGATTTTGTCCGGGTATTGGCGTGCAAATTCGCGCGCGGTTTCGATCACGCCGCAGGCAGAGGCGTTGATGACGGCGGTTACGCCGCCGGATTGGGCGTAAAAAGCGTTTTTGGGCATGACCTATTGCAATGCGGCGAAAATGCGTCCGGTAATGGCTTCGACGCTACCGACGCCAGCGATTTTCTTCACTTTCGGCGCGTTGTCCTGCGGCAGGGCGGAATAAAAATCCACCAGCGGCCGGGTTTGCGCGTGATAGATGGCGAGACGGTTTTTCACCGTTTCTTCCTTGTCATCGGCACGCTGCACGAGGTCTTCGCCGGTCACGTCGTCCTTGCCCGCTACTTCGGGCGGGTTGAATTTGACATGGTAGGCGCGCCCCGAAGCCAGATGCACGCGGCGACCCGCCATGCGCTCGATGATGTCGGCGTCGGGCACATCGACTTCCAGCACGAAATCCAGCGTTACCCCCGCGTCCAGCAGGGCTTCGGCCTGGGGGATGGTGCGAGGAAAGCCGTCCAGCAGATAGCCGTTCCGGCAATCCGGCGCGTTGAGGCGTTCCCTGACCATGCCGATAATCACCGCGTCCGGCACCAGATCGCCCGCATCCATGAATTTTTTCGCTTCCAGACCGAGGGGCGTTCCCGCCTTGACCTGGGCGCGCAACATGTCGCCGGTGGAAATCTGGGGAATGCCGTATTTTTCAGTAATAAATTTGGCCTGGGTGCCTTTACCCGCGCCAGGAGCGCCCAAAAGAATCAGTCGCATGAATTTTTCCTGTCTCTGTTGCACTGCAAACGCGGGAAATTACGCGCAATCGCGCGCAAGGTCAATCCGTCTCAGGGATCAGGGGTCAGGCGTCAGCAGGTTTCCGGCGCTGCGCGCCGACCTATCCGCTTTCTCCCAAACTGGAAGCCTATGCGTGGGCAGTCACGTTCGACGAGGAGGGCGGCTTTACCCTCGTTCCGCGCCGGATGTTTCGCTGGCGGCAGGCTGACATGGGGACTGCCCTGTCCGGCGCGAAACGACGGCATTCCTGTGCGTGTCCTGGCAGGGTTGGCGTTAAAACGCCGCCCTGCCACATCCATTACTGTTTCGATGCCGTTCCCTGCTAAGATAAGCAAATTTTTTCATCAACCCACTGCCGATCATGCGCGTTTTTCCGCTTGCTCTTCCGTTCCTGCTGTGCTCGCCGCTGCTCCACGCCGCAGAGGTGGCGAAGGTGGAGCCGGGGGTGTCTTTTGCGGGGTATTTTCAGGCGCTTCTGGCGCTTGCGTTCATTGTCGGATTGTTGTTCGTGCTGGCCTTCGCGGGGCGCAAGTTTCTGGGTGGCAAGGCGTTCGGACAGGGACGGTTGAAATTGCTGGGCGGGCTGGCGCTGGGGCCGCGCGAGCGCATCGTGCTGGTGGAAGCGGGCGATGATCTGCTGGTGGTGGGCGTCGTGCCGGGACAGATTCGCACCTTGCACCGGATGAAAAAAAATGTCGCTGACAAAGAAGCGGAAGAGAACGCCGCCGACGCTCCCGCCACGTCGCTTCCCCCGCTGGCGCAATCCTTCGCGCAAATCCTGCAAAAATTCTCCCGGTCGCGTTCCAATGACAAATAAAACCTTCCGGCGCGGTCTGCGCCTTCTGTTCGCCTTTGTCCTCTTCAGTCTGCCCGGCCTCGCGCTGGCGCAGGCGGCGGGCGGTATTCCCGCTTTCACGTCCACGCCCGGTCCCGACGGTAGCACCACTTATACGCTCACCATCCAGACGTTGCTCACGCTGACGGCGCTTTCCTTCATTCCCGCCGCCTTGCTGATGATGACCAGTTTCACCCGCATCATCATCGTGTTTTCCCTCTTGCGACACGCGCTGGGCACGCAGACCGCGCCGCCTACGCAGGTGCTGGTGGGACTGGCCCTGTTTCTGACGTTTTTCATCATGTCGCCGGTACTCGACCGGGTGTATAACGAGGCTTACCTGCCGCTTTCGGAAGGCAGCATCAACATCATGGAAGCCGCCGACCGCGCCTCCGTGCCGGTCAAAGGGTTCATGCTGAAGCAGACCCGTGAATCCGACCTCGCCATGTTCGCCCGGCTCGCCAATATTGAAACCATCGAGAAACCGGCGGACACGCCCATGCGAATCATGATTCCCGCCTATGTTTGCAGCGAACTCAAGACCGCCTTCCAGATTGGCTTCGTGGTGTACATTCCCTTTCTGGTGATTGACATGGTGGTGGCGAGCCTCCTGATGTCCATGGGGATGATGATGATGTCGCCGGTGATGGTGTCGCTGCCGTTCAAAATCATGCTGTTCGTCCTGGTCGACGGCTGGCAGCTTTTGATTGGCTCGCTGGTCAAGAGTTTCGGCACATGAACTCCGGAACGGTCATGGAAATTGGCCGTCAGGCCGTCGAAACCTGTCTGTTGCTGGCCGGGCCGATGCTGTTGTCGGCGCTCATCGTCGGCCTCATCGTCAGCATTTTTCAGGCCGCGACCCAGATCAACGAGGCGACGCTTTCCTTTATTCCCAAGCTCGTCGCCGTGTTCATGGTGCTGATTCTGGCTGGCCCCTGGATGTTGCAGATCATTCTCGATTTCATGCGCCGCATGTTCGAGAGTATCCCCAACGTCATCGGCTGACCCGGCGAAAACAGGGGGCAGGCCGTGATCAGCATCACCTCGGCGCAACTGGAACTGTGGATCGCCAGTTTCGTCTATCCCCTGACACGCATTCTGGCAATGGCGGCAACGGCGCCCTTCCTGAGCAATGTTGGCATGCCCCGACGCGTGCGCCTGATTCTGGGCATCTCGCTCACCATCGTCATTGCGCCCATCCTGCCCCCCATGCCCGCCGTCACCCCGAATTCCGGCCTTGGCTTGTGGATACTGGCGCAGCAGATATTGATCGGCATCGGCATGGGGTTTTCCATGCGGATCATTTTTTCCGCCATCGACATGGGATCGGCGATCATGGCCTTTCAGATGGGGCTGGGCTTCGCCAATTTTTACGATCCGCAGAACACCTCGCAAACTTCGGTGCTCTCCAATTTACTCACCATCATCGCCACCCTGCTGTTTTTGTCCATGAACGGACATCTGATGTATTTTGCTGTGCTGGCGCAGAGTTTTGTCGCCATTCCGGTCAGTGCCGATGCGCCGTTTACCGCTTCCAGCTGGGCCTTGCTCGCCAGAATGGGCGGGCGGATTTTTTCTGTCGGGCTGCTTCTGGCGTTGCCGGTAATCGTCGTCATGATGATGACCAATATTGCGCTCGGCATTCTGAATCGCGTCGCGCCGCAGTTGCACCTCATGGCGATCGGCTTTCCCATTACCCTTTCCCTGGGGTTCATCAGCGTCAGCATGATGAGTCACTATCTCGCCGTGCCGTTGGAACAGTTATTCAACGATGGCCTGAACGCCATGCTGTATTTTGCCCTGCCGCCATGACAGGGATCAGGTATCAGGTATCAGGTATCAGGTATCAGGTATCAGGTATCAGGTATCAGGTATCAGGTATCAGGTATCAGGTATCAGGTATCAGGTATCAGGTATCAGGTATCAGGTATCAGG
>JAISRR010000116.1 GCA_031273565.1 Zoogloeaceae bacterium | reverse complement strand
TCGCCCTACGACGCGACCGTAATCGTCCGGCTGGAACAGGAGGCGGGCATGGTGTCGCTCGGCAAGGTGAACATGGATGAATTCGCCATGGGGTCTTCCAACGAAACGTCCTTTTTTGGCGCGGTGCAGAACCCATGGGACAAAACCCGCGTGCCGGGCGGCTCGTCTGGCGGTTCGGCGGCGGCGGTGGCGGCGGGGCTTGCGCCTGCGGCGTCCGGCACCGATACCGGCGGCTCCATCCGCCAACCCGCCGCGCTCTGCGGTCTGACCGGGCTGAAACCCACCTATGGCGTGGTTTCCCGCTACGGCATGATCGCCTTCGCCTCCTCGCTCGATCAGGCCGGGCCGATTGCCCGTTCCGCCGAAGATTGCGCCCTGCTGCTCACGGCGATGGCGGGGTTTGACGAAAAAGACTCCACCAGTCTGGAACGTCCGCAGGAAGACTATGGTCGCGCGCTGGGACAAACGCTGAAAGGCGTCAAGATTGGCCTGCCGCAGGAGTTTTTCGGCGACGGCTGCAATGCCGAAGTCATGACCGCCGTGCGCGCCGCCATCCGCGAATACGAAAAACTCGGCGCGGAAATCGTCGAGGTGCGCCTGCCCAATTCGCATCTTTCTGTCCCGGCCTATTACGTCATCGCGCCGGCGGAAGCCAGCTCCAACCTTTCCCGTTTCGATGGCGTGCGTTACGGTCATCGCGCCCCCGCATACGATGATTTGAACGACATGTACCGGAAAAGCCGGGCGCAAGGCTTTGGCGCGGAAGTCAAACGCCGCATCCTGATTGGAACCTATGTGCTCTCGCATGGTTACTACGACGCCTATTACCTGCAAGCCCAGCGCATCCGCCGCCTGATTGCCCAGGATTTTACGGAAGCGTTCAAACAATGCGATGTCATCCTCGGCCCCACCAGCCCGACGACGGCCTTCAAACAGGGCGAAAAAGCCGCCGACCCGGTGCAGATGTATCTTTCCGACATTTACACCATCGCCGTCAATCTCGCCGGTTTGCCGGGCATGTCGCTGCCCTGCGGCTTCGACGCCCAAAATCTCCCCATCGGGATGCAGTTGATCGGCAATTATTTTGACGAAGCGCGCATGCTCGCCGTGGCGCACGCCTATCAGCAGGCGACCGACTGGCATACGCGCCGTCCGGCTGGTCTGGAATAAGTGTCTGAATTACACATCATGCGTGCCAACCTCGTTATTGATGACAAACTGATGGATGAAGCCCTGCGCGTCACGGGACTGAAGACCCGGCGCGAAGCGGTCGAATTGGGCTTGCGGACGTTACTGCGTCTGCGTCGGCAGGAAGAAATCCGTCGTTTTCGCGGCAAGCTCAACTGGCAGGGCAATCTGGACGCGATGCGGCAGGACGGATGATTCTGCCCGAACATTGAAAACTGAAAAACCAAGGAAGCAAAAATGAAAGATTGGGAAGTCGTTATCGGTCTGGAAACCCACGCGCAACTGGCGACGGTATCCAAGATTTTTTCCGGCGCGTCCACGGCCTTCGGCGCGGCGCCCAATACGCAAGCCTCGCCCGTAGACCTGGCGTTGCCCGGCGTGTTGCCGGTGTTGAACAAACAGGCGGTGGAATGCGCGATTCGTTTTGGGCTGGCCGTTGAGGCGGAAGTGGCTGAAAAATCCGTTTTCGCGCGCAAGAATTATTTTTATCCCGATCTGCCCAAGGGCTACCAGATTAGCCAGTATGAACTGCCGGTGGTACAGGGCGGGCATGTGACGATTGCGGTTGGGCAGGGCGACAAAGCCTATGAAAAACGGGTGAATCTCACTCGCGCCCATCTGGAAGAAGACGCCGGCAAATCCCTGCACGAAGATTTCGGCGGCAAGACCGGCATCGACCTGAATCGCGCCGGGACGCCGCTTTTGGAGATTGTCACCGAACCGGACATGCGTTCCGCCGACGAAGCCGTGGCCTACGCCAAAGCCTTGCATGCGCTGGTGCGCTGGATTGGCATTTGCGATGGCAACATGCAGGAAGGCTCGTTTCGCTGTGACGCCAATGTTTCCGTGCATCGTCCCGGCACGCCCTTCGGCACCCGGCGGGAAATCAAGAATCTCAACTCCTTCCGCTTTCTGAAGGAGGCTATTGAATACGAAATCCGCTGGCAGATCGAGACCCTGGAAGACGGCGGCGCAATCCAACAGGCCACGGTGCTCTTCGACCCGGCAACCGGCGAAACTCGCGCCATGCGCACGAAGGAAGATGCGCACGACTACCGTTATTTTCCTGACCCTGACCTGTTGCCGCTCATCATCGACGACGCGTGGAAGGCGCGCGTGCGGGCGGAATTGCCGGAACTGCCGGAGGCGCGCAAACAACGCTTCATCGCCGCTTACGGGCTTTCCGCCTACGACGCCACGACGCTCACCGCCTCGGCGGAAATCGCCGATTATTTCGAGGCGGCAACGGCTGCGGCGGGGCGGAACGCCGCCAAACCCTGCGCCAACTGGGTGATGGGCGAACTGGCGGCGCGGTTGAACAGGGAAGGACTGGAAATCGAACAATCGCCTGTCGCCGCGCCACAGTTGGGCGGTCTGGCAGCGCGCATCGTCGACAACACCATCAGCAACGCCATCGCCCGCAAGGTGTTTGAAGTGCTGTGGTCGGGCGAAGGCAGGAGCGCCGATGAGGTGATCGAAAAACAGGGTTTGAAACAGATTACCGACAGCAACGCCATCGAATCCCTGGTCGATGAAGTGCTGGCCGCCAACGCCGCCAGCGTCGCCGAATACCGGGCGGGCAAGGAAAAAGCCTTTAACGCCCTGGTCGGTCAGGTGATGAAAGCCGCCAAAGGCAAGGCTAATCCGCAGCAGGTGAATGAGATGTTAAAGCGGAAATTGGGATGACAGAGATAATGCCAAAGCCTATACTCAATCCATGAATGGGAGCCATTGCAACGAGTTGCGGGACGATAATCCGTTAAACAGTAGCGGCGCGACGAGACCGCCCTGGGATTCACGACGACATCGCGACAGATAAGATGGAAAAAATCATGAGAAAACCGAGCGCCAAGATATTCTGGATTTTGTCTTTTTTGTTCTTGCTCTTCGGGTGCGCCACTCAAAAACAGGATAATCATGTTGAGGAGTTTGAAATAGAGTTAACGGATGTATTTTCTCCAGTACTGACGCCAGAGGAAAATCGTCAATTTCTGGAAGAAGGATTGCAAGGGATAGAAATAGAAGGGTATTACCTGCCTTCCAAAATGGTAGAAGGCGTGAATTATACACGCAGTAAAAACTGCGGTTGCCGGGGGTCACATAGGGTTGAGGGAATTGGCGTCTACCTCCCCGGGATTTGTTGTTCAACAATAGAAAAAACAGTAAAAATAAAACATGTCCCTGCCAAAATTTCAAGTATGGAGGATAATAAAATCCGTTTTTCTTTGCCGGTTGCGCAAGAAGGTTATTATGTTCTGAGTCATCTTCATATTTCCCTGCCGTCTGCGAATATTGTGAAAAATGTAGGTACACGAGATTATGGTGATACTTTTGACAGAATTATAGGCTTGACGCTTCAGCCCAACAGTGAAGCAACGCGGTACGTCAGGGTTGGCAAGACCCCTATGGATCTGGACGACAACCGATTCAATGCGACAGAGCCATTCAACGAGCTACAGGCATTTAACTGGATGGTGTTCAAGGTTTCTCTCGTCAAAAATGGTCAGCCGCAATCAATGCCGATTTTAGGTGAATTTTACAATTTCGAGGAAGGTTACAACTATTGGACTGATTTTTCGACTGGTGGCCATGTTCGTAACTATGTAAACAACAGCGCTCTGGATGTGGATGACAGACCACGCAGTATTGCACGTCTACCATTTCTTAATAATGGCGTTTGTGGCCCGGACATAAATATTGATATCCCTTTGGAAGGATGGGATGACAAGATTGTTCGTTTTTATGGGAAATATGAAAAAATAAATGCAATGGGCGCTTTATGTTTTAACGGCGCTACCGTATTAAATCGCGATGGAGGCGATGACTATTATGTGACAAGCCAGGAAGGCTGGTTTACATGGAATGGCGGCTTGCTCAAGGTTTTTGGCGAACCCAGGTATATAAAAGAGTGCGATTTTGCGTATAGCGTTGAATTTGGGACGCAGGAAAAACGGTATTTTCGGAAAAGGCTCAATGGTTCTTATGATCGCTACAGCGTAGAAGAATTGGGCACGGTTCTGGATAATTATGAACGCGACATGGAGGAAAGAACACAAACAAAACCGATAGAACGCGCCGCCTGTAAAAGGCAGTTGACGTTTGCCAGGCGAACCCTGACCGCGAGCAAAGAAGAACTGAGCAAAAAATACGAAACGTATTACACACTGATCGCAGGCGATCAAAAAGCAAATGCGGATGTGCTGAAAGAAAATTTGAAGTTTACGTGCACTTATGAAAAAGACAACGTGCCTGAACGTAATTCGGATGCCGACAAAATATTCCGGTATGCGCGATGGCTGGAACTGAAAAACAAGGCTAATGAATACCGCCTGCAAATTCCGGCGCTTCTGGAAGATGAGAGCAACCCTCTATTCCGTCAGGACAATACTGCCGAGGTAGAGCGCCTGTACCGCATTGCCACCGCCTGGGGTCACGACAGGGCAAGCCACCATTTGGCGCTGATGCTGCGCAGCAGGGACGAGCAAGACTTGCCGGTTACGCTGGCTCAAGCCCTGATGTCCCGTAACATTCCCCAGGGTTATTACGACATGGGCGTGCTGCTGCAAAATGGCGATGGGGTAGTCGCCGACAGAAAATCGGCCTTGAAACATTTTCGCAAAGCAGCCGAACTCGGCAATCCGGAGGCACAGTATGAGGTGGGAACAAAGTTGCGAAAATTAACCCGTGCCGAGCCGGTTCCTTTCAGAATTGGCGACGAAATGAGGCGGTGCGCTGCAGAGCAAGGTCATGGCAAGGCAGCGCTTGAGATAGCAGAAGAATTGAAGGAAGAGGGCAATTTTGCCGATGCGCTCAAGTATTTCCAACTGGCAGTCAAAGCTGGAAACCATGAAGCCGCAGGCAGCTTGAAATTCGCTTTTCTTGCGCCAACGTCTGGGCAACCTCACCGTTTGGGTCTTGTAAAAGATGAAGAACGTTCCCGCCGTTACGAAGTCATATCAGGCAGTCTGAGGGGGGGGTACAGTGATGCTGGAATCGCTGATGAAGTCGACGAGATTGTCCCTCTGCCACCCGCCAGTTTGCCGCCGTGGGATGAAAGGCTGAAATGGATAGAAAACTGGGAATCCAACGTACCGCCGCCACTACCGGGCAAGGAACGTATCGTCGAGATGGCTCGTGCAAAAGGGCTTGATCCGGTGAGTGGGCAACCCGTGAAGAGAGAGTAAGCCAGCATGTCCATCATCCTCGGCATTGACCCCGGTCTTCGGACGACGGGGTTTGGCGTCATCGAAAAAGAAGGCGCTGCGCTGCGTTACATTGCCAGTGGCTGCGTCAAATCCGACGCGCGTCAAAGCCTGCCGGAGCGCATCGCCACCCTGTTTGCCGGGGTGAGCGAGGTCATCGCCAGCTACGCGCCGCAAGAAGCGGCGGTGGAAAAAGTGTTCGTCAACGTGAATCCGCAATCCACCCTGCTGTTGGGGCAGGCGCGTGGCGCGGCGATTGCAGCATTGACCGCCGGGCGGTTGCCGGTGGCGGAATACACGGCCCTGCAAATCAAACAGGCGGTGGTGGGACAGGGCAAGGCGGCCAAGGAACAGGTGCAACACATGGTCATGCGCCTGCTGGCGCTTGCCGGCGCGCCGCAGGCGGACGCGGCGGACGCGCTGGCCTGCGCCATCTGCCACGCGCACAGTGGCCTGAGCCGCATGCTGGGCGCGGACGCGGGAACAGGCGAAAACGATGGAAAAACACGCGCATATCGCGTTCGCAAGGGGCGTCTGATAGGATGACGCGAACACATTCCGCCAAACCGGGTCGGCCTTCTGCTCACGTCGGGATGGTGATTCGCCATGCCGCCCTCTTTTTAAATCAGGAATACCTGCCATGATCGGACGACTCTCCGGCCTGCTCATCGAAAAAAATCCCCCCCAACTGCTGGTCGATGTCGGTGGCGTCGGCTACGAAGTCGACGTGCCCATGAGCACTTTTTACAGTCTGCCCGCGCTGGGCGAACCGGTGACGCTGCTGATTCACCATGCGGTGCGCGAGGACGGCCAGTTTTTGTATGGTTTCGGCACGGCGGACGAACGCGCCGCCTTTCGTCAATTACTGAAAATCTCCGGCGTCGGGGCGCGTATCGCGCTGGCCGTGCTTTCCGGCCTTTCCGTCGCCGATCTGCATGGCGCGGTGGCGCGGCAGGAAAGCGGACGCCTCACCAAAATCCCCGGCATCGGCAAAAAAACGGCCGAACGCCTGTTGCTGGAATTGAAAGGCAAGCTGCCCACCGTTGCAGGCGGCGTTGCGGTAACAACAGGAGGCGTCGCGGATGGCGGGCAAGGCGACGACGTGCTGAACGCGCTCCTGGCGCTCGGCTACAGCGAAAAAGAAGCCCTTGTCGCCACCCGTGGATTGCCTCCTGATTTATCTGCCTCGGAAGGCATCCGTCAGGCGTTGCGCATCCTTGCCAGGTTTTAGCGACTGGGAATCGATAATGTATGCAGTGTTGAAAAACTTGAGCGAAGTGTTGCACTTCAGACTTGAAACCGCCGGGTTATAAACAGGCGGAACTTGACACCCGCCGGATGCAGTTTGATCGCCGCAGGATGTTTTTGCCTGTCAGGTGTGTTCTAATTATCAAGCCTTCCATCCCAACCGACCTTTTCAGGTGAACCATGACCCAAGACCCCAAGCAATTGGCGCAGATCAGTCTGATTACATTGTTGATTCTGGGCTGCCTGCTGGTGCTCTTTCCTTTTCTGGCGGCGATGCTTTTTGCCGCCGTGATCTGCGTCACCACCTGGCCGTTCTATGCCCGGCTGCATCGTATGCTGGGCGGGCGCGATACGCTCGCCGCTGTCCTGATGACCCTGATCCTGATCGTGGTGATGCTTGCGCCGACCATCCTGCTGTCGATGGGGCTTTCCGACGCCGTGCATTTGTTGGTGAATACCGTCAGCCCCTGGTTTCGTGACGACGCCAGCGAGATTTTCGCGCGCATCGGCAGCCTGCCCTATGTGGGCGCGCAACTGGCGGAATACTGGCAGCAGCTTTCCAGCAGTCACGAAGAAGCGCAAAAACTCCTGCAAGCCGTCTATGAACCGACGCGGCGAGTGGCCTTCGCCAGCATCGCGCTGGTCGGGAATGGCATCCTGCAACTGGCGCTGGTGATTTTTATCGGGTTTTTCTTCTACCGCGACGGGGCTTCCATCGCCCGAAGCCTGCAAAACGCTGCCGCCCGTTTAAGCGGCGCGCTGGGTGGGGAATTGCTCTCGCTCTCGCGCGGCACAGTTACCGGCGTGATGATCGGTATCGTCGGCACGGCGCTGGCGCAGGCATTGGTGGCGTTGATCGGGTTTGCGATTGCTGGCGTGCCGGGGGCTATCCTGCTCGGCATGGCGACTTTTTTCCTGTCCATGATTCCCGTCGGCCCGCCGCTGATCTGGGGCGGCGCGGCTTTCTGGCTTTATTCCCAGGGTGAAACGGGATGGGCGATTTTCATGGTGATCTATGGAGTATTGATTATTAGCAGCGTCGATAATTTTGTGAAGCCCGTTCTCATTTCCCGCAGCGCCAGCCTGCCGATTCTGCTCATTGCCCTGGGCGTCTTCGGCGGCATTCTGGCCTTCGGCTTTATCGGGATTTTTCTCGGACCCACCTTGCTGGCGCTGGCGCAAACCCTGTTTTTGCGCTGGTTGCGACCACCGGAAGCGCAAGCGACCGCATGTCAGCCATGATGATGCCCTATTGCCTGGCGTTCCGGGCGTTGTTTTGACTTGAGGCGCATTCGGGCACGCTGTCCCAGCGATGGTTGCAGTATTTCCAGCGCACTCTTTCCTTGCAGAAAATGGAGCGACACTGATCCAGCGCCTGCCGCATGTCAGCCAGCCAGTCGGACGCGACGGGTGTTACGGGCGCGGCTTCGGCCATCGGGGTGGGCGAAATGACCGGCAGAGGCGCGGACGGAGTGGTGTCCGCTTCAGGGGGCAGGATTATCTCCGGCGGCGGTGCAGGCGTCGAGACAATGGTGGGCGCAGGCGCGGGCGGCGGGGTCATGCTCGGTGCGGCGATTCTGGGGATGGTTCTTGGCGGCGGTTTTTGTTGCATGACCCATAATAAACCGAGTATCGCCAGTCCCACGCAAAGGCTGCCGACGATGAGCACGACCCACGGGATGGGTTTGCGTGTTTTGGGCTGGGGCGCGGCGTCCATCGTTTCCGGCGATGTCGCCTGATCGGACGTGGTTGCGCCGCAATGGGGGCAAACTCCGGGCGTTTCCGTTCCCAGATCGGTTTGGCAGGAAGTGCACAACATGGCTTGAGTGTGTCAATATGAACAGCGCCCGATTATGCCGAAAAACGAATCACCGGACATTAAGTATTTGAAGGATGCGCCGCGAATGCGCTCCGGTGTAGCCATTCGGGAAGATGAATCGACAGAGGGATGACGACACAACCGTGAGCGTTCTTTTTCAGCCTGATCCGGTCGCGGAACGCAGAGGCTAAAGTCGCCCGCTCATCACCAATGGAAAACAGACATGGCCCAGGAAATCGAAATCAAGCTGACGCTGCCCGTGCGCCTTGCGCCCCGGTTGCGGCAATTGCCCTTGCTCGCGGGCATGGCGAGCCGCAAGCGTTGTCTGCGTAATATTTATCTGGACACGCCGGAGCAAACGTTGCGCCAACGGCGCATGGCCCTGCGCCGCCGTCAGGCAGGCGATTTCTGGTTGCTGACGATCAAGACCGAGGGCGAAGAAACGCGCGCGGGTTTCTCCCGGCGGCAGGAGTGGGAATATCCGATGCCGCCCGACGAGTTGGCTTTTGCCGCCGTAGACGACGATACGCTGCGCCAGCAGTTGCAACAGCTTGCCCCGCGCCTGCAACCCGCTTTTCGCACCGATTTCATCCGCCAATGCTGGCAACTCCAATACGGCGACAGCCACATTGAACTGGCGCTCGATCTTGGTCGCATTTGCGCCCGGCGACACCGGGAAATGATCCGGGAAGTGGAACTCGAACTGCTGGACGGCGCGGAAGCCGACCTGCATGCCCTGGCCGACACGCTCCAGAACATACTCCCCGGACTGGCGCCGCACGCGCCCAGCAAGGCCGCACGCGGATATGCGCTGCTTGACGGCGCGATATCGAAGGCGTCAGCAACAAATTGACTGGTCTGGAAGGGGGCTTACGCAACCGCCTTCAAGTCGGGCGACCGGAGTAAAACTCCTGACACAACCCAGCGAAATCGCTTGACAAACCTTACCCCTCACGGTGTAATCACGCGTTTTTTTAGCGCTTTAAGGAAAAGATCATGAAACGCACCTATCAACCTTCCGTTGTCCGTCGCAAGCGCACCCACGGCTTTCTGGTTCGTATGCGCACCAAGGGTGGACGCCGGGTGATTGCCGCTCGTCGCGCCAAGGGTCGTCATCGTCTGGGCGTTTGATCCGTATTGCCTGAATCCAGCGCAAGGGCATGACGATGCCTGCCCGGCTCCAGCCCTTCCCCCGACAGTATCGACTGACTAAAACGGATGAGTACTCATCCGTTTTTGGTTTTCGGCGGGCGTTGCGCGGGAAATATTTTTTGCTGCATTACGGCGAGCGCCATCCGGCGGGAACGCCCGCGCGTCTGGGACTGGTGATCGGCAAGAAATTCCTGCGCCACGCCGTGGGTCGCAATTGTGTCAGGCGCATTGCCCGCGAGGCGTTTCGTCTGGTGCAGCCGCAGCTTCCCGCACGTGACCTGGTGTTGCGTCTGGGCGTGAAAATGCCGAAACCCAACCGTCAGGCACGCCGCGAAATCGCGCTGGAAATCCGGCAATTGCTGGCGAAAGTCCGGAAGATGCCAACCCATACACAGGCGGAGCATCCCTGATGCGGCGGTTTTTACTTCTCCTGCTGCGCGCTTACCGCTATGCGGTCAGTCCCTTGTTGGGCCGCAATTGTCGTTTTTATCCGAGTTGTTCCGAATACGCGCAGGAAGCTGTGCAAAAATACGGGGCTTTGCGCGGTGGCTGGCTGACCCTGAAACGGCTTGCCCGCTGCCACCCTTTTCATCCCGGCGGGGTTGACCCCGTTCCCTGATTTTGAGTTAAAGGCCATTCATGGATACCCGACGTTTGATGTTGTTTCTGGTTTTTGCGCTTTCCCTGTTCATGCTTTGGGATGCCTGGCAAAACCAACAACACCCGCAGCAGCCCTCGCCCGTTCCCGCTACTGCCTCCGCGCCCGCCCGGACTACTGCTGCGGTAACGACGAACGATGCGAGCATCCCGCAGCCGGGTCGCCGCGCCACATCCACCGGGCCGCTGGAAGTCGGCGCCGTCGATCCGGACGCGCCGCCCGTCGAGAGCGTTTTTGTCACCACCGATCTGGTCAAGGCGGAAATTTCCGCGCTGGGGGGCGATCTGGTGTGGCTGGAACTGGGACGCTTCCGGGCAAACGATGACAAGGAAAAGCTGTTCACCCTTTTCTCTGACGCGCATGGTTACGCCGCGCAAACCGGTCTGATCGGCGAAGGACTGCCCAATCACAAGACCCTGCTGAAACCGCTGCCCGGCCCGCGCGAACTGGCGGAAGGCGAAGATACCCTGCAAGTGCGCCTGGCCGCGCCGGAAGTGAATGGCGTCCGGGCGACCAAGGTGTATACCTTCCACCGCGCCTCCTATCTGGTCGACGTGGCCTGGGAAATCGAAAACGACAGCGGCGCGCCTCTGCAAACCGATGCCTATTTTCAACTGCAACGAGATGGCGCGTCGCCGGGCGGCGATTCTTTCATGCTGTCCACTTTTTACGGCGCGGCGGTGTACAGCGACGCGGAGAAATATCAAAAAGTCGCCTACAAGGACATCGCCGAAGAAAAGGCCAAATTCATCAAACAGGCCAATGACGGTTGGCTCGCCCTGGTGCAGCACTATTTCGTTACCGCCTGGGCGCCACAGGGCGATGCGCCGCGCGAGTTTTACATGAAAAAACTCGGCAACGGCGATGTCGAGCACAGTCTGTTTACCGCCGGGATCATCCTGCCGGTCGACCCGATCGCCTCCGGTGCCAAAGGGGCCATCAGCGTGCCTCTGTTCGCCGGGCCGCAGGAACAGACAACCTTGAAAGCAGTCGCGCCCGGCCTGAATCTGGTCGTGGATTACGGTTGGCTGCACATCATCGCCGCGCCCATTTTCTGGGTGCTGGAATTCATCAACAAGCTGGTCGGCAACTGGGGCTGGTCGATCGTGGCGCTGACCGTGCTGATCAAAATCCTGTTCTTCCCGCTGTCCGCCGCCTCCTACAAGTCGATGGCGCGCATGCGCACCATGACGCCCAAGCTGATGCAGCTGAAGGAGCGTTACGCCGACGACAAGGCCAGGCTCAATCAGGAAATGATGAAGCTTTACCAGACGGAAAAAATCAATCCCCTGGGCGGCTGCCTGCCCATCCTCGTGCAGATTCCTGTCTTCATTGCGCTGTACTGGGTGCTTCTGGGCGCGGTGGAAATGCGTGATGCCCCGTGGATTTTGTGGATCGATGATCTTTCCGCCGCCGACCCGTATTACGTGCTGCCGGTCATCATGATGGCGTCAATGTTCATTCAGACCCGCTTAAACCCGACGCCGCCCGACCCGATTCAGGCCAAGATGATGCTCTTCATGCCGCTTGTGTTCGGCATCATGTTCTTCTTCTTCCCGGCGGGACTGGTGCTCTACTGGGTCGTGAACAACGTGCTCTCCATCGCCCAGCAATGGCAGATCAACCGTCTGCTGGGCAAGGAAAGCAAGCCGGGCAGCGATAAACCCAAAGCTGCCAACGACCCAAAGGCGTAATTTCTGCTGGCGGCATGGGCAATGAACGCGAGAAACCCTGTCGTTGCTCATGCTTTCAATGTAAATGTAAATTACCTTGATTTTTCGGAGATAGCGCCATAATGCTTACGAACGAACGAACGAACGAACGAACGAACGAACGAACGAACGAACGAACGAACGTCGGGAACGGGAACTGAAGAAAATTCCGCGCCTTCCGACGCTATTTTTGAAGTTTCGGGCGCTACGCCGGATTTTCGTACCGAACTTGCCGCGCAGCTTGCCGGGCTGGTTCCCGAAGCCATTGCCGATGGCAAGGTGGATGTTCAAAAACTGAAGGAACTGCTGGGCGACGACGCGGGCGACGAAAG
>JAISRR010000114.1 GCA_031273565.1 Zoogloeaceae bacterium | reverse complement strand
ACCCATCCTGCCTGAACCCGCGCCCCTTTTGGCGAGAAAACGGAGCCGTCCTGGGAGCGCGGGGCATCAGCCCCGCTGCATCTGTGAACCATGCGGAGCTGGAGAGCCTCGCGCTCCCGGACAACGCCGCTGACGCTTCTTCTGATCCCTGACATCTGATCCCTGATTCCTGCTATATTCATCGCCCTCGCTCGCTGGTCTGTTTCCATGTCGCGTCAACACAGCGTCCCGTCTTCGGGGCTGAAAATCTATCTTCGTCTGCTTGCTTACGTGCGTCCCTATTGGGGCATGTTTGCCCTGAGTATTCTGGGCTTTTTGCTTTTCGCGTCCACCCAGCCGATGCTGGCGGGCATTCTGAAGTATTTTGTCGACGGCCTCGCCAACCCCGACGCCGCCTTGTTTCCGAATGTGCACTGGCGCTGGCTGCACGGGTTGCGCCTGATTTACGCCGTGCCAATCCTGATTATCCTGATCGCCATCTGGCAGGGGCTGGGCGCTTTTCTGGGCAATTATTTTCTGGCGCGGGTGTCGCTGGGGCTGGTGCACGACCTGCGCGTTGCCCTGTTTAACAGCCTGCTGACCCTGCCCAATGCCTATTTTGACCACCACAATTCCGGCCACCTGATTTCGCGCATCACCTACAACGTCACCATGGTTACGGGCGCGGCCACCGAGGCGGTGAAAGTCGTTATCCGCGAAGGCATGACGGTGGTGTTTCTTTTTCTCTACCTGATCTGGATGAACTGGAAACTCACGCTGGTCATGCTCGCCATCCTGCCGCTGATCGCGTTCATGGTGACGATGGCCAGCCGCAAATTCAGAAAGCAGAGCCACAAGATTCAGGAAGCGATGGGCGATCTCACCCATGTGGCTTCCGAAACCATACAGGGCTATCGCGTCGTGCGGAGTTTCGGCGGGGAACCTTACGAAAAGGCGCGTTTTCTTGAGGCCAGCCAAAGCAACAGCGCGCGCCAGTTGCGCATGACCCGCACCAGCGCCATTTACACGCCGCTGTTGCAACTGGTGATCTACAGCGCCATGTCTGTGCTGATGTTCCTCGTACTCTGGCTGCGGGGTGACGCTTCGGCGGGCGATCTGGTGGCCTATATCACGGCGGCGGGGCTGCTCCCGAAACCCATCCGCCAGCTTTCTGAGGTCAGTTCCACCATCCAGCGCGGCATTGCCGGGGCCGCCAGCATTTTCGAGCAACTGGACGAAGCGCCGGAACGCGATCTGGGCACGCTGGCGCGCGAACGGGTGGCGGGTCGGCTGGAAATCCGGCATTTGCGCTTTGCCTATCCGGGCAGTGAAAAGGCCGTGCTGCACGACATCAATTTTGTCATCGAACCTGGCCGTATGGTCGCGCTGGTGGGGCGTTCCGGCAGTGGAAAATCGACCCTCGCCAACCTGGTTTCGCGTTTTTACGCGCACAGTGAGGGCGAAATCCTGCTTGACGGCGCGGGCATCGAAACATACCGGTTGAGCAACCTGCGTCAGCATATCGCCCTGGTCACGCAGCAAGTCAGTCTTTTCAACGACACGGTTATCAACAATATCGCTTACGGCGACCTTGCCGACCGGTCACCGGATGAAGTCAGGCAGGCTGCCGCCGACGCTTTCGCGCTCGAATTCATCGAACGCCTGCCGGAAGGCTTTGACACCAACGTTGGCGAAAACGGCGTTATGCTCTCCGGCGGCCAGCGCCAACGCCTCGCCATCGCCCGCGCCCTGCTGAAGAACGCGCCCGTGCTGATTCTCGACGAAGCCACCTCGGCGCTCGACACCGAATCCGAGCGCCATATCCAGGCCGCGCTGGAAAAAGTCATGGCGGGGCGCACCACGCTCGTTATCGCGCATCGCCTGTCCACCATTGAACGCGCCGACCAGATTCTGGTCATGGACGAGGGACGCATCGTCGAACGCGGCACACATGCCGAACTGCTCGCGCAAAACGGCCATTACGCCCGCCTGCACGCGAAACAGGTTGAGAAAGTGGCGGACAGGGAAACAGAACGGAGTATTACATGAACATCCTTCTCACCGGCGGCGCCGGTTACATCGGCAGTCATACGGCGGTTGTGTTAATCGAAGCCGGGCATCGCGTGGCGCTGTTCGACAATCTGGTCAACAGCAGCGCCGACGTTGTTGACCGCGTCGCGCAAATCACGGGCGCAAAGCCCGCCTTCATCCAGGCGGATGTCCGCGAGACAGCGGCGCTTGTCAAAACATTGCGGGATTTTTCCATCGACGCCGTGGTGCATTTTGCGGGACTGAAGGCGGTGGGCGAGTCGGTGGAGATGCCCATCGACTATTACGCCTGCAATGTGCAGGGCACCATCAGCCTGCTGGAAGCCATGCGGGAAACCGCCTGCAAAACCCTGGTGTTCAGCAGCAGCGCCACGGTTTACGGCGAACCGCACTATCTGCCGCTGGATGAGGCGCATCCCTTGAGCGTCACCAATCCCTACGGTCGCTGCAAGTTGCATATCGAGGAAATGTTGCGTGATGTGGCGATTGCCGATCCGACCTGGAATATCGCCTGCCTGCGCTATTTCAACCCGGTCGGCGCGCACGCGAGCGGGCTGATTGGCGAAAATCCGGCTGGTATTCCCAACAACCTGATGCCCTATATCGCCCGCGTTGCCGCCGGACAATTGCGGGAATTGCAGGTGTTCGGCGACGATTACCCGACGCCGGACGGTTCCGGTGTGCGCGATTACATTCATGTCATGGACCTGGCTGAAGGCCACGCGGCGGCGCTGAACTGGCTGGTGGCGCATTCCGGCTGGCACGCCGTCAATCTGGGCACAGGCCGGGGTTACAGCGTGCTGGAAATGGTCGCGGCCTTCGTCAGGGCCAGCGGTCGGGCGGTTCCCTACCGGATTGCGCCGCGCAGACCCGGCGATGTCGCCGCCTGCTACGCCAACCCGGAAAAAGCGGCGCGGGTGCTGGAATGGCAGGCCGGGCGCAGTCTGGAAGAGATGTGCGCGAGCACATGGAAATTCCAGCAAGGCTTGCTCCCCTGAGTCGTTACCCTTCGGGTACAATCATCTACCTTTTTGTCAAACTTTTTCCGCCATGATTACCGGATCTCTTGTCGCTGTTGTTACCCCCATGTTCGCCGACGGCAGTCTCGATTTTGCCGCCTTGCGCAGGCTGGTGGATTTTCATGTGGCGGAAAAAACCGACGCTATCGTGATTGTCGGCACCAGCGGCGAATCGCCCACCGTCAGCATGAACGAACACTGCGAACTGATCCGGGTGACGGTGGAACACGCGGCAGGTCGCCTGCCGGTCATTGCGGGCACGGGGGCGAATTCCACGGCGGAGGCCATCGAACTCTCCCGCTTCGCCAGGGCAGCGGGCGCGGACGCCACCCTGTCCGTGGTGCCCTATTACAACAAGCCGGGGCAGGAAGGCATCTACCGGCATTTTGCCGCGATTGCCGAGGCGGTGGATATTCCGCTCGTGCTCTACAACGTGCCCGGTCGCACGGTGGCGAACATGAGCAACGACACGGCGCTGCGTCTGGCCGAAATTCCCAACATCATCGGCATCAAGGACGCCACCGGCGATATTGACCGCGCCACCGACCTGATTGCCCGCGCGCCCGGAGATTTCGCGCTCTACAGCGGCGATGACATGACGGCGATGGCGGCGCTCCTGCTGGGATTTCACGGCGTTATTTCCGTGACCGCCAATGTTGCGCCGCGCCTGATGCATGAGTTGTGCGTCGCCGCTGCCGCTGGCGACGGCAGAACGGCGCGGGAATTGCATTTCCGCCTGCAAGGGCTGCACCGCGATCTTTTTTGCGAGGCCAATCCCATCCCCGTCAAATGGGCGGTGCAAAAACTGGGCATGATCGAAGGCGGCATTCGTCTGCCCCTCACACCGCTTGCCGCCGCCGGACAGGAAAAAGTGACTGCCGCCTTGCGTCTGGCGGGCATTCCGGCCTGATCTTCAGATTTAACACGGAGTCTTGAATCCCATGCGTCATTCGCGTCAAATTTTTCTTCTTACCCTGCTGGGCGCGGCCCTGACGGGTTGCGCGGGCAATATCATTCCCGAAACCAAAAAGGTGGATTACAAATCCGCAAGCAGCCGCGTTCCCAGTCTGGAAGTGCCGCCGGACCTGACCCAGGTCGCTCGTGATGACCGTTTTGCCGTGCCGGATTTTTCCGGCAAGGGCAGCGCCACCTATTCCGAATACAATGCCGAACGCGGCCCCGAAATGCAGGCGAAAAATTCCAGCGTTCTGCCGGAAATCGACAATATCCGCGTCGAACGCGCCGGCAGTCAGCGTTGGCTGGTGGTCAAGGCGCAGCCGGAGCGCATCTGGGATTCCACCAAGGATTTCTGGCAGGAACTGGGTTTTCTCATCAATACCGAAGTGCCGGAAGCGGGCATCATGGAAACCGACTGGGCGGAAAATCGCGCCAACATTCCCAGCGATTTCATCCGCAACACGCTGGGCAGACTTCTGGATGCCCTTTATTCCACGGGTGAGCGGGATAAATTCCGCACCCGCTTCGAACCGGGCGCAGAGCCGGGGACGACCGACATTTTCATCAGCCACCGGCGCATGGAAGAGGTTTACACCTCCGCCGCCAAGGAGGATACCCGCTGGCAACCGGCAGCCTCCGACCCGGAACTGGAAGCCGAAATGCTGCGTCGCCTGATGGTGCGCCTGGGCACGGATGAGCGCCGCGCCGAAGCGGCGATTGCCTCGGCGAGCGTTGAGGAACGCGCCCGACTGGTCAGGTCGGACGATGGCGCCGGGGTGCTGGAAGTGCAGGAACGCTTCGACCGCGCCTGGCGGCGCGTGGGTCTGGCCATGGATCGCGTCGGCTTTACCGTCGAAGACCGCGACCGCAGCCGTGGCCTGTATTTCGTGCGCTATGTCGACCCGGAAACGGACAACCGGAAAAAAGACGACGGCTGGTTTGCAAGGCTCTGGAAGCGCGACAACAAGATTGCGCCGCAAGCGCAGTATCGCGTCCATTTGCAGGCGACGGGCGAAAACACGCGCGTGCAAGTCCTGTCCGCCGAAGGCGGGGCGGACCGTTCCGACACGGCCAGAAAAATCCTCGGGTTGCTGCTTGAACAGCTCAAGTGATTCCGATGGGTATGATTCGCGCAGGGGTTTCGTACATACGAAGCGCCGCGCGGATACCCATAAGTGATTGGTTTTCCAAAAGGCGCGTAAAATCGCGTCTTTGTTTTTCCCGGTAAAGGGCGCTTAATGACGATTAAATCGGACAGGTGGATACGCCGCATGGCGGCGGAGCAGGGCATGATCGAGCCGTTTGAGCCTCAACTCGTGCGCGAGGCGAGCGGGCAGAAGATCGTTTCCTACGGTACCTCCAGCTACGGCTACGACATTCGTTGCGCGCCGGAATTCAAGGTGTTTACCAACATCAATTCCACGGTGGTCGACCCGAAAGCCTTTGACCCGAAGTCTTTTGTCGAGATCGAGGCGGAGGTCTGCATCATTCCGCCCAACTCCTTCGCGCTGGCGCGCACTGTTGAATATTTCCGCATCCCCCGCAACGTATTGACCATCTGTCTGGGCAAGAGCACTTACGCGCGCTGCGGCATCATCGTCAATGTAACGCCCTTCGAGCCGGAATGGGAAGGCTATGTGACGCTGGAGTTTTCCAACACCACGCCGCTGCCCGCCAAAATTTACGCGGGCGAGGGTTGCGCGCAGGTGCTGTTCTTCGAGTCCGACGAAGTGTGCGAAACCTCCTACAAGGACAGGGGCGGCAAATATCAGGGACAGGTCGGCGTCACCCTGCCCAAAATCTGAGCAAGCAACATGAACCTGTCCTCCGTCTTCTGTTTTCTGTCCTTCGAACCCTGAACCCGTCATGCGCTTTCATTTTCCTGTCATCATCATTGATGAAGATTTTCGTTCCGAGAATACGTCCGGCCTTGGCATCCGGGTTCTGGCCGAGGCCATCGAGAAAGAGGGCATGGAGGTGCTGGGCGTGACCAGCTACGGCGACCTGACTTCTTTCGCGCAGCAGCAAAGTCGCGGCTCGGCCTTTATTCTTTCCGTCGATGACGAGGAACTGTTGCAGAAGCCGGAGGAAACCATTGTCGGACTTCGCGCCTTTGTGCAGGAAATCCGCCTTCGGAACACGGATATTCCCATCTTCCTGCACGGCGAAACCCGCACTTCCCGTCACATCCCCAACGATGTGCTGCGCGAGTTGCACGGCTTTATTCACATGTACGAGGACACGCCGGAGTTTATCGCCCGCTACGTGGTGCGCGAGGCCAGGAGCTATCTGGATTCGCTGCCGCCGCCTTTTTTCCGGGCGCTGACACACTATGCCGCCGATGGTTCCTATTCCTGGCACTGTCCCGGACATTCGGGCGGCGTGGCGTTTTTGAAAAGTCCGGTCGGGCAGATGTTCCACCAGTTTTTTGGCGAAAACATGCTGCGCGCCGATGTCTGCAACGCCGTGGAAGAGTTGGGGCAGTTGCTCGACCACACCGGTCCGGTCGCGGCCTCCGAGCGCAACGCGGCGCGGATTTTCAATTGTGATCACCTGTATTTTGTGACCAACGGCACCTCGACTTCCAACAAGATTGTCTGGAATTCCACCGTTGCGCCGGGCGACATCGTGATTGTCGACCGTAACTGCCACAAATCCATTCTGCATTCCATCATGATGACCGGGGCGATTCCGGTGTTCCTCATGCCCACCCGCAACAACTACGGCATCATCGGCCCGATTCCCAAGGAAGAATTCAAATGGGAAAACATCGAAAAGAAAATCGCCGCCCATCCCTTTGCCCGTGAAGCCAAAGGCAAGCCGCGCGTGCTCACCATCACCCAGTCGACCTATGACGGCATTCTCTACAACGTGGAAGCCATCAAGGCGGAACTGGATGGCAAGGTGGAAACCCTGCATTTTGACGAAGCCTGGTTGCCGCACGCCGCCTTTCACGAGTTTTACGGCGATTATCACGCCATTGGCGCCGACCGTCCGCGCTGCCGGGAGTCGATGGTGTTCGCCACCCAATCCACCCACAAGCTGTTGGCGGGGCTTTCGCAAGCCTCGCAAATTCTGGTGCAGGACGCGGAAAACAACCACCTGGACAGAAGCGTCTTCAACGAAGCCTACCTGATGCACACCTCGACCTCGCCGCAATACGCCATCATCGCTTCCTGCGACGTGGCGGCGGCGATGATGGAAGCGCCGGGCGGCACCGCGCTGGTGGAGGAATCCATCGCCGAGGCGCTGAATTTTCGCCGCGCCATGCGCAAGGTGGAGCAGGAATGGGGCGCGCACTGGTGGTTCAAGGTCTGGGGGCCGGACGATCTTTCCGAAGAAGGCATTGAAGAGCGCGAAGCCTGGATGTTGGAACCCGGCGAGCGTTGGCACGGCTTCGGCAATCTCGCCGAAGGCTTCAACATGCTCGACCCGATCAAGGCCACCATCATCACGCCGGGGCTGGATGTTTCCGGCGAATTCGCCGAGCGTGGCATTCCCGCCGCCATCGTCACCAAATATCTGGCGGAACACGGCGTTATCGTCGAAAAGTGCGGCCTCTATTCTTTCTTCATCATGTTTACCATCGGCATCACCAAGGGACGCTGGAATACTCTGGTGACGGCACTGCAACAGTTCAAGGACGATTACGACAAAAACCAGCCGCTCTGGAAAGTGTTGCCCGAATTCGTCGCCAAATATCCCCGCTACGAGCGGGTGGGATTAAAAGACCTCTGCGAACAGATTCACGCCGTCTACAAGGAAAACGACGTGGCGCGGCTGACCACGGAAATGTACGTTTCCAACATGGAACCCGCCATGCGCCCTGCAGACGCCTTTGCCAAAATGGCGCACCGCGAAATCGAGCGCCTGCCCATCAGCGACCTCGAAGGCCGCGTCACCGCCGTACTGCTGACGCCTTACCCGCCAGGCATTCCACTCCTGATTCCCGGCGAACGCTTCAATCGCACCATCGTGCGCTACCTTGAATTCGCCCGCGATTTCAACCGCGCCTATCCGGGATTTGAAACGGATGTACATGGGCTGGTGAAAGGCGAAGATGGACGATATTACGTGGATTGCGTGGTTTGAATCAGGGATCAGAGGCGGCGCGCTGCCCTGGGGTCTCGCCAATTGAACGGAAGGATGGATTGCATGAAAATGAACATTGTGCCCGCCGTTAATGGCAAAAACTGGCTGACGCAAGGCTTTGCGCTGTTTCGACAATATGCCAAAACCATTTTATGGGCGATTTTTCTATATGTGCTGGTCGTCGCCCCGTTTGGCCTCGCGCCCCAATTTCTGCCCTGGCAGGCGGGGGCGCCGATGATCATCGTGCTGTACTTGCTGGGGCCTGCGCTGCTGGCGAGCCTTCTCGGTATTTATCGTGCGCTGGATCAGGGACAGACGGTTTCGCTGGAAATTTTCCTGCAACCATTCAAGACAAGGTGGGCGCCGCTATGCGCTCTGGGCGCGCTCTACATGCTGGCGGTGGTGATCGTGTTCGCGCTCGTCGCGGGTATTGTCGTGTGGGCGGGGTTGGATTTGCAGCGTTTGTTGCGGGTGTTTGTGGCGTCAATGAACGACACCCTGACCCTTGACGATGCCGAATATTTCCTGGGGGTGATTCTGTGGGTGATGGTGGTCGAGTTGATCGCGCTGCTCCTCTTGCTGCCCCTGTTCATGGCGTATTACTTTGCCCCGTTGCTGATTGCCTGGGATAACGTGCCGGTTGGCAAGGCGATTGTCTTCAGCTTTGTCGCCTGTCTGAAAAACTGGCGTCCCTTCCTGCTCTTCAGCCTGTTTCTGATGGTGGGCAGCGCGATGGTGGCGACGGTCGTGGGCACCTTCATCGTAATCCTCATGCTTTTGCTGCCCCAAACGGTGGCGATCCTGTTTGCCGGTGTGCTTTATTTCATCATGATCGCGCTGTTCCTGTCCCTCTGCTTTGCCTTCTATTACGTGAGCTACAGGGATATTTTCGTGCCGGACGCAAACGAAGACGCGCGGGTTGTTGATACAGAAAAATCCTGAACACGCCAACTCCGGCATTTTGTGTCGGCATGGAGATTCTCCTCCATATTTGGGACAAGCGTTTTCCGGGTGATCTTGTTGTATTGCAGGTGGCGCTTTGTCGTATCGGAACGGCGTCATTCAGGTTTGCCCGTTAGTACAGCGCGTTTGATTTCCGGACGGGAATTTCCGGGTGAAAAGCGTTGATTTTCGGATGGTGAATTATTTCTTGCTTTTCTTCCGGTATTTTCATAGACTGCGGGCGTGGTAAGGAGACAACGGCGCTGCTTCGACCTTCCAACCGAGCCACACAAACGCGACTATGCAGGGTCGCGTTTTTCATTTCTTGAACAGCAAACGCCCCACTCTCTGCTTTTTGAAGTAGGTCGCCCGCCCTTCATGTGTTTTTGGGGTTGGGAGAAACGTGGTGGAGCCTGTCCAGCCATCTTTACCCCACGCGAAAACAGCGATGCCATATTGCGCGCCGAATCCGATGCTGACTCCGGTTTTGACGATACCGCCGAATTGAGCGCCCGTCAGGCGCGGGTCGGCATGGCGGAAGCGGAGCTTGCCGTGGCGCAGGCCGACAAGGATTCGGACTGGGCGGTGGAATTCGGCGTGGGGCAGGATGCGATGGGCGAGGCGATGATGATGGCGAAGCTCAGTTTTTCGTTGCCGGTGTTCACCGGTTCCCGCCAAAATTGCCGCGCCGAAAATGGCGACCGCGATGAACATCCGTTTACCGACCGCGTGGTTGAAGGGACGCATACTCAGCCACAGCCCCGCAGAGACTTCGCCGATGGCGATGGCGCTGCGTAACGCGCCCAGTCCTTCGGGGCCGACGTGGAGAATTTCCTTGGCGTAAATGGGCAGGAGCGCCACCACGCCGCCCAGCAGCACGGTGAAAAGGTCGAGCGAAATGGCGCCCAGAATGATGGGGCGCTGACGGATGAAACGGATGCCGATGCCAAAACGCCGCCACATGCTGCCTGCGTCTGCCGCGCGTGATTCGGCATAGCGGGTCGCAACCGGAATGAGGCCGCACGCGCCAAGCAGAAAACACCCCGCGCAGACAGCGTACGTCAGCGCGCCAGCCAGCGCCTGTGCCGACGCATCGACGAAGTGGAATTGATGGCGCGTGCCCCGGCGGCGCAACGTCTGGCGAACTATCTGCTCAATTTGCGCGCGCGACAGGAGAACGGCGTTATCGAACTGCCGGTCAATCAACGGCAACTGGCCGCCACGCTGGGCATCCGGGCGGAAACGCTCAACCGGCTGTTATCCGGCTGGTTGCAACGCGGTTATATCCGGGGAAAGCGCCGTTGCTGGGAACTCGTTGAGCTTCAGGTGCCGGGGCGTATCGCCCAGGCGCAGAATTGACGCCGCGAACCCGCCGATCCTGACAACCTGTTTGTGATCTTCTCCGGGAGCGCGGGGCTTCTGCCCCGCAACAACGGTGGCAGGACGACGCTTCATCATTGCGGGGCGGAAGCCCCGCAACAGCGGCGGCAGTATCATGGCGCGGGTCAAAAGTGGGGCTGGTACCCCGCGCTCCCGGAGAAAAGATTGCAAACAGCTTCTGACAACCTGACAAATAAAAAACGGGCGCTTGAAGCGCCCGTTTTCGATCCCGGCGTGTTGCTCAGAAAGTGTGCTTGATGCCGAACTGGACACCGTTCTGATAGCCGTTTCCTCCATTGGAACTGTCCCCGGAAGAAGCGGCGGCGAGTCCGCCCAGCTTGACAGGCGCGGCTTTGCGCGACTTGTCGTTATGCACATCCGCAATGGCGGCGTAAACATTGGTGCGCTTGGAGAGCGCGTAGGTATAGCCCAGCGCCAGTTGCCTGGCTTTTCCGCTGTCATTGTCCCAATCCAGCTTCGACTGGGTCCAGGACACCTGGACAGCATTTTTCCCGAAAGGAAAGGTCGCGCCCAGAAGCCAGCTTTTCAGTTTCAGGTCGTCGCCATCCGTGCCCAGAACATCGCTCCAGCGGTTCTGGTCATAAATGACCGCCAGCTTGGCGACGCCAAAATTGTAGCTGCCGCCGACCGCCCAGTTGGTGATTTTCACGGCATCGCTATCCTTGCTCTTGATGCGATGGTAATTGATGCCGACATCAAGCGGGCCATTGGTGTAGCGAGGCAGAATGGCGAATACGCGGTTGTCGCCATTGTTGCCGTTGCCATTCTCCTGGAGCAGGGCGTTGCTGGAATAGGCGGCAGTAACATTGAAGCCCGACCAGCTGGGGGTAATTCCATTTCCACATCAATAGTGTAATAATGCTACCATCTCAAATGAAGGAGCATGGAGATGGGAAGAAGAGCGAGTGGGGTTGAATTTCTGGATCAGGCGAAAGCCTGTTTGTCCAATGCAAAGACGGTCGAGGAACTGAAGGCAGCAC
>JAISRR010000073.1 GCA_031273565.1 Zoogloeaceae bacterium | reverse complement strand
ATGCCCAGCACCGGCACGCCGGACGCAAACACCGCCTGCGGCGCTCTGGGCGTGTCGCCCTCGGTGACGGAACTGGGGCCGCCGGAAAGAATGATGCCCTGGGCGTTATAGCGACGAATGAAATCGTCGGAAACATCGTAAGGATGAATTTCGCAAAAAACTTTCGCCTCGCGCACGCGGCGGGCAATCAGTTGCGTAAGCTGGGAACCGAAATCGAGGATGAGGATTTTCTGGTGCATTGCGTTCAGGGTTTCAGGGGACGGAAGACAGATCGTTAAGGAGGTTCAGGCGGCATCAAGGGGAAAAGGCGTTCTATGATCTTTTGCTGCCTTGTGGCCTCCCGCACATTTAAGCCCGGCGACCAGACTGCGACCAGCGGCGCACAGAATTTCCGGAAGCACCCGATACGGCAACATAATGACAGACATGGAGATTATTCCACATGGTAATTCGGCGCTTCCTTGGTAATCTGCACGTCGTGCACATGCGATTCGCGCACGCCGGCGGCGGTGATTTCCATGAAAGCGGCGCGTTCGTGCACTTCCTTGATAGAGGCGCAGCCCATGTAGCCCATTGAAGAGCGCAGGCCGCCCATCAATTGATGGATGACGGCCAGCACGGAACCTTTATAGGGGACGCGGCCTTCAATGCCTTCGGGTACGAACTTGTCGACATTGGCCGCGCCATCCTGAAAATAGCGGTCGGCGGAACCGGCCTGCATCGCGCCCAGCGACCCCATGCCGCGATAGGATTTGTAGGAGCGGCCCTGAAACAACTCCACTTCGCCCGGCGCTTCTTCCGTACCCGCGAACAGGCCGCCCAGCATGACCGTATCCGCGCCGGCGGCGATGGCTTTGGCAATGTCGCCGGAATAGCGGACGCCGCCATCGGCAATCATGGGGACGCCTGTGCCTTTCAAGGCTTCGGAAACATTCTGGATGGCGGTGATCTGGGGAACGCCCACGCCCGCCACAATGCGGGTGGTGCAGATGGAACCGGGGCCGATGCCCACCTTGACCGCGTCCGCGCCCGCGTCCACCAGCGCGAGGGCCGCGTCCGCCGTGGCGATATTGCCGCCGATGACTTCCACCTGCGGGAAATTTTTCTTGACCCATTGAACGCCGTCCAGAACGCCCTGGGAATGCCCGTGAGCGGTATCCACGACGATCACGTCCACGCCGGCTTCGACCAGCAGGCGAACCCGTTCCTCGGTGCCCGCGCCCACGCCCACCGCCGCGCCTGCCCGGAGACGCCCGGCTTCATCCTTGCTGGCGCTGGGGTGTTCGGTGGCCTTGGTGATGTCCTTGACGGTGATGAGACCGCGCAGGCGAAAATCAGGGTCGACCACCAGAACCCGCTCCAGCCGGTGCGTGCGCAACAGTTCCTTGGCTTCCTCGACGCTGGTGCCTTCCCTGACCGTTACCAGACGCGCCTGTGGCGTCATGATGGCTTTTACCGGCTGGGCAAGGTTGGTCTCGAAACGCAGATCGCGGTTGGTGACAATGCCCACGACCCGGCCAGAGGCATCCACGACGGGAAAACCGGAAATGTGGTGTTGGCGCGACAGTTCCAGCACCTTTTCCACGCTCATGTCGGGGGCGACCGTGATCGGATCCTTGAGAATGCCGGATTCATGGCGCTTGACTTTGGACACTTCAGCGGCCTGGGCGCTGGCGGAAATGTTTTTATGAATGATGCCGATGCCGCCTTCCTGCGCCAGCGCAATCGCCAGACGGCCTTCCGTCACGGTATCCATGGCGGCGGAAACCAGCGGCAGTTCCAGAATAATATTGCGGGTCAGACGGGTGGCAAGACTGGCGTCCCGGGGTAAAATCCGGGAATGCGCGGGAACCAGAAGAACATCATCGAACGTCAGTGCTTTTTGCAATAATTGCATAGCCTTTAATCCAAGCTCATAAAGCGGTATTATACAACGTGTTCGCTATCGATTCATCCCGTGGTTTTTGTTGATTGCTACTTAGATAAGAGGTTTTGCCATGCAGACTCGCCTGATTTTTTCCGTCCTGTTTGTTCTTGCCGTGACCTTGCCCGCTCATGCCGAGGTCTATAAATGGAAAGACGCCCAGGGCAACACCGTCATTTCCGATAGTCCGCAGCCCGGTTCCGGCAAGCCGGTTCCACAGGTAGAGCAAGCGCCTCCCACCGCACGCGGCGCAGTCGACGCGCCCAGGAGCGTGGCCGATCAGGAACTGGAATTCAAAAAGCGGCAACAGGAACAAAAAGAAGCGGCGGACAAGGCGGCTCAGGAAAAAGCAGCCGCCAGCCGTAATCAGGCCAATTGCGAGCGGGCCAGGCAACATCTGGCATTGCTGGAATCCGGCGAGCGCATCAAGCAGCGCCTGCCAAACGGCGAAACGTTCTACCTCAACGACCAGCAGCGCCAGCAGGGCATTGCCGCCGCGCGTCAGTCCGTGCAGAGTAACTGCAAATAAACTTCTGATCTCGCGGGGTGGCGGAGTTTTTTCCTCGCGAGCGTTCCGGTTTGCGCGCGGCACAGGAAAATTCCGGGAGATAACGGTTAAAATCCGTTCTCTCCCATTTCCATTTCCGTGCTCCTATGTCCGAACACTTGCGCGAACACGCCATTCGCATCTATGGCGTCAAAAACTGCGACACCATGAAGAAAGCTACGCGCTGGCTGGCGGAGCAGGGGATCAATCCTGAATTCATCGATTACAGGAAAGCGGGCGTGGCTTCCGACTGCCTGCCGGGATGGATTGCCCGCAGCGACTGGAAAACGCTGCTCAACACCCGTGGCCTGACGTGGAAAAAATTGAGCG
>JAISRR010000053.1 GCA_031273565.1 Zoogloeaceae bacterium | reverse complement strand
GCAACCCGCTTTGGCAGGGTTTTGGTAGGGCGCTTTGGTAGGGCGCTTTGGTAGGGCGCTTTGGTAGGGCGCTTTGGTAGGGCGCTTTGGTAGGGCGCGCTCTCCGAGCGCGCCGGGCGTTAACGACGGCGCTTTCGGAGAAAGCGCCCTACCTGCTACCGCCCTACCTGCTACGTCACGACCTGGTCTTCTGTGCGCTGCCCCCCTCTCCCACAAGGGAAAAATTTAGCGGCGCTTCGCGCCGGGTGTTATGTTGAAGGCATTCGTGCGATTGCCCTGGGGAAGCGGCATTCTCATCAGGCAAAATCCTTGTATGCGGGGTAAAATCGCGGCCTTTCCGTTTTTTCCGGTTTTGCTGCCATGCGCTATATCTCTACTCGTGGGCAATCTCCCGCGCTTCCCTTTTGTGACATTCTTCTGGGCGGTCTTGCGCCGGATGGGGGTTTGTACCTGCCGGAGCGTTATCCCGTGGTGAGCCGCGCCGAACTCGATGCGTGGCGTGGCCTTTCTTACGCGGATCTGGCGTTGGCGATTCTCTCGAAATATATCGACGACATTCCCGCCGCCGACCTGAAGATGTTGTTGGATCAAACCTACACCGCAGAGACCTATGGTTTTACACGCAAAGGAGAAGTGGCGGCGGACATCACGCCGCTTTACTGGCTGGAAAAAGGCAGGCTTGCCCTGCTGGAACTCTCCAACGGCCCGACGCTGGCCTTTAAGGACATGGCGATGCAGTTGCTCGGCAATCTCTTTGAATACGTGCTGGAAAAGCGCGGCGAGACGATCAACATTCTGGGCGCGACCTCCGGCGATACAGGCTCCGCAGCCGAATACGCCATGCGTGGAAAACACCAGATCAAAGTGTTCATGCTCTCGCCGCACGGCAAAATGAGCGCTTTTCAGCGGGCGCAAATGTACGCGCTTCAGGAGGCCAACATTTTCAATATCGCCGTTACCGGCATGTTTGACGACGCGCAGGATGTCGTCAAAGCCGTTTTCAACGATGCAAAATTCAAGGCGAAATACAAAATCGGCGCGGTCAATTCGATCAACTGGGCGCGGGTGCTGGCGCAAATCGTCTACTATTTCAAGGGCTATTTTGCCGCGACCCGGAGCAATGACCAGCAGGTTGCGTTTGGCGTGCCGTCCGGCAACTTCGGCAATATCTGCGCCGGACACATTGCCCGCCGGATGGGTTTGCCCATTAGCCAACTGGTGCTGGCGACCAACGAAAACGATGTGCTGGACGAATTCTTCAAAACGGGCGTTTACCGTCCCCGCAGTTCCAGAGAAACGTATGTGACCTCCAGTCCTTCGATGGATATTTCCAGGGCATCCAATTTTGAGCGCTTTGTCTTTGATCTTGTCGAACGCGATTCGGTCGTGGTGCGCGAACTCTGGGCCAGGGTCGAGCGGGGGGAGGCATTCGACCTTTCCGGCACGCCGTATGCCTCCCGGTTGTCCGGCTTTGCCTTTACCTCCGGCAGGAGCACGCACGCCGACCGGCTGGCGACGATCAAATCGGCATACGAGCGTTACGGCGTGACAATCGACCCCCACACCGCTGACGGGCTGAACGTGGCGGAGGCGCATCCCCAACCCGCAGACGTGCCCTTGCTGGTGCTGGAAACCGCGCAGGCGGCGAAATTTGCCGAAACGCTACGCATCGCGCTGGGGCACGAACCGGAACGTCCCGCCGCGCTGACGGGGCTTGAAAGCCTGCCGCAAAAGGTGGAGGTCATGGCGGCGGATGCGGAGACGATCAAGGCTTATATCGCCCGTCATGCGTGAGTAGTGCAGGGCAGACGCGAGGCCTGCCTGACGCGTTATGGCTTATGTTGTTTTTACGCCTCATCTCCAGAGGCCGGAACCGCGTAAAGGTCATGCGCGTCGGCATCCACAACGCGAACCCGCAAAAAATCTCCCGGTTCGGCGTCGAAGCAGTCGTCGATGTACACCATGCCGTCGACTTCCGGCGCGTCGCCCTGGCTGCGGGCCATGACGCCTTCCTCGTCGACGGCGTCCACCAGCACGGTGATTTCCCGGCCTATGTTTTCGGCGAGTTTCTCGGCGCTGATGTCTTCCTGCAATTCCATCAAACGGCGGCGGCGGTCTTCACGTTCCGCTTCGGGGGGCAGGCCGGGCAAGCGGTTGGCGGTTGCACCGTCCACGGGGGAATAGGCGAACGCGCCCACTCTGTCCAGGCGCGCGGCCTGCAAAAAATCCAGCAATTCCTGAAATTCCGCCTCGGTTTCGCCGGGAAAGCCGGTGATGAAGGTGGAGCGAATGACGATTCCCGGACAGATTTCCCGCCAGCGACGGATGCGCGCCAGCATGTTTTCCGCCGCCGCCGGGCGCTTCATGTCCGCGAGAATGCGCGGGTTGGCGTGCTGGAAAGGCACATCCAGATAGGGCAGGATTTTGCCCGCCGCCATCAGGGGAATCAGGTCGTCGACTGCGGGATAGGGATAAACATAATGCAGCCGCACCCAGACGCCAAAACCGGCCAGCGCCTCGCAAAGTTCCTTCAGGCGGGTTTTGACGGGTTTGCCGCCCCAGAAGCCCGTGCGATATTTGAGGTCGACCCCGTAGGCGCTGGTGTCCTGTGAAATGATGAGCAATTCCTTGACGCCCGCTTCGGCGAGTTTACGCGCCTCTTCCAGCACATCGCCGACAGGCCGGGAAACCAGCGGGCCACGCAGGGAGGGGATGATGCAAAAGGTGCAGGCGTGGTTGCAGCCTTCGGAAATCTTCAGGTAAGCGAAATGGTCGGGGGTCAGGCGTATGCCCTGCGGCGGAACCAGTGACGCAAACGGGTCGTGCGCGGGCGGTAGATGCCGGTGGATGGCCGCCATGACCTCATCGGCGGCATGGGGGCCGGTGACCGCCAGCACTTGCGGATGCGCCGCCAGCACCAGATGCTCCCGCGCGCCAAGGCAGCCGGTGACGATGACCTTGCCGTTTTCCTGCAACGCTTCGCCAATGGCCTCCAGCGATTCGGTGATGGCGGCGTCGATGAAGCCACAGGTATTGACCACCACCAGATCGGCATCATTGTAGGTCGGCGCAATCAGGTAGCCTTCGGCCCGCAGGCGGGTCAGAATCTGCTCGGCGTCGCTGGAAGCCTTGGGGCAACCGAGAGAAACAAAACCAATGCGGGATGTATTCATGTCTGCGACGGGAGAAAATGAAAAGGGCGCAAGTATACGCCAGCGTGGGCGGGGTTGTCCGGGAGCGTGGGGCTTCCGCCCCGCTTTGCCACCCCTGCGGGGCTTCTGCCCCGCGCTCCCGGAACGGCCCCGTTTCTTCGCCGCGCCTACCGATGCGGCGTTACCCGTCAATGACGTCTTCCCATGACCATTTCATGACAATAAACTTGTGTGCATGGCGTAGCTCGGAGCGGGAGACTTTTAATGTGCTCACAGCTCCAGCCACACTTCGAATTCCAGGCGCTGCCAGGGGTCGGGCGCGTCGGCTTGCAGGCGGGAGATGCGGGCGCCCAGAATTTCGCCCCGATCCATCGCCGCCGCCACGGCGCGATTTTCACGGCGCGGCACGTAACCCAGTTTCTGCCCCCGCCATTCCACCCGAATGGCCTTGGCGTCGTAGGGATTTTCCGGCTCGCGCACGAGCGTCAGGGCGTCGCCCAGACGCATGTCCGCGTGCAGGCGGGCGAGGGCGTGAAACTGGCTGCCCGCCAGTGGCGAGGATTGCACCAGCATGCGGATGTGTTCCCGCGCGGGTTCCTGCACGGGTTCCTGTATCTGGCCGAAGGCGGTGGCGCAGGCGAGGCAACAGAACAGGAGGGCGGCTTCAATCCATCGTAAACGCATTCCTGATCCATTCAATGCCATCGGGTGAAAGTTGATCCAGCAGCACATAATCGAAGCGGATGTTGCCCAGGCGTCCGCCCCGTTTGTGTGCGCGCGTCAGCCAGCACCGCGCCGCCAGAATCAGGCGGCGGCGCTTGCCGGGGGTGATGCTGGCGAGCGCGCCGCCGAAAACCGCCGAACGGCGCAGGCGGACTTCCACGAAAACCGTGATGTCGCCATCGCGGGCGATCAGGTCGATTTCGCCGCCACGCACCCGAAAATTGCGTTGCACGATGGAAATTCCCCGCGCCTGCAAATAGCGTGCCGCCAGTGTTTCGGCGCGCGCGCCATCCGTGTCCCGCGCCGTGCTATCTTTACGGAATTGTGTCCACCGGGCGAGCCAGTTTTTGATGATTCCCACCCTTGCCATCCTCATATGCCTGAAAAATTCGCGCCATTGTATGTAGTTCCCACGCCTCTGGGCAATCTCGCCGACATCAGCGAGCGCGCCCGCGCCGTGTTGCGCGAGGTCGTCTGGGTGGCGGCGGAAGACACCCGCCACTCCGCGCCATTTTTAACCTACCTGGGTTCCCGCGCCCGGCTCATGGCGGCGCACGAACACAACGAACGCGCGGCGGCGGAACAGGTGCTCGCGCGTCTGGCGGCGGGCGAAGCGGTCGCCTTAATCTCCGACGCGGGCACGCCCGGCATTTCCGACCCCGGCGCGCGCATCGTCGCCCACGTCCGCGCGGCGGGCGTCAAGGTGATTCCCCTGCCCGGCCCTTGCGCCGCCGCGACCGCGCTTTCCGCCTCCGGGCTGGAAGATGCACACTGGCTGTTTTACGGTTTTCTGCCCGCAAAGCCGGGGCAACGGCAAAAGGCCCTGATGGAAGTGGCGACATTGCCCCATGCGCTGGTGTTTTACGAAGCGCCGCACCGCGTGCTGGAAAGCGTGGGCGACATGGTCGCCACCTTGGGCGCGGAGCGGACGCTGGTCATCGCCCGCGAACTGACCAAACAATTCGAGTCCATCCACAGCCTGCCTTTGGGCGCGGCGGCGGAGTGGCTTGCCGCCGACCCGATGCGTCAGAAAGGGGAATTCGTGCTCATCGTTTCCGGCGCGCCGGTTGCAAGCGACACGCATGCAGCCGAGCGCATCCTGAAACTGTTGCTCGCGGAAAATCTGCCCGTAAAACAGGCCGCGAAACTGGCGGCCGCCATCACCGGCGTGGCGAAAAACGCGCTTTACGCCCGCGCGCTGGAATGGCGGCGTTAAAATTTTCAATTCATCCAATGACAGGTTTGATTCTTCATGCGCCTTACCCTGACCCGCCCCGACGATTGGCATCTGCATCTGCGTGATGGCGCGATGCTGGCCGCCGTTCTGCCGCACAGCGCCCGCCGGTTTGCCCGCGCCATCGTCATGCCCAACCTGAAACCACCGGTGACGAACGTGGAACAGGCTGCCGCCTACCGGCAGCGCATTCTTGCGGCGTTGCCGCCGGGCCTGAACTTTGAACCCCTGCTGACGCTCTATCTCACCGACAACACCGCGCCGGATGAAATCGGCAGGGCGGTCGCGTCCGGCTTTGTCAAGGCGGTGAAACTCTACCCGGCGGGCGCGACCACGAATTCCGACCTGGGGCTTACCCGCATCGAAAAGGCTTACGGCGTTTTGGCCGAGATGGAGCGTCTGGGTCTGCCGTTGCTGGTGCACGGCGAAGTCACCGACCCGGAGGTGGATATTTTCGACCGCGAAAAAGCATTCATCGACCGCGTGCTGACGCCGCTGCTTGCCCGTTTCCCGCAGTTGAAAGTCGTCATGGAGCACATCACGACGCGCGACGCGGCCGCGTTCGTGCGTCAGGCCAGCGCCAACGTCGCCGCCACGATGACCGCGCATCACCTGCTCTACAACCGCAACGCCATTTTCCGGGGCGGGCTGCGCCCGCACTGGTATTGCCTGCCGGTGTTAAAGCGCGAAACGCACCGGATGGCGCTGGTGGAAGCAGCGATTTCCGGCAATCCGAAATTTTTTCTGGGCACCGATTCCGCCCCGCACGCGCAAAACGTCAAGGAAGCCGATTGTGGTTGCGCCGGGTGCTATACCGCCGACTTCGCCCTGGAACTGTACGCCGAAGCCTTTGAACAGGCGGGCGCGCTGGAAAAACTGGAAGCCTTCGCCAGCTTTCATGGCCCCGATTTCTACGGCTTGCCCCGGAACCGCGAAAAAATCACCCTGATTAAAGCGCCGGAAACCGCGCCAATGTCTTATCCTTGTGGCGATGGCAGGGATGCCTCGCCCCTGATTTCCCTGTCGGCGGGCAAAACGCTGTCCTGGAAAATACTGGCATAAAAAAGGAGACTGCCATGCGACGCCTGTTATGCTGTTTGCTGTTCCTGCCCATGCTGTCCGGCTGCACCAATGACGGCGCGGCCTATCTGGTTGGCGGGCTACAGTCGCATTCCATTTCCATCGTGCGCGAAAACATGTTTTGGGAAAAGCAGGTCAATCTCGCCGTGGTGGTCAGCCGCCTGCCCGATTGCCAACGTCGGCACGCCATCCAGAAAGCCAGCCCGAGGGCGCACATCGAGCTTTGGCTTTTGCGACCGGGGGAAGGGACTTACATCCTGAAAATCGGCAACGAACTGTACGTCACCGAAACCCGCACCTGCGAAGGCTTTGCCCGGATGGATGAAGTGGACGAAGACCTGCCGAATGGTCTGGGCACTCAACTGGGCACGTTCGGGCTGGTGAACGGCGTGTTTTCGTTTGTGCCGATGGAAGAACCGGAAGACGGTGCAGCAAACGGAGCGGAGGACGGCGGCGGGCAGAGGCCGTGAAGCAGCGACCTGCGCGTCAGTCTTCCAGCCTGAGCCGGATGGTTACGAGTTCATCCATGAGCGCGCGCAGGGTTTCACCGGCCTGATGGACTAAAGCGAAAACTCTTTCATCCCGGCCTTCTCTGGCGTTTTTGAAATGCTCAAGATGCGCCGTAAGCAGCTCGGTTTCTGTAATCAGATTGCCAATGGTGTAAAACGAGGAACGCAGGGTAGTCATGTTTATATCCCTTGTCAGAATAGGGTGGGCGTGACGGAGCACGGCATTGTGCGCGCGAATCCGGGGGATTGACAAGAAAGTTTGCCGTGCCCGGCAGGGCGGATGTACGATTCGGGCGCGGTGTTCGTGGCAGGGAAGATGTCGGCGGTCAAATCGCGGGCTTCCATTTGTTGATGCGCTACGAATAAGAAGTCAGGCTTCAGAACAGTCGCCACGACACCTTGAGGAAAACCAATGAGCATTATTCTGGATCGGGATGGCAACAGGATCATGATTCACAAAGCCAGGTAAGGAAATTTACGCAATGGACATCCCACGGATATTCAACATCACGGAAAGCGCGCACCGCATCCATAATCCGTTCACGCCCGACAAGTTCGCCACTCTCGGCGCGGCGTTGCGTCTGGAGTCGGGAGCACGAGTGCTCGACATTGGCAGTGGTTCGGGCGAGATGCTGTGCACCTGGGCGCGCGATCACGGCATTGTCGGCACCGGCATCGATATGAGCCAGTTGTTCACCGGGCAGGCGAAACGGCGTGCCGAAGAACTCGGTGTTGCCCATCAAGTCAAGTTCATTCATGGCGATGCAGCGGGTTACGTCGCTGATGAGAAAGCCGATGTAGTGGCTTGCGTCGGGGCCACCTGGATTGGCGGAGGCGTCGCTGGCGCCATCGAGCTTCTGGCACGCAGCCTGCGCGCTGGCGGAATCATCCTGATCGGTGAGCCTTATTGGCGGCAATTGCCACCAACAGAAGAGATTGCCAAAAGGTGTCTTGCCAACTCAATCTCCGACTTTCTCCTGCTTCCAGAACTTATCGCGTCTTTCGGCAAGCTCGGTTATGACGTTGTAGAGATGGTTCTGGCCAATCAGGACGGTTGGGACAGGTACGAGGCGGCCAAATGGCTCACCATGCGCCGATGGCTTGAAGCCAATCCTGACGATGAGTTGGCGGAGGAGGTTCGAGCCAGACTGACTTCGGAGCCTGAGCGCCACGCCACTTATACACGCGAGTATCTGGGCTGGGGCGTGTTCGCGCTCATGCTGCGGCCCTATCTCAAAAAGACCTGACAGTTCATTCAAGCCGACGCCGCTTCGCGGCGTTTAATTCAGGCGTTAGGCATGCAAAAGACACTCAAACCGTCCTTACCATGGCAATCCCCAAAACCGGATCACGCAAAATCTCCGTCGAAGGCTACGAGTACCGCTGGCTCATCCGAAAAAAAGCCACTTATTCGCAAGCCGACTATGGAATTGGCTGTTTGCATGTCGCTATTGATCTATTGCATGAGCCTGGTACAACTGCGGTGATCGTCACTGATTATCCACACCCTCAAGACTGGGCAACGGTTGAGGTACGTCCGGTTATCCCTTTCGACGTCAGCAACTGGATTCTCAGAGCCATTGAACTGGGTTGGGCGCCTTCAGCGAAGGGATCGCCAATGATGTTCAAGCTTGAAGGGGGGCGGCTTGAACTCATGTCAAAACGCTGAAACCACCAGCGCATTTACTTCTGGCGTGCGTGGTTTTTCACAAAGCCGGTTCAAGACCTTGCCCGCAAACAAGGCTGTAGCCAAGCTCCACCGCCTAACACTGCGTTGCAGCGGGCAGTCAAAAGCTACGCTTTTGTCTGCCGCTGAACTTTGACGATAGACACCCATATCTACACCAGCAGGAAAAAAGTGGTAACAGCGTCACCATGCATTCCACAAGCACGCATTGAAAGAAACCACTCATGCCCGCCCGCTTCAAACGCCGCAGCGCCCATCCGGTTGAGGATGGCATTCGCGCCGACGTTCTGGCCGCCCTGTCCGAAATCGAGCGTCAGCACGCGGTCACGGTGTTTTATGCCTGCGAATCCGGTAGCCGCGCCTGGGGATTTGCCGCGCCGGAAACTTTCGCTCGCCTGCAAACGCTGGCGAGCGATTATTTTTCGTCCATCAGGGGCATTACCATTACCTGCACATGGCGCAAAAGAATTGTCGCGGCCATCTGCACACAGAAAGCGTGCGCCTGAAAAAATACCTGTATGTGTTGCATCCCCTGCTTGCCGCTCAGGCGTCTTTCACGGGCCAGGGAAGTTGGTCGATGACGACAGGGAGGACAGGAAAGTCATACCACCAGTGAAGCCGGTCGCCTGAACGTCCGCCAGGCGCCGCTCATAAAGCGGACAATCCCAAAACTACAACACCGGACAAGTCTAAAAACGCCTGACAACACCGCCCGTCTTCCGTCTTCCGTCCGACTGTCGTAGAATGCGCCCTCGTCGGGGAAGTAGCTCAGTTGGGAGAGCGCAGCGTTCGCAATGCTGAGGTCGGGAGTTCGATCCTCCTCTTCTCCACCATTTCATTATCCGAAGACATCCAAAGAAGCCCGGAAAACCCAGTAACTACGCGGTTTCCGGGCTTTTTCTTGTCCGGTACGGTACGAGAACATCCATTGACATCCGCCTTTTTGTGATGGTATTTTTGATGTTATTCAGTCTTTTTCAGAAGTGGATACCATCAAATGCCGTTATCTGATACCGCAATCAAGAACGCTAAGCCCGCTGCAAAGCCCTACAAGCTAGCGGATGAGAAGGGGCTGTATCTGTTCGTTACCCCTGCCGGGGGCAAGCTTTGGCGGATGCAATACCGCTTTGAGGGCAAGCAGAAGTTACTTGCCCTTGGCAAGTATCCCGACATCAGCCTGAAAGACGCCAGAGAACGCCGTGACGAAGCCCGCAAGTTACTGGCGAATGGTGTTGACCCCGGCGAAGTCAAGAAGGCGCAGAAGACGGCAAAGCAGGTGCGGGCGGCGAACAGTTTTGAGGTGCTGGCGCGGGAATGGTTTGAGAAGTGGAAAACAGACAAGGCCGAAAGCCATTACCGCAAGGTGATTGCTCGCCTTGAAAATGACGTGTTCCCTTGGCTTGGCGGCGTGCCGGTTTCTGACGTGACCGCGCCTCTTGTGCTGGCAGTGCTGCGGCGCATTGAAAGTCGGGGCGTTATCGACACGGCGCACAGGGCGAAGGAATCCATATCGCTTGTCATGCGCTTTGCCATTGCGACGGGACGTGCAGAACGTGACCCCTGCCCTGACCTGCGGGGGGCGCTACAGCCGTTGACACATACGCACATGGCGGCGATTACTGACCCGAAAGAGGTGGGGCGCTTGCTGCGGGCTATCTCTGAATTCAAAGGGCTATACACGGTACGGGCGGCGCTGTTGCTGGCTCCAATGGTATTTGTGCGTCCCGGCGAATTGCGGGCTGCGAAATGGGCGGATATTAGCTTTGAGCGGGCGGAATGGCGCTATGTTGCCAGCAAAACGCGGACGAACCATCTTGTCCCTTTGGCGCGTCAGGCGGTGGCGCTCTTGCAGGAAATTTACCCCTTGACTGGACACGGGGCGCACGTTTTTCCGGGGCGTGACCCTCAAAAGAGCATCAGCAATTCCACCATCAATGCCGCTTTAACCCGCATGGGGTATGACACTAGAACTGAAATGACCGGGCACGGTTTCCGGGCAATGGCTAGAACCCTGCTGGCTGAAGAACTGCACTTTCCGGCTGAAATTATTGAGCATCAATTGGCGCACCGGGTGCCGGATTCGCTTGGCGAGGCCTATAACAGAACCCGCTTCTTGAAAGAGCGGCGTGAAATGATGCAGGCATGGGCGGATTACCTTGACCGGCTCAGGGTCGGGGCGGATGTGATACCGCTTCGAGGGAATGCAGCCTGATGTATCTGGCATTATGAAAAAGGAGATAAAAATGATGAATAATCGTAATTTACCGGCTTCAATTTCGGTTATTTCCGACTGTGACGGCGAAATTGAGTATCGTGGTACTGAACATGACCTGCTTGCAGCCGGGCTGATCTTTCCGGGGTGGGTGGATGGTCTTGGCGAGCGCGCACGGCAAATAGTAGTGAAGCCTGGGGGCGGGTTTACTGTTGTTGGTGAAGGGTCGGGAAACCGATTGTCATATGCCTTTCGTCAACAAGGCATTTTTTCGGTTAAAAGATGCTTGGGGTTGGAAATATCTGTAATCAAGCATCGCACAGGGGATGAAGAACGGGCGCGGCGAAAAAGAAAGGCCGATGAGCGGGCGCGCGCATATAGAGAATGGGAAATTAAGTACCAGCAACAAGCATGGGCAGAAGCAAAGAAAGCCCGTGCTGTTGATAATAATTTTGCAGAGCAATGGAAGGTACTTGTGCTTTTAGATTTGGAAAAAATATCGAGGATAATTTACGGGGGTTGGGGGTTTGATGGCCGTCCTCGCATTAAAATTTCCCAAAACGAGCGTGACGCAGCGCGGATTCTTTTGACGGAACTGAAGCGCATAATTGATGCGACGAACCCTAGAATAGACGATGTGGAAGAACGTCTGGCGGAATCCAACGTAATCAGGTTGAGAGGGTAACAAGTTTGCCGCGCCTAGCCCGACGGGGCGAAAACCGGGGAATCCTTACCCGGCTGGCGCGGCTTCTGAATAAAGGAAAGCGTAAAAGGTGCGTAAAATGCTTGGTAAGGACTTTTGGCGTAATGAATTTATCGGCATACCGGGCGAGAGGGAATGTCTCGAACGCCCGAAGCGGGAAGCGGCGGATAGGGCGGCAAGGGCTGTTGTTCCTGATTGGGATAACTGGCTTAAACGGGATTATGTGAAAATCCGGGATGCCGCTTGTTTAACGCTTGGCATAGAGCCGTCGGGGGATGTTTATGGGGGCGATGTATCAAAGCGGTGTGATTTGATTGCTTCGTGGTTTCCACCTGCTGAACGCGGGAGTAAACCCGTATGGGTGATGCTTGTGGATGTTGTGCTGAAAGCGGCGGAAAAGAGCTTGTCAATTCCCCCTGAAATGGCGGGGCTGGTGGTGCAGGCCGATGGCGGTAAAAATGAGGAAAAAATAACTCCAATATCGAGAGCTAAGGCGCAAGAGGACAGAATATTGCAAGTGCTGCGTGAAAAGGGTTGTGAGCCTCTCTGTTTGCCGGACTATTTGTCGGGTAAGGCAGGGATTAAAAATGCGGTGTGGCTAGCCGTGCAGGGCGAAACAAGGGTATTTTCTTCACGCAAGGTGTTTAATAGGGTATGGGAGCGGCTTCTTAAGGTGGGGGGGGTTCGATACGCTCCATAGGGGACACCCTCTTGAGAATCCCGTTAATACTGGTATCAGGGTATCCCCTATGGGGTATACCCTAAAAAATGGTAGGGGGGGACACTTGCAGGGGGGATACCCGGACGGTTTAAGTTTGCATCGTACCGGCTCATTTCGAGCGGGATAACTCCATAGGAGAAATTACGATGCAACAACTACCCGAAACAGGCTTTTTACGCCTGAAGCAAGTGCTTTGCTTTATCCCTGTTGGAAAATCGACCTTGTGGGAGGGCGTCAGGGCAGGTTACTACCCAAAACCTGTAAAACTTTCCCCTAACGTGACCGTCTGGCGGGTTGAGGACATTCGCGCCCTGATTGAATCCAAAGGGGGTAAATCATGAGTAACCCCGTCCAAACCCTGCCAATTTCTCTTGATGAGCTTCATCTTATCGGGTTTGAGGCGTTGTCGCTGGCCGGGTTAGCCTTTTCCATTGCGCGTAAAAAAACCTGTGACGAATCGGAATTGGCGCAAATCCGGGTATGTTTATCCCGTATTCAAGCAGCATTTGAAGAGGGTTAATCGTGACCGACCCGATTGAGCAATTTAGAGCGGCATTGGTGCGGCGGGGGATTGTTGCTGATGAGATTGTCGCCGATGGCCTGCTGCACCGGTGCGACGTGGAAGACAGGCGCGGTAAATCTGATGCGAGCTACGTGCTGCACCTTGACGGCGTTCCGGCGGGCGGGTTTCAGAACTGGCGTGACGGGCTGGGCTGGGAGGACTGGCGGGCGGATGTCGGGCGGGGGCTGACCCCGGCTGAAGAGGTCGCTCAAAAGGCGGCAATTCAGGCTGCCCGGCAAAAGCGCAAGGATGAGGCCGCAAGCCGTCAGAAAGAGGCGCGTGCCGTGTGCGCCCATGTCTGGAATCAGGCGCAGCCTGCCAGCGATGACCATCCCTATTTGCGGCGCAAGGGCGTCAGGTCGCACGGGTTGCGTGTGACTAACGGGCGGCTGGTGGTTCCCTTGCGGGATGCTTCCGGGGTGCTGCACAGCCTGCAATTCATTGATTCGGAGGGCGCGAAGCGGTTTAAGACAGGCGGGCGCAAGCGGGGCTGTTTTTATGCTATCGGAAAGCCTGACGGCGTGCTGTGCCTTTGCGAGGGATACGCGACGGCGGCTAGCCTCTATGAGGCAACGGGGCATGCCGTTGCGGTGGCCTTTGACGCCGGGAATCTTCTGGAAGTCGCCAAGGCGTTGCATGGCAAGTATCCGGCATTGAAAATCGTTCTTTGCTCCGATGATGACTGGCAGACTGAAGGCAATCCGGGGCTGACCAAGGCGCGGGAAGCGGCGCAGGCCGTTGGGGGCGTGGTTGCCGTTCCTGCCTTTGAGGGTGAGCGGGCGGGCGGGGAAACTGACTTTAATGACGCGGCTTCCAAGCATGGCGTGGAAGCTGTCAGGGCGGCGATTTTGGCGGCGCTGACGGGTTCCCCTGCACCAGAACAACCAGCGAAGGCGGATAGCGAACCGAAAGCGTCAGAAAAGGCAACAAAAGGCAGGACGCGGGCGGGGGCAGGCGCGGCGGCAAAAGAAAGCCGCCGGGCGGCTTCTTCTTCGCAATTCCGGCTTGACGTGAATGGTGTTTGGTACTTCGGCAAGGATAGGGATGGCAACGAACTAGACCCTAAGTGGCTGTGCGGTCGGCTGGAAGTGCTGGCGAAAGGCCGTGACAGTTGCGGGCAGGGGTGGGGGCTGCTGGTTGCCTTGGAAGACGCCGATAAACAAGAGCACCGTCTGATGCTACCCATGCAGCATTTTAACGGCGAGGGGCTAAAAGTCATTGACGTTTTGCTTGATAGCGGCCTGCCGGGGCTGGTTGGTAAAGATGCCCGTCAGCTTTGCTTGTCATATCTGCAAACGGCGCAGCCCAAGGCGCGGGTGCGCACGGCAACCCGTACCGGGTGGCATTTAATCGAGGATTACCGGGTGTTCGTCCTGCCCGGCGGCGCGATAATCCCATCGGGGGTTACGGCGAATGAATGGCTGTATGAACCCGATGGCGCGGCGGCGCAAGCCTTTGCCGTAAAAGGCACGGCGGTGGAATGGCGGGAAGGCGTCGGGCGGCTGTGTTCCGGCAATTCCCGCCTGTTATTTGCCGTTTCCAGCGCCTTTGCCTCGCCCTTGCTCGATATTGTCGGGGCTGAATCCGGGGGGGTTAATTTTTACGGCGGGAGCAGTTCCGGGAAAACGACCCTGTTGCAGGTTGCCGCCAGCGTGTGCGGTGGTCGGGATTTTTTGCAACGGTGGCGCAGCACGGATAACGCGCTTGAGAATACTTGTTCTCAGTATTGTGATGCGTTGTTGCCGCTGGATGAACTGGCGCAGCTAGACCCTAAAAAAGCGGGCGATGTCTGTTACATGCTATCGAACGGCGTTGACAAGGCGCGTTTGGAACGGACGGGGGGCACGCGAAAGCGGGCATTCTGGCGGCTGCTGTTCCTTAGCGCCGGGGAGATAACATTGCATCAGCATATGGAATCCGCTGGAAAGCTCACGCGGGCAGGGCAGGCGATCAGGATGACGGATATTTTTGCGGACGCCGGGGCGGGGTATGGCGTGTTTGAGAATCTGCACGGCCTGCCAAGTAGCGCCGCGTTTGCCAAGGCGCTGTATGAGGCTGTCGGGCAATACCACGGGGCTGTATTCCGGGCGTTTTTGACCCGGTTGATTGCAGAAAATGAGAGCGAGTTGGTTTGTCAGGTAAAGGAATCTCAACGGCGGTTTGTGGCGCAATGCCTGACTGATAACGCGAGCGGGCAGGTTGTACGGGTTGCAAATAGATTCGGGTTAATCGCCTATGCGGGCGAGTTGGCGACATCCTACGGGCTGACGGGCTGGCGGGAAGGCGAGGCAATCGGCGCGGCGGCGGCCTGTTTTAGGGTATGGCTTGACGGCTGGGGCGGTGAGGGCAGTCAAGAGGGACGGGCGATGTTGGCGCAAGTGAGGGCGGCTTTTGACCGCCATGGCGATGGTTCGTTCCAGCTTGAGCACCGGTTACATGACGACCATGCGGCGCGGGTACTGGACAGATTTGGGGTTTGCCGGTGGATATACCCGGATGGGCATACGGTAGAAGCGAAGGACGTGCTGGCTTCTGAATTCTCCAAGGCGGACTGTCTACGTGAGTTTTTCGTGTTTCCTGATGGCTGGCGGCGTATTTGCAAGGACTTTGACGCCGATGCGGTAGCGCGCCTGATGATTGCACGGGGGTGGATGAAGGCAGGGCGCGGGCGGTTACAGGACAGGGTGAGCTTGCCGGTTTTCGGGCGGCGGCTGGTTTATCACGTCCTGCCCGGTTTCTTTGAGGACGGTGCGGCGGATACTGAACCTGATGCCGGGGGGGAAGAAGGCTGTGCTTGATTTGGATAAGTTATTCTCTAACGTCATAACTGGTCAGGGAACGGCAAATTTCCCTGATTCAGTTGAGGCGGGGCGGGCTTTTTCACATGATTTTTCCGGTTTTTTTACGGCAGATGAAAAAATGCGTTTTGATTCTTCCTGTATTCGTGTTGATGCTGACGGCAAGCATGAAAGCGCCTATAAATGCGGGTTTGAGCGTGATTGCAGTCTGTGCGGCGAATCGGATTGCATAGACTGGGAAGGTTATGATAAATGCAAGTAGTGTGCCCACTGTGCCCGCCTTTGTCATAGGTGTGCCCAAAAGAATCCAATAACCATGCGGGTTACAGCGGGGTGGGCACAGTGGGCACAGTGGGCACACCAAAAAAACACAACAAAGGGTGCGCACAATAAAAAAAGGTACTCCCAGAGGGGTTCATCAAGGGTAATTCGCACCTTTGAAAATCTCTAGTCAAAATTCATAACATAGGGGGTTGTATTATGGAACACATGATATGTATATATCATATATATATGTTTTCCAGTGTACACTGTGTACAGTATTCTTCTGCTGTGTTTTTGCCTGTTTTTACCTTTGCCTATGTTTTTTTGGTGTGCCCACTGTGCCCACTGTGCCCACTCCTCTATAACCCGCATGGTTATTGGATTCCTCTGGGCACACCTATGACAAAAGTGGGCACAGCGGGCACACTACTTGCATTTATCATAAATCTGTTATTCTCCCGTGAACCCCGCGCCGGTAAAGGATTCGAGGCGTTTAAAGGGGGTTGGAAGCGGTTTTTTGCCGTGGCACATTCGGGGTGAAAATCAGGGGCAAAAAAATGGGTACGGCTGTTTGCGTGCCACTCCTGTTTTGACGTGTGAAAAAAATCGTTTTCAGGTAATGCCACTGTAATTTTATGGGCGTTTTGTCAGGCGTTAGCGAGGTCGATGGGTTTTAAGCGGGTTATGGCGGGTTGTTGGAGCCGTGACGCCGGGGCATGGCGGCCTGATGGAACCGTAACGCCGTGATGCGGGGCTACCGGGCTGGTGGTGACCCGCTGGAACCGTAACGCCGTGATGCGGGGCTACCGGGCTGGTGGCGACCCGCTGGAGCCGTGACGCCGTGATGCAGGGCTACCGGGCATGGCAGCCCGCCGAACCCCTGCCCTCCGATGAGATTTGACAACCCAAAAAACCGGGGGTATGCTCGCCCTGCCCCTGAAACAACAGGGGTCGGGTTTAGCAGCCCGGACATTGGCGGACAAACCGCCCTGCAATATTGGCGGTGTTTTTTTGTCCGCATGGCCTCCAAGTTACGGCGGGCTGTGTGGGAGGGCGCAAGCCCTGCCGGTTCCAATGTCCGGTCTGCTAACCTGCACAGTTCCGCCCCTTCGTTTAGCAGCGAGGAAGCGGAAAATTTGAACCGCTTACATTGGAGTATCCGCCATGCCTCAAACAAAACCCAAAATCGCGCCCGAAACCACTGGCTTTCGGCAATTTTTGCCATGCAACCGCCAGCGTCAACCATTGTTTGCTGTGCAGCCCGGTATCCCCTGGCTGGACGCCTATAACACATTGACCATCCTCATGGAGGTTATCCGCGAGTTGCTTTATGATGCCAACGATGACGCAAACGTTGGTTACCGCCATTTTGCGGCCTATTACCTTGTCGAGATGGCGGACGGGCTTATTGGTGCATGGGCGGAAGGCGAGGCGGCGTCTGGGGATGAACAAGCTGCTACACGGGGGGGATTGTCATGACCTGTTCCACACCCGAAGAAGCGGCATAGTTGAGCGGCTGCAACCGTGTTATATCGGGCTTCCGGGTTACTGGAAGCCCTTTTTTTGAGAGGCGGCCAAAAAATCAGCCTACTGAACGAAAAACCCGAAAACGTGCCCTCGTTCTGGGCTGACGGCCAAAAATCAGCCTGCTGAACGAAAAATCCGAAAACGAGGCCTCGTTCTGGCGTCCGGGCGAAGATTCAGCCCGCCAGATGAAAAACCCGAAAATGTGCCCTCGTTCC
>JAISRR010000009.1 GCA_031273565.1 Zoogloeaceae bacterium | reverse complement strand
GGCAAGGTCAGTGATCCGGGGAAAACAGCCGCCGACAATCGAAACTTCGTCGAAGCGGTGCTGTGGATTGCCCGTACAGGGAGTCCATGGCGAGATTTACCGGCCTCATTCGGCTTATGGAACCGTGTCTATCAACGCTTTGCCCGCTGGTCGCGGCGCGGGGTCTGGCAGCGGGTCTTTGCGCAACTGACGCAGGATGCGGATTTCGAAGAAGTGTTCATCGACAGTACCATCGTTCGATCCATCAACATGCAGCAGGCGCGCCTGAGAAAAAGGCCATCAGGCGCTGCATGCAGACAAGGCTTACGATACCGATGCGCTCCTTGAGCACCTGGCAAACCACCGCATCGAAGCGGTCATCCCGCCGCGCCGTCATCGACGCATCGCCACTCGCTACGACAAACTGGCTGAACGATTCTCTTCATTTATCGCCCTCACCGCTTCTTTCATATGGCTCTCTTGATTGTCAACAGACTCCAACGTCAAAGCCGGGATGAATAGAATGATGCACGTAAAGCTACGGAGCATATTTTTCATGGAAATTCATCTTTTGAGCAAAGCTCACTTTTCAGTTGAATCAGGAAGTACTGCGGATGAAAACAAGAGACAGCCCACGATGTTCCATCTGCATGTTTGGGTTTTACGCGTGCCCCGCCACGTCGGAAAGCTGGGAAAAGCTCACGCCCAGAATTTGCATGGCGGCGGGCAGGCGCTCTTCCGGTGGTTGTTCAAACAGGATGTCGGCGCGGGCGGGGACGGTAAGCCAGGCATTTTGCGCCACCTCGTGTTCCAGTTGTCCGGCCCCCCAGCCCGCATAGCCCAAAGTCATGATGATTTCCCTGGGTTCGCCGCTGACGCTGATGGAAATGAGAATATCTTTGGAACTGGTCAGTCCCACTTCGCTGGTGACGTGCATACTGGATTGCCACTCACCTCTGGGTCGATGCAGCACGAAGCCACGATCCATTTGTACCGGCCCGCCGAAATGCACGGGCAGCGCGCCGATTTCCTCTGCGCGCAGATCCAGATCAACTTTTTCAAAAAGATTCGCCAGCGTCAGGTCGAGGGGACGATTCACGATCACGCCCAGCGCGCCCTGCTCATTGTGCTCGCAGACGTAAATCAGGGCACGGTTGAAATAGGGGTCTGCCATGGTGGGCATGGCGATCAAGAAGTGATGGGTGAGGTCAAAATGTTCCATGAATAGGATTTTAGCTTATCAGGCGCCGTGGAACCGGTTTCAGGGGAGAGAAATTTATTTTCTCGCCGCCGCCCTGTCTCGTGTCGCTTATTCCCGCGTATCCTCATTTCGTCGCAGGCCGCGTAAAAAATTGTCTACCAACATGCATGTCATGGCTTCGACATCCTGATTGCCCGCGAGATTCAGGCGTTGGCGAATCTTCAGAAGGCAGATGCCATGCACGCCAGCCCAGAGCACACGGGCAGTGCGCTGGGTCTCGGCAGCGTCGTGGCTCAAGGGGGCGAGCGCCGCTTCAACAAGGCCAAACACCCGCCCCAGCTTGTGTTGATACCACTCCGGCTGCTCGTTTTCCTGCACCGCGTACTCAAACAGCATCGACCAGCGCGGCGTTTCGGCTTCGGCGTAGGCAACGTAGGCATTCGCCAGCGCGAGGACGGCCTGCTCAGGGGCAACGCCTGTCTTCTGGCGCGCCCGCAACCAGTCGAAAAGGGCGTCAAGGGTACGACCATTGACTTGCAGGGTCAGGTCATCCAGATTTTCAAACACCAGATAGAGGGTGCCGACTGTGTACCGGATGGCCGCCGCCACCTTGCGGGTCGAAAGACCGGGATACCCTTCGCGCGTGACGATGGCCTCGGCCGCATCCAGCGCCATCTGGCGAATTTCCTCACGACTGTGTTCTCCTCTGCGCGCCATGCCTGCCCTTTTTGTCTGCTTCATTTGTCTGCTTCAGGTCACGCCAGTCTAGCAGGGTATTGAACAGCGCTCAATATTGTGCTACAACGCAAATTAAACGCTGTTCAATAGCCTTGTGTTCCAAGTAAATGAACGGTGTTCATTTTGTAACCTTACCATCGGGAAAGAGGGTATCCAGCGCATGCCACTTACACGGCTGCTTGATAAATGGCTAGAATCAACCTTCTGCCCGGATGCCCAAAAGTCCCGAACACTGATTGGAAGATCGACATGAACACGAACGAAACCCTGTACCGGATCGGCATTGATATCGGCTCCACGACGGTCAAAGTCGTGGTGCTCGACGGGTATGGCAAGCTGCTCGCGCGCGCCTATGTCCGCCATTTTTCCGAAGTGCGGGCGACCGCCGCACGGCAGGTGGCGTTGCTGGCCGAAACCGGCGTATTGCCCCCGTTCGCCAAAGTCGCTGTCGTCATCACCGGGTCGGGCGGCGTCGGCGTGGCGGAGGTGCTGGGTTATCCCTTCGTGCAGGAAGTCATCGCCTGCGCGGAGGCCATCGCGGTGCGGGCGCCGCAGACGGATGTCGCCATCGAACTGGGCGGCGAGGACGCCAAAATCACCTTTTTGACGAATGGCGTCGAACAACGCATGAACGGCTCCTGCGCGGGTGGCACCGGCGCGTTCATCGACCAGATGGCCACGCTGCTGAAAACCGACGCGCCGGGGCTGAACGAACTGGCGAGCCGCGCCAAAAACCTCTATCCCATCGCCGCGCGTTGCGGCGTGTTCGCCAAGACCGACGTGCAACCGCTTTTGAATGAAGGCGTGGCGCGCGAAGACATCGCGCTTTCGGTGTTGCAGGCCGTCGCCCACCAGACCATCAGCGGGTTGGCCTGCGGGCGCAAGATACGCGGCAATATCGCCTTTCTGGGCGGGCCGCTCAACTTTTTGCCGGAGCTTAAAAAACGCTTCATCGAAACGCTGGCGATTCTCCCGGAAAATCAGGTGGCCACCGAAAACAGCGAGCTTTTTGTCGCCATCGGCGCGGCGCTGCACGGCAAGGCGGCAAAAGCGCATCCGTTTACCAAGGTGCTGGCTGACTTTGAGCATCTCTCTACGGTGCGCGAAGTCGGCATGAATGCGTTGCGGCCTTTCTTTGCCGACGATACAGAGCGTCGCGCCTTTTACGAGCGCCATGCGCGGGCGCAGGTCAGGCGCGGGGAACTGGCCGGTTATCAGGGGCCGGTGTTTTTGGGCATCGATGGCGGGTCGACCACGACCAAGGCGGTGCTGATCGGCGAAGACGATGCGCTGCTGTATACCCACTATGGCAGCAACGAGGGTAACCCGATCAAGGTGGTGGGCGGCATTCTGGAAGACATCTACGCCAGACTGCCCAAAGGCGCGCGCATCGCCGCGTCGTCGGTGACGGGTTACGGCGAGGCGCTGATCCGCGAGGCGTTCAAACTTGATTTCTCGGAAGTGGAAACCATCGCCCATTACAAGGCGGCGGACCACTTTTTACCGGGCGTCGATTTTATCCTCGACATCGGCGGGCAGGACATGAAGTGCCTGCGCGTCAAAGAGGGCGTCATCGACAACATTCTGCTGAACGAGGCGTGTTCGTCGGGCTGCGGCTCCTTTCTGGAAACCTTTGCCCAGTCGGTGCACATGCCGATTGCCGAATTCGCCTGCGCGGCGCTGGAGTCGAACGCGCCCGCCGATCTGGGATCGCGCTGCACGGTGTTCATGAATTCCAGCGTCAAGCAGGCGCAGAAGGAAGGCGCGTCGGTGGCCGACATTTCGGCGGGACTCTCTTACGCGGTCATCAAAAACGCGCTCATCAAGGTCATCAAGATCAAGGGGCCTGAAGACCTCGGCAACAAGATCATTGTGCAGGGGGGCACCTTCTATAACGATTCCGTGTTGCGCGCCTTCGAATTCATCGCCGGACGCGAGGCCGTGCGCCCCGACATCGCCGGGCTGATGGGCGCTTTCGGTTCGGCGTTAATCGCGCGGGAACGCTGGCAGGGCGAGGCAAACAGCAGCATGCTGCAACCGGAGGCGTTGCAAACCTTTACGGTCAAACATTCGATGGCGCGCTGCGGCCTGTGCACCAACGCCTGCAACATGACCGTCAACCGTTTTTCCGACGGACGCAAATTCATTTCCGGCAACCGTTGCGAGCGTGGGCTGGGCAAGGCCAAAACCGCCAGCGAACTGCCTGATCTCTATGCCTGGAAATACGAGCGCGTCTTCAACTATGAAGCCCGTAAAGATGCGCCGCGCGGCGTGATCGGCATCCCCCGCGCCTTGAACATGTTTGAGAATTACCCGCTCTGGCACACCTTCCTCACCGAACTCGGCTACGAAGTGCGCCTCTCCGCGCCTTCTTCCAAAGCGTTGCTGGAACAGGGTCTGGACACCCTGCCTTCGGATACCGTCTGTTATCCGGCCAAGCTCGTGCATGGGCACATCGTCGATCTCATCAAGCAGGGCGTCAAAACGATTTTTTATCCCTGCATTCCTTACGAACAAAAGGAGTTTCAGGAAGCCGACAACCATTTCAATTGCCCGGTCGTCACCTCCTACCCGGAGCTGATCAAGAACAATATCGACTTTTTGAAGGAAAACGAAGTCGCGCTGATCCAGCCCTTTTTGTCGCTCGAAGACCGCGACAAACTCGCCCGCCAGCTTGCCCGCGTTTTTCCCGACATCGCTACCGCCGACCTGCGCCGGGCGTTGTTGAAAGCCTGGGAAGAACAGGCGAAGGTAAAAGCCGAGTTGATGGAACAGGGCGAAAAAATCATCCGCTGGCTGGAAGAAAACGACATGCACGGCATCATTCTCGCCGGTCGTCCTTACCACATCGACCCCGGCATCCACCACGGCATTCCACAGATCATCACCTCGCTCGGCATGGCGGTGCTCACCGAAGATTCGGTCGCCCATCTGGGCAAGCTGGAAAACCCGTTGCGCGTGGTCGACCAATGGACATACCACGCCCGCCTCTACCGCGCGGCGGCGCTGGCGGCCAAAGCGAAGACGCTGGACATCATCCACCTGAATTCTTTTGGCTGCGGGCTGGATTCCATCGCCGTCGATCAGGTGCAGGAAATTTTGAGTCAGCGCGGCAAGATTTACACCGGCCTGAAAATTGACGAAGGCAGCAATCTGGGCGCGGCGCGCATTCGCATCCGTTCGCTCAAGGCCGCGCTGGAAAAACGGCGCAGCGCGCCCGCGCAGGTCATCCAGTTCCATCCTCCCAAATACCAGCGCGTGCCTTTTACCCGCGCGATGCGTGAAAAATACACCATCCTCGCGCCGCAGATGTCGCCCATGCATTTTCAGTTCATGGAACCGGCGTTCCGCGCCTGCGGTTATCAACTGAAAGTGCTGGAAGAGATTGGCGCGAACGCGGTCGATACCGGCTTACGCTTCGTCAATAACGACGCCTGCTTTCCCTCGATCATCGTGGTCGGTCAACTCGTCTGCGCGCTGAAATCCGGCGAATACGACCCTGCCACCACAGCGGTCATGATCTCGCAGACCGGCGGCGGCTGCCGGGCGACCAATTACATCGGCTATCTACGCAAGGCGCTCGCCGACAGCGGTTTTCCCGAAGTGCCGGTCATTTCCCTGAATGCCATCGGTGGCGAAAAGAACGAGGGCTTCAAACTTTCCCTGCCGCTCCTGCACCGGCTGATGATGAGCATCGTCTATGGCGACACCCTGATGAATGTGCTGTTCCGCACCCGTCCCTACGAAAAAGCGCCGGGCGCAGCCGACGCCCTCTATAAAAAATGGGTGGAGCGCTGCAAGACGGCGGTGTACGACGGCAGTTTCAGAACCTTCAAACACAACCTCTATGGCATCGTGCAGGATTTCGACACGCTGGACATCGGCGCGCGCGAAAAACCCCCCATCGGTCTGGTCGGTGAAATTCTGGTCAAATATCACCCCGGCGCCAACAATGACATTGTGCGGATCATTGAAAAAGAAGGCGGCGAAGCCGTGATGCCGGGACTGATGGATTTCCTGCTCTACTGCGCCTACGACCACGACTTCAACCATCGCTACCTGTCGCGCAGCAAATTCGCTGCCCTGGCGGGCAACGCCGCGATCAGGGCGATGGATTTTTATCGCAAACACATGCGAAAAGCGCTGGCCGCCAGCGAACGTTTCACCCCGCCGCCCACCATCGACAGACTCGCCTTTCACGCCGAACCTTTCCTCTCACGCGGCAACCAGACCGGCGAAGGCTGGTTCCTCACCGGCGAGATGGTGGAACTGATCGAAGAAGGCGTGCCCAACATCCTCTGCATGCAGCCCTTCGCCTGCATGCCCAACCACATCACCGGCAAGGGCGTCATCAAGGCGCTGAAAGACAACTACCCGCACGCCAACATCGTCGCGCTGGATTACGATCCCGGCGCGTCGGAAGTCAACCAGTTGAACCGCATCAAACTGATGCTCTCCGTCGCCTTCAAAAACGCCCGCGCCGGGGCAAAGGACGTGACCATCAAGACAGAGGAACGACTGGCGGGGTAAACATTCGCGCCCGGCAAAGTGACCTGCGCCCCTGCGGGTCACTTTTTTGCCGCGCTATTTTCTGCCCCCGGTACCGTAAAATTGCGCCTTCCATCGTCAACCAAGGAATCGAATCTCATGAGCAACGCGCGTCCTTTCAAAGTGTTGGGCATCCAGCAAATCGCCATCGGCGGGACTTCCAAGGAAAAACTGAAAACCCTGTGGGTGGAAAAACTGGGGTTGACCGTCACCGGCGCTTTTCAGAGTGAACGGGAAAACGTGGCTGAAGACATCTGCGCCATGGGCAGCGGCCCCTTCAAGGTCGAAGTCGACCTGATGCAGCCGGTCGACCCGGAAAAAAAGCCCGCCGTGCACGCCACGCCCCTGAACCACGTCGGCCTGTGGATCGACGATCTGCCCAAAGCGGTGGAATGGCTTTCCGCCAACGGGGTGCGCTTCGCCCCCGGTGGCATTCGCAAGGGCGCGGCGGGGTTCGACATCTGCTTTTTGCATCCCAAAAGCAATGAGGAATTTCCCGTCAGCGGTGAAGGCGTGTTGATCGAACTCGTGCAAGCGCCGCCGGAAGTCGTCAATGCCTTCGCCAGACTCGCCGATTGAAGCCCAACCCGGCCCGGAAAGTCCGCGCGCCGAATATCAGAAAGGGCTGCTGGCCTGGCTGAAAGCGCCAGAAGAAAAGGCGTGCCTCGATGTCATGCTGCATGCCTTGAACGCGCAACGCGCGCAGCATGATGCCGCGCCGGAAACGATAGCCTGTTTCGCCGCCGCAGAGGCGCTGCTGACCGCCATCCGGGATCAACGTCTGGAGCCGCTGGTTCCCTATCGTCGTCTGGCGGCGCGGGTGGAACAGGCGCTCAGAAAAGGCACGCCAGACAGGACGTTGCGCGCCGACCTGCAAGCGCCGCTGCTGCAATTCGATCCCCCTCTCCAGGCGCCCATCGAACCCTTGCAGGCGCGCGACCCGCTGAGCGCCGCGCTTGCGCCGACCGCCGCCGTCCTGCCGCTGCTCGCCACGCCGCGCGAACCGCGTTTTACGACCGCGCAACGAAGCCTCTGGGATAATGCCGTCGAAGCTCTGGGCCTTGCCTGGACAAAATGCAGCGGCACAACCGCGCATGAAGGATGGGCGGAATTGCGGCAAGGCATTTTCAGATTGCTGGAAGGCGCGCTGACGCTCGGACATCCCGCGCCTTTGCAACTGGCAGAAGCGCTGGCGGCAGCGACCGACGATCTGGAATCCGCCTCCCCTTCGCCACGCCTGCTCACCACCCTCGCCGCCAGCATGGAACTCTTGCAGGAACGGGGTTTTCTCGAACACGAGGCGCTGGAATCCCTGGTGCGCCAGTTGGCGACCCGTCTGGAACGCCGCGACGAGGGGACGCGCTCGCGCCATCTGGACATCCTGTTCGCGCACGAAGCGCGCGAAGAAATTGAGCGTCTCCGGCTGGCGATGGAAGCCCTGCCGCCCGATTGCAAGACGCTTCAGGAAGCCGCCCGCCGCATCCAGCAACTGGCTGACCCGCTCGACCTCGCGCCGCTGACGCTGGTGGCGTTTCGCTTCGCCCAAAGCGTGGAACAGATCGACCCCGCCCGTCTGGATCACCCCCCCGGCCGCGACATCGCCCTGAGCTGGATCGACGCGCTGGAAAACTGGATCACCGCCATCGGCGACAGCAACCCGCTTGCGCCGCCCGCAGAACTCGCGGCATTGCAGACGCAACTATCATCGCTCGCTGAGACAGGCGCAAGATGACGCGGGAAGCAGTTTCGCTTGATGCGCCGTATGGCAAAAGCCATACAGGGCATGCATTTTGTCGCAGACCTCCCGCACCCCTCCTGCACCCCACCAAGGTCATTCCCGTCTTCAAGAGGCTTGCCCAGGACGCCTGCAAGTTCGTTTGAATGGCTCATGGTTCAATCCTTTCCATCACTTTCATACCGAACCCAACACCTCTGCAATCGCCGCCAGCGCTACCGCCGCGCCCATTTTCAGGCTCACGTCCTGCCGGTTGGGGACTTCACATTCGTTGGGATTGACGCGAATCAGCCGGGCGTCGAAACTGAATCTGCCCGTCACATACCGGCTGAAATGCCGGACGGACGGAATCGCAGTACCTGCGCCCAATTCGATAACAACGGGTTGCCTGACTTTTGACAGCCACGCCTGCTGACGGTCGCCCTGTGCGTCGCTGCGACTGGCGATCCAGCCACTATCGCCAAACATCAGCACATTCGGACGCGCCATGCCGCCGTAATGCGGGCAGACCGGCGGCGGATTACGCAACATGCAGTTCTGCTCATCAACATCCGGCTGAAAATCATCTGCCGACCAGATTGCTCCGCAGCAGGGTTCCAGACATTGCAGGTGCTGGATGGAGCCGTGGCACTCATGGATGTGCATCGGGTTGAATCCCGCCTTTTGAAACTGACCATCCACATTGCTGGTAAAAACGCTGATGCCATGCCGCACATATTCGCCCCAATGCTTCAGGAGCGCGAAGCCGGAATGCGGTGTCGTATTGCGGTAGAGCGCCAGACGATGACCATAAAAGCCCCATGCGCGTTCGGGCGATTCGTGAAAAGCACTGGGCGAGGCGATGTTGTAGAAGTCGATAGATGCCTGCCGCAAGGCGGGATAGGCACGCCAGAAACCGTCCTCGCCCCGGAAATCCGGCAAACCGGAATCGACGCCCATGCCCGCGCCCGCGCCGACAATCAGCGCGTCCGCCGCCTCAATCAAGCCTGCGGCACGTTTTACGGCAGCTTCATCAATCACCATGCGCCACTCCTGCAAAATTATTGCGCCCGCGCAGGCCTTGCCTTGCCGGTCGCTGAACCTCTCCGATGGGGTCACGTCGGCGCTGCGCATAACATCCCTGTCGCGTTGAATTCGAATGGCGAATTATACTGTCCGGGCTTTTCAACGACCGGTTAAGGGCATTGAGCGTAGCCATAGGTGTCGGGTTCCCGGGTTTCCATTCGGAAGTAAAGGCGGGCTTGCGGTAGAATCGAGATTGTCGATACGATTTTTCGGGAGAGGCGCGTATGCCGACACGTCAAAGTTACCTGCCGCTGTTCGCCGTTGAGCCGGGCATGATCCTGGCAAAGCCCGTCGTGGTGACGGAGCGTGGTCGCGCGGTGTTGAGCCTGCCGGAAGGGTGCGCGTTGACTGACGCCGGCATCGCGCAATTGCGCGCGCATCACGCGCAATATGTTTGTGTCAGTGAGGACGACCCGCGCAGCAGCATTGTGCGTGAGCAGCAGATTGCCGTGCAGGCGGCGCGGCTGGAAGCCATTTTCCACAATGCCGACCTGGAACACCCCGAACTTCGCGCCTTTTATGACGCGGTACGCGCCTATCGTCTTGTCTGAACCGATTCCGAGGAAAAGGCATGCACCCCCCATTCAAGCTTGCAGACATTCCCGAAAGCATCGTGCGCTTGCCCGCTTTTCCGGGTGTGATTACCGAATTGCTGAACGATCTGGATGACGACAATTCCAGCATGCTGGCCCTGGCCCGGCATGTGGAACGCGATCCCGTGGTGACGGGACGCATTCTGTCGGCGGCCAATCGCATGCTGCGCTACGAAGGCTGGTCGGAGGTGCGCGACGTGTATACCGCTGTTTCCCTGATCGGTTTTGCGCGCATCCGGGAAATTGTACTCACCACCTGCATCGTCAGTTTTACCGGCGTTTTTTGCAGCAAGCGTTTTTATTGGGGACACAGTCTGGCGGTGGGCATCGGCGCGCGCGAACTGGCGGCGATGGTGAATGTCGACCCGAATACCGCGCTGGTGACGGGACTCCTGCACGATGTGGGACAACTCTGGATGTCCTATTTTCACCCGCTGGAATTTCAGCAGACGCGTCTGCTGGTGGAAGTGCACGGTCGGGAAGTCTGCGCTGCGGAACGCGAGCATTTCGGCTTCGATCACTGTCAGGTTGGCGAAATTGTCGCCCGGCACTGGGGACTGCCCGAAGATGTCATTGTCTCGATTGCCAACCACCATACGCCAGACGAGCAGGCGGCGAAAAACAAGCTGGTGGCGATCACCGGTATGGCGGAACGCATCGCCAATGCCCTGGATTTGCCCTGCCGAGACATCAACCGGGTTGACAATCTTTCCCCCGCCATCCTGCACACGCTCGATCTGGACTGGACACAAGACCATTCCGATCTGCTCGGCGCCATCGACGCCCGCTACCAGTACGCGGCGATGGTTTTTACATGACAACAAAAAGGCCCACCGAGATGGGCCTGAATGGTTGAATTTGTTGGCTCCCCGACCTGGGCTCGAACCAGGGACCTACGGATTAACAGTCCGGCGCTCTACCGACTGAGCTATCGAGGAATCGGTGGCGGATTCTATAGAGCGCGCCAGTCGCCGTCAACAAGATTTACCGCCCAACAAGCGTTATGATGCGACCCAGGGGCTTCGCGCCAGCTCGTATTGGCAGGCGTTGAACATTAAAACCGTAAAGAGGAAGGAACGCGAAAGCGTTATGAATCACAACGATATCTATGGAAAAACTCCGGCAGGCGAAGAATCCATGATTCACCGCGCCAAAGCGGAAGAGCGTAAGCAGCGCATGATTCTCGTGCTGATTGACGGCAAGACAAGCGTCGGGGAAATCAGCGAAAAAGTCGGTGACAACGCACTGACCGAATTAGCGATCATCACTCTGGTGGCGGAGGGGTTCATCGTCCTGGAAAAAGCGGGCGACGCCACGCGCCCGCCCAAAGCCCCCGTGCAAGATCCGGTCAGCCCGGAGACCGCCGCGCCGCAGCAGGCCGTTTCCGTCCCGCAACAGGCCGTTCCCGTCCCGCAACGGCAACCCGCTTCCGCCTTGCCGCCGCCGGTGGCGTCGCCCCCGCCGACCTTGGCCGCTGTCCTGAAAAAAGAGACGGCGTTATCCGGGGCAACAAGCAGCGCGCAACCCGTGCAGAAGGAGGAATTCACGCTGCCCTCGTTCAACAGGGCCTCGCCGGTCAACCCGGATGTGGCGGCGCAGGCCGAAGAAGCGGTCAATGCGGAAGAAAGGCGTGCGCGCAGGAAACTGCGTCGTTCCATGCGGCGCGTGCTTTGGGCGCTTGGTGGCGTCCTGCTGGCATTTTGCGTCGGGTTGGCGGGTATTTATCTGTATTCCTACGACGCACAACGGCAGGCGTTGGAAGAATGGCTCGCGCAAGGTCTGGGCGTGCCGGTTCGCGTCGGTCAGGTTACGCCTGTGTTGTTGCCCAAACCCATGCTGGAACTGCGGCAGATACAAATCGGCGATGTGCCCGATCAGAACCGGATTGATCTCATTCGCTTGCCCGGCCTTTTTTCCAGGGTGTTCGGATTGCCTTTCAGCGCGGATGATCGGGTGGAAATTTCCGGCGGTTCTCTGGATACCACCCTGCTGGCGACATGGCGGGGAGGTTCTGCGCCCGGCAGGATCATCGGGGCCAATTTTCAACAACTGGAAATTCGTCTGGGCGAATACAATCTGGCGACCTTCGAGGGGAATATCCTCTTCGCGTCGGATGGTGGCCTGAAACGCGCCGATCTGCGCAGCAAAGCCTTGCGACTGGAAGTCACGCCGCTGAACAAGGAGTCATGCACGGTAACGGTGACAGCGGGGAACGGTTGGCAACCCGTGCAGGATTTTCCCATTAAATTGCTGGATTTTTCCGGCGCCATGCAGGTCTATTCTGACCATCTGCGTCTGGAAAAAGGCGACATGCACCTGATGGGCGGGCGCTACGAAGGCGATCTGGATTTGAGCTGGCGTGATGGCAAGGTGCGCGAAATGAGCGGGAAGGGCGTGTTGACCGGCGTTCGCATCACTGATCTGCTGAAAGGCATGGGTTTTGCCAGGCCAGCGGAGGCGACGCAGGCGGCGCTGGAACTGGACGGCGATCTTTCCGGCGCATTGCGTTTTCGCACCAGTGGCGATACGTCGGAACTTTGGCGCAAGAATCTGGAAGCGTCCGGCGAAATGAAAGTGGACAGGAGTGTTTTGCAGGGGATGGATCTGATTCGCCTGATGCGCGGTGGCGGCAAGGGCAAAATCACCCGGCGGAGCGGCACAACCCGGTTTTCGCGGCTGAACTTCAATGTCAATGTGAACAGCGATGGCCTGAAGCTGGAGAATCTGCAACTGCGCGCGACCTCGCTGCGCGGCGAGGGGGGCGTAAGCGTGGATTCTGAAGGGGAACTGAGTGGGCGGATCACGCTGCTGCTGTTCGATGGCGAAGGGGGGCCGGGTAGCAATCTGGTGCTCAGCGGTCGTTATCCCTTGCTGGAGACCGAATTGCGCGAAGCGCCGTAATTGCCAGGGCAATTGCACACGCGAATGGCGCAGGCCCTTTGAAAATGGGCGGCAGGGCGCTTTCTCCGAAAGCGCGCTCCAGATTGCTGACAAACCCTCCTGCTCCCGCCGATTTGGTAAGGCGAGTTTAGGCAAAGGGGTTTGGGTAGGGCGCGCTCTCCGAGCGCGCCGCAGGTCAACAACGGCGGTTTCGGAGAAACCGCCCTACCTGAACCCACTCAGGCTGCGATTCCGGGAGCGCGGGGCGCCAGCCCCGCAGGGTTCACGGATGA
>JAISRR010000195.1 GCA_031273565.1 Zoogloeaceae bacterium | reverse complement strand
CACCATCCTCAGAATGATCAACCCACACGCTCCTTGCCCTGCTATTTTTTAGCTTCAGGCTCATCTCTCGTTGGAAATGCACCATCACTTCAGGCTCATTCCTCATTGGATAAGGCTCTCAATGGACAGCCCACAAGAGAACCAGTACAATCCAGCCTCATTTTTGCGCCCGTAGCTCAGTTGGATAGAGTACTGCCCTCCGAAGGCAGGGGTCGGACGTTCGAATCGTCTCGGGCGCGCCAGAATCCCCCGAAACCCGCATGGCCCAAAGCTTTGCGGGTTTTGCGTTTACATCCTCCGCCGGTTTTTTTGGATATCGCCCGACCCATCGCGCAAAAGGAAGTAACCGCGCCTGAAAACCGTAACCTCTATTCACCCAGGTCAGCGCTCATTTACCACCTGCGTCCCTGGAGGCTGTTTAGAAAACAGCTTCTTAAAGGTTGTAAAGGTAAACAAATTGCCGCATTTTTTGTCCCACATGAGAACTGCCGAACACTGACCTGAAATGGGAACGCTTTTCGATTTGCATTTATCAACAACACTTGCCCGACTTCCGCTGTCGGGCTATTCTCTTGCAATTGGCACGGGAATCATTTTGCGCGGAGCACACCACACCATGAGCATTATCGGGAAAATCACCAGCCTGCTTGGGCATGATGAAGATCAATCCCCATCTTCCAGAAAAACCCCGGAACAGGAAAGTCTGTTGAAACATGTCATAGACATGACAGATATTCGCATCGCAAACGTGGAAAATTACAGCAGCGCGTTGCTGCCCGCGATTGAAGTGGCGCAGGCGTATTTCGAACAAACGCTGAATTGCATTCCCGGCCCGATCGCGCTGGACAGCGATCATCTCACGCTGCCCCGCTTGTTTCCGCAGCCGGAAGACATTATGGCCAGTCTGGGGCGCAGTCTGGCGGTAAAAAACGAATTGGAGATGTATGCGAAAGCAGGCCATTCGCGGCTTTACGCCCTGCTGGGCGGGCGCGCCAAACCAGCGGAAGATGGTCGGACAATTCTGGCCGACCACACGATACGTAGCCTGGGCGCCAGTCCGACCGCTGTCCGCCATCTGTTGAGAATTGCGGCCTTTGACAGCCTTCTGCAAGGGTTCGCCAATGAAAACCTGCATTACGATAAAAAACTGGAACAGGCGCGCGCGCAGCAGGAATTGTTGCAGGAAGCCGGTACCGCGACAGTCCGTTCCGTGAGCAGCGCACCCCCTGTCCGCACCCGTCAAAAGCAAAGCGCCGAACAGGTGCTCGCCAGTCTTCAGGATTGGCTCTACGCGCCGCAAAGCCGCCTGCGTCTCGAAACCAATAACTGTTACACCATCACCGCCGAAAGTGACGACGAGGAAAACTGGAGCTTTCCCCTGTTAGTCACCCAGGATCGCCGCCAGTGGCATGTCTGTCTGGTCGGTTTCCCGGTCAGCATGGCCAGAAAAGCGCTGGTCGCAGAGCATCACAATCACCGCTTCATTCTGATCTGACCGCCTGCCCCGCCAAAGTCTGCATGCACATCATTTGTATCGGCTGGCTCTACGTCATCCTGATGGCAGGGCAATCGCATTTGACTGACTCCGACGAGGCCCTGGCTGCAAACACCGTCATTCCCCTGCAAAGGAATGACGGCAGGTAGGGCGGGATCGAAGAAACCGCCGTTTGTTTAACATGCGGCGCTTTCGGAGAAAGCGCCCTACCTCCCATTTTCAAAGCGCCTGCGACATTCGCGTGCGCAATTGCCCTGTGTAGCCACCCAAGGTAATCGCATTTGACGTTCAGGTCGCCTCCAGAACCAGCAAGCCCGACAAGCCGGATCGCGTGGGAGACGTTCGGTGGTGTTGTGTCGGGCGCTCAGGCTGCGGTTCCGGGAGACATTCGCGCCATTGGTCGACGCGTTCGACTTTTTGGCGTGAAGCCGTAAAGGTAGGACGGGATCGAAGAAACCGCCGTCGTTGACATGCGGCGCAAGGTAGGGCGGTTTCTCCGAAACCGCCGTTTGTTTAACATGCGGCGCTTTCGGAGAAAGCGCCCTACCTGAACCCCCCTACCTGAACCCGCTCAGGCTGCGATTCCGGGAGCGCGGGGCTTCCGCCCCGCATGGTTCACGGATGAAACGGGGCTGGTGCCCCGCGCTCCCAGGATGCATTCGCGCCGTTGGTCGACGCGTTCGACTTTTGGGCGTGAAGCGCCGCAAACTATACTGCCACCTCATAAACCGCGATTGAAAACGAGCTTCCTCAAAAGCTTACGACATCTGCGTGTGCGATTGCCCCGATCCTGATGATGGCCATGACCGAATCCAGTCTGGTCGGCGGCGTATTTTTCTTTATTTTTTACGGCCTCGCGCCCGTATTCCTGTTGGGCTATCTGTTTGCCCGTCCCCGAAGACGGCAGGAAAGCGAAGAGACGCCAGCGGATCAGCGCGATCCGTAGCCCGGAATCATCTGCACATCGTGCGCATGCGGGGCATGCCCATGTCCTCCGCCGTGTTCATGTTTAAACAAGGCCTGCGCGCCCCAAATGGTGGCAACGCCCAGCCCGATCAATAAAACCTGCTGCACGGTGGCGGACAATTCCGTGCGTTTGTGCAGACCGGGGATCAGGTCGGCGACGGCGATATAAATCATGCTGGCGGCAGCCAGCGCCAGAATGTAAGGAATCCAGGCGTTCAGTTCCGAGAGGATGAAATAGGCGAGCAGACCGCCTGCCAGCGTGGCGACACTGGAAAGCAGGTTGAACGCCAGCGCCTTGCCGCGACTGTAGCCTGAATGCAGGAGCACGCTGTAATCACCCACCTCCTGGGGTATTTCGTGCGCGGTGATGGCAAGCGCGGTGACGATGCCCACCTGCGTCCCTTGCATGAAGGCCGCCGCAATCAGGATGCCATCCACAAAATTATGAAAGGTGTCGCCGATCAGAATCAGGAGGCCGGAACGTCCGTGGTCGTGGGTGGACGGCTGGGCATCGTGCGCTTCGCAATGAAGGTGATGGCAGTGCCGCCAGAGCACCAGTTTTTCCAGCACAAAAAAGCCCAATATGCCCGCCAGCAAAGTCGCGGCGATGCTGCCAGGCTCACCGTCACTGAAAGCATGGGGAATCACTTCCAGAAAGGATGCCCCCAGAAGCGCGCCGATGGCGTAAGACACCAGCAGGGAGAGCCGGGAAGCGCCGATGAGATTGCACAACCCCGCCGCCGCCAACACGCTCAACGCGCCGCCAGCAACGCTGGCGGCAATGATCCAGCCCAGAGTGCTCATAGAGAATAATTTTCAGGAAAGGGGGCATATTATAGGCGGGAGACAGAAGCGCGCGAACGCATAAGCGCTAGAGTCTGTTGACAATCGCGGGCGCCATTCTATGCCATAGTCAATTGGCATTGATTTTTTCGTTTACTTTCAAGGCTTTACAAAGGGGCTGTTCACTTCTGAAGGATTGTGGTTATATCCTGACTTTTAAGGTGAGTTGTGATGACGCGTATGCTGTTGCGTGATGATCAGT
>JAISRR010000084.1 GCA_031273565.1 Zoogloeaceae bacterium | reverse complement strand
ACCTCCAGCCCCGCGTCTTCAGTCTCCATGACCACATCGAGCAGCACGATGGCGGTATCGGGATATTCGGCGATGCGCGTTTTCGCTTCCGCGCCGCTCTGCGCGCTGATGAATTCCAGGGGGCGTCCCTCAAAGGAAAAACCGGACAACGCCAGCCGGGTAATGGCGTGAATCTCCGGCTCGTCATCCACAATCATGACGCGCCACGGTCTGGCCTGTTTTTCTGGCGTTGCTGTCCCCGGTGGTATGAGGTCGTCTTCGTCAGCGAAATGAAGTTCATTGTCATCTGTCATGGTCAGTCGCGCCGGGTTCCCTGATGCATCAGGATTGTAGATTATAAACGCATGAAACTATACGCTTTACGCGCCTGTGATGGGCTGTGGATTCCCTGAATATCATTTGATGATAGCGCCTTTGCTGACGCGGTAACGCTGTTGCGGCGTAAAGGTAGGGCGCTTTCTCCGAAAGCGCCGTCGTTAACATGCGGCGCGTTCTGAGAACGCGCCCTACCTAACCCCCCCAACCTAACCCGCCCGACCAGATCGGCGGGAACAGGGCGGTTTGTCAGCAGCTTGCCGGGAACGCGCAATAAATTGCGCGCCCCTGTTGGCGCGACTCTACGCGGCGCGCGGATGCTGATCGTGGCCGACTACGATTGCGATGGCGCGACCGCCTGCGCCGTCTGCCTGCGCGCCCTGAACCTTATCCGCCTCAACCCTTCCCCGTAAAAGGGCGGCATCAACCTCTGACATCTGCCTCGCTCAACACTTCGGTCTTGTACAAGACTCGTGCGATTGTCCGTCTCGTCATCAATAAGAATTCGATATGGCATTGTTTGACGCTAGAATGCCATTCCTCATAAATACGGGCGTCAAATCATGCAACCGGAAAAATTTGGAGGGCAGGGCATGGAAGTGCGGCAGGCACTCAAAGGACAGAAGCGTGATTTTGTACATGCGGCGGGATTCAGCGTAATGATCGGGTTATTGATGCTTTCGCCCTCGTTTTACATGCTGGAAGTTTATGGGCGGGTCGTAGATAGCCGTAGTGGGATGACGCTTGCCATGTTGACCCTGTTGTTGGGATTGGCTTACGCGGCGCTGGAGTTGTTGCAATGGATACGGCACAGGGTTTTGCGACGGGCTGCCGAAGGGTTCGACCGAACGCTGGCAAAGCGTGTTTACGAAGCAGTATTTCAGGCCAATTTGCAAGGTGAGCGTGAACCGGGTTTGCGGGGTCTCAAGGACTTTGCCGCCATACGGGATTTTATCGGTGGTAACGTCATGAGCGGTCTGATGGATATTCCCATGGCGCTGCTGTTGATTGGCGTCATTTTCTGGATTCATCCGGCATTGGGTTGGTTTTGTTTTGTCAGCGCGCTGATACAGGGCGGAATTGCGTTTCTGAACAAACAGGCAACGGCATCTGAACTGCTCAAGGCAAACGCGCTTTCCGGTCAGGCTCAAGGGTTTGTTCGTGCCGCGCTTGCCAATAACGAAGCGGTGGAAGCCATGGGGATGACGCAGAACCTGCAACAACGCTGGCTCAAGCTGCAACGCGCGTTATTGCGTCACCAGGCGCTTGCTTCGGATGGCGCCGGAGTGTATTCGACGCTTTCCCGCTATGTGCAATTGATCACAAGTTCAATGATGCTGGGCTTGGGGAGCTGGCTGGTTTTGTCGGGCGACTTCACGCAAGGCGCGGGTCTGATGCTGATGGCTTCGATTCTGGCTGGACGGGCATTGGCGCCGCTGGTGCAGGTGATTGTCGGCTGGCGCACGATAGCCGGGAGTCGGGAATCTTTCGCGCGTCTGGAAACATTGCTGGAAAAAATAGCGGCCCCCGCGCAGGCGCTGCCGTTGCCTGCGCCTTTGGGTGTGTTGCGCGTGGAGCAGGCAACCGTTCACGCGCCGGGAACGGCGATGCCGGTGTTGCACGGGGTTTCGCTGGCGATGCAGCCGGGTCGGATGCTGGCGGTAATTGGCCCTTCAGCTTCGGGCAAATCCTGTCTGGCGCATGCGTTGGTGGGGGTATGGCCTTGCGTGAGCGGGTCGGTGCGTCTGGATGGCATGGATGTGTTTGCCTGGGCAAAACATGAACTGGGGCCGCATGTGGGCTTTCTGCCCCAGAACGTTGCGCTTTTTGAAGGAACCATAGCGGAAAACATCGCCCGCTTCGGCCAGCCCGATATGGAAAAAATCGAGCAGGCAGCCCGACAAACCGGATTGCACGAATTAATTCTTGCCTTGCCCCAGGCCTATGCGACAGAAATCGGCGTGGAAGGCGAGACGCTTTCCGGCGGCATACGCCAGCGCATTGCTCTGGCGCGCGCCTTGTATGGCAGTCCCCGTCTGGTCGTGCTGGATGAGCCGGATGCCAATCTGGATACAGCGGGGGAAGCCGCGCTGCTCAATGCCTTGAAGGCGCTGTGCGCCTCAGGCGCAACAGTAGTGGTCATGACGCATCGGATGCGCGTACTGGCGGCGGCAGATTTGCTGCTGCTTCTGATGGATGGTCGGGTGCAACTGTTTGGCCCCGGAAACGAAGTCATCGCAAAATTAAACCAGCAGACCACCGCCGCAACCCCGGGAGCGGAATCAACGTCGGCAACAAATCTGGCGACAAGCCGATGAAAATGAACCTGCTCCACCGTTTGCATGTCTTTTTACAGCGCAGCGCACTGACGCGATTGCTGTTTTCCTTTCGCCGCGAATTTCTGTTTGCTCTGGGGTTTACCGCGCTGATCAACATATTGATGCTGACGCCGACCGTCTACATGTTGCAGATATTCGATCGGGTATTGGCGAGCTACAGCGAATTCACGCTTGTTGCGGTCACACTGATGCTGTTCTTTTTTCTGGGCGTCATGAGTTTTTCCGAATGGGTGCGGGCGCGTCTTTTGATACGACTGGGCGTCAAACTGGATATGCGCCTGAACCCGCTGGTGTTTGCCGCCGCATTCGCGCAGCAACGCCGTGGGCAGGCAAGCGCCACCCTGTTTTCCGACCTGACCCGCATCCGGCAATTTCTTACGGGCAACGGCTTGTTCGCTTGTCTGGATGCGCCGTGGACGCCGATTTATATTCTGGCGCTGTTTCTGCTGCATCCCTGGCTGGGTATACTGTCGATCATATTTTGTCTGGTGCTGTGCGGCGTTGCCTGTCTTTCCAGTCTCGTCATGCAAGACCCTCTGGAAGAAGCGGCGCAAGCCGGGCAACAAGAAGCGCACTATCTGGACAGCAAACTGCGCCATACGGCAACAGTGGCCGCCATGGGCATGTTGGGCGACATGCGCGTGGCGTGGTTACGACGACACGCGGAAGCGCTCACGCAGGGTCGCCGGGGGCTGGAGGCGCAGGCGCGCATGCAGGCGCTCACCCGTTTCGTGCGCTTTTCGCAACAATCATTGAGTCTGGGCGCGGGCGCGCTACTGGTGATTTATGGCGAAATTTCCCCCGGCGCGATGATTGCGGCCAATGCCCTGATGGGACGCGCCACGCATCCCGTGGACGCCCTGATGAACGCCTGGCGGGACATCCGGGCGGTCAGGCGCGCTTTTCTCAATCTGGAAACGGCGCTGGAAATCCCTCTGCCGCAAACCGTGGCAATCCCGACCCGTCAGGGCGCCGAACTCCATCTCAGCCATGCGTGGGCACACTCATCCCGACGCCCGACGCCCATCTTGCAGGACATTTCACTGGATATTTCCGCTGGCATGGCGCTGGGCGTGATGGGGCCTTCGGGATCAGGCAAATCCACTCTGGCGCGCGTATTGCTGGGCATCTGGCCGGAAACAGAAGGCGCAATCCTGTTTGATGGCGTACCCATTTGCGAACTGGAACGCCAGTCTCTGGGTGAAAACCTGGGCTATCTGCCGCAGGACGTGGAACTGTTCGCGGGCACAATCGCTGAAAACGTCGCCCGCTTTGGCGGAAAAGGCGACAACGCAAGCCGGCATGACTCGGAAAAAATAATAGCCGCCTGCCGCATGGCGGGCGTACATGACATGATTCTGCGTTTCGCGCAAGGTTACGATACCCGGATCGGGGATGGCGGACGATTCTTGTCTGGCGGACAACGGCAGCGCATTGGTTTGGCGCGCGCCCTTTATGGCAACCCGCGTCTGGTGGTACTGGACGAACCCAACGCCAATCTGGACGATGCGGGCGAACAGGCGCTGTTGCAGGCAGTGCGGACGTTGAAGCAGCGCGGAACTTCGCTGGTGCTGATCAGTCATCGACCACAAATCATGGCGGCGATGGAGCACGTGCTGGTTTTGCGGGAAGGCCGGATGGTTCATTTTGGCGCGCCGCCGCAAGCGGCTTTGCCGGGTTGAGCCGGCATCATCATTCAGGAGTGCGTAACATGTTGTTCAAAAAACCCATCAATGCCCTTGTGGAATTTCTCAAGCCCGACCAATCCACAGCCCTCCCGCTCGCAGATGACGACGATGCGCCGCCTGCCGACACCCATACCCCTGCCCGTCTGGGTTTTTGGGTATTGGGCGCGGGTTTTGGCGGCTTTCTCCTCTGGGCGGCATTCGCGCCATTGAACGAAGGCGTGCCCACCTCCGGTCTGGTCGCGCTCGACACCAAGCGCAAAGCGGTGCAGCACATCACTGGCGGCATTATCAAGGCCGTGCATATCCGGGAAGGCCAGTTCGTTCGCGGCGGAGACCCTCTGCTGGAACTTGACAACGCCGCGACGCAGGCAAATTTTGAAAGCGTTCGCCTGCGCTACTATGCGCTTCAGGCCATGGAAGACCGTCTGGGCGCAGAGCAGGCGAACGAAACCAGCATTCGCTTTCACCCCGACCTGCTTGCCGCCCGGCATGACCCGCTGATTGCAGAAATTCTGCGTAATCAGCAATCCCTTTTCAACGCGCGGCGCATGGCGCTGAACGCCGAAGAGCGGGCGATGGAAGAATCCATTCGCGGTTATGAAGCCACCATTGCCGGTTATCATGGCCTGCGTACATCCCGGCGCACGCAACTTGCCTTGCTGCATGAAGAATCAAAAGGACTGCGCGATCTCGTCGCCGAAGGCTACGCCCCCCGCAACGACCTGCTGGCGCTGGAGCGCAGCACAGCGGAAACACTGGGCGCCATTGCCGACCTGCAAGGCAATATCGAACGTTCGCGCCGCGCTGTGCTCGAAACACGCTTGCGTATCATCCAGCGCCAGCAGGAATTCAAAAAAGAGACCGACACCCAACTGGCGGATGTCAAAAGTCAGACGCAGGCAGAAAAAGAACGCTTTCAGGCGCTCAAGGATGATCTTGAACGCATGGTGATCCGCGCCCCCGCCGAGGGTCAGGTTGTCGGACTCGCCATCCAGACCGTAGGCGGCGTTATCGCGCCGGGACAAAAAATCATGGACATCGTGCCGCAAAACGAAGCCCTGCTGCTGGAAACCCAGGTGCCGCCGCACCTCATTGACCGGATACAACCCGGCATGGCGGCGGATGTGCGTTTTTCCGCCTTTGCCCACAGCCCGCAACTGGTTGTGCCCGGCAAACTTGAATCCATCTCCGGCGATCTGCTGACCGATCCGCAAACCGGTGTGAGCTATTACCTGGCGCGTGTTTCCGTGACCGGAGAAGGCATCAAAATTCTGGGCAAACGACAAATGCAGGCCGGAATGCCGGCGGAAGTTATCATCATCACCGGCGAACGCTCGCTGCTCACCTACCTGCTCTATCCCCTGCTCAAACGCATGGCCGTTTCCATGAAAGAAGAATAATGATGGCGCGACAACCCCAGCCAGACCAGCAACATCGTCAGCGCGGCATAGTGAGCGGGCTGCTGTGCGGCCTGCTATGCGCCGCCGCGACATTGCCCGCCAGAGCGGATGACCTTCTGGGGATCTACCGGGAAGCCCTGCGCGCTGACGCCACCCTGCAGGCGGCGCGGGCGGATACCGAAGCGCAACGCGAACGCCTGCCGCAGGCGCGCGCGCAACTCCTGCCCAACCTGTCGCTCTCCGGCTCAAAAAGCAAAAACACCACGGAACAAACCAGTCAGGCCCAGTTCGGTACATACACCAACGAATACGATTACGACAGCCATAATTACGTGCTCGCCCTGCGCCAACCCCTGTTTCGTCCCCATACCCTTGCGCTCTACGCGCAATCGAAAGCGCAGGTCAGAAGCGCCGACGCCACTCTGGAACAAGCCTTTCAGGAAATTGCCGTGCGCGTTTGCAGCGCCTACTTCGACGTACTTCTGGCGCAGGCGGAAGTCGACGTTAACGAGGCGCAACAGGAAGCCTACCGTTCCCGGATGGACTATGCACAAAAAGCTTTCATCGCCGGCAGCGGAACGCGCACCGACATTGACGAAGCTCGCTCGCGCCTGGATCTCGCCGAAGCGCAGGCCAGCGAACTTCAATACCATCTGGAATACCTTCAGGACACCCTTGCCGCCATCGTGGGGCGTCGCCTGACACCCCTTGCCACGCTCTCCCCCGAGCGCCTTCCGCTGCAACCCCCCGACCCCGCGCGGTTGGAAGAATGGGTACAAACTGCGGAAAACATCAACCCGCAACTCAAATCTCTGCGCGCCGACGTTGAAGCTGCGGAAAAAGAAATCTGGAAAGCCCGCGCCGGACACCTGCCCACCGCCGACCTGATCGCGCAACGCTCAAAAAGCGAAAGTGAAAACAATACCAGCATCGGCAATCAATACGACACCCGCATGATTGGCGTACAAATCAGTATTCCCCTTTTTTCCGGCGGCTACGTTAACTCCAGTGTGCGTCAAGCCATTGCCGAACTGGAAAAACAACGTCAACAACTGGAAGCCGCGCGCCGTGACATCCGCCTGCAAGTCAAAAAAGAATTCGATGCCGCCACGCAGGGCATACACTGGGTCAGCGCCTATACCCAGGCCGTTAAATCCGCGGAACAGACCCTCTATTCCACACGCAAAGGGTTTCAGGCCGGAACGCGCAACAATCTGGACATTCTGAATGCCGAACAAAACCTTGCCACCGCCCGGCGCGACCTGTATCGCAGCCGCTACCAATACATACTCGCGCGCCTGAAACTCCTCGCGCTGGTTGGTCGCCTGAATGACGACGCAATGCAGCAGGCCAACGCATGGCTTGAACCGGATGGGCATTGAGAAGCGTCCGGATGTTCTACTGGCAGCCCTGCGCCTCGTCTTCAGCAAGCCCGGTCTTCCAGAAATGAAGGAGGAGTGCTGCGGTATCGGGCAGATCACGCAAGACAACCGATCGACAACAATTACGCCATGACCTCAAAAGTGCTGGCTGGCACTGACTTTGAAGACACCGGTCGCCAGCCCATGGTGCTGCGCAACCTGCCGCCGGGTGCAACCGTCAATGACATACCAGCCTGTACCGTTATTTTTCTGTCGAACGCAGCGGTAACGGCAACAGTGGCGGCGATGGATGCCAATCATATAAAATTCTTGCGTGGCATCAAAACAGGAGTATGCTACCGAACTTCGGTTAACGGAAGCCGGTAGCGTCCATGATGCGTCTCCCCTCGTCCTGCCTCAACATTTCGCCGCTCAACCTACGCAGGTATCGGACAGATGCGAGGATTGACGCGCTTGCCCAAAGCCGGCTGGAAAGTGCGTGGGAAAAACCCCTGAGCAGCAGCACAAAATCCAGTTCTCCACGACGCTGGACAAAGCAAGGGGCGCGCAAATTGATTCAGAAACTGGAGTTCTTTTTGCAAGGGTTCATGGAAGACCTTGCGGGGCAGGAGGAATGATGACAAAAGCAATTGGCCTCTGTAAGTCATTGGTTTCAAAGGGGGGCAACGTTGCCATTTTTTACAGACACCGCCAATTTCTGACGCGCGTTCTGAAATTTTCATCAGAAGGGGCTGGAAATTTGCGGAATGGAGTAGATACGCGCATTCGTAGTTGGCGGAGGGGATGGTTTATGGATGATGCATTCTTTTCAATATTTTTGGATTAACGCACATGACTTCAAATCAGGTTCAGAAAAATTCTACGCCTCCTCCAAAGGTGACGCTGTGGCGCTTGTTGAGAACAGCTCTTTTAACCCTATTTGTGGTTATGGTTTTGTTTGTGATCTGGATTGATTCAAACCTGAAATCGCCTCCCTTGCCTGAGCCGGGGAAGGAAATGCGCGATGAGTTTATTGCTTTTACGCAGCAAAGGCTGGCATGCAGGAAATTGGATTCTACAAATGCGGCAGTTACAAATATAGCAGAAAAATATATTAATCCGGGTGATGACTTTCTGTCCGTAAAAGAATTTTTTGAGAAAATGATTTTGTGGTACGAAATTCAAAAGAAGGCAGGCCTGATGGCAAAGATGGTCGAGTTGCCTTTGCCGTTTATCCAATATTCAAAGACTGGGATAACCTTTTATCAATTCGCTCAATAGGCATAACCATTGCAGTCGATGATTCAGGAAAGGTAACAGAGGTTACAGGTCGGTTTAATTGCGTAACTTTGTAAAGGAGATGAAAATGGAAAAGTCAGAAAATTTTCAGAGCGGAGCAGATACGCGCATTCGTAGTTGGCGGAGGGGATAGATTATGGATAATGCATTTCTTCTAACATTTTCAAGGGTTTGACATGACTGTAGGGTGGATTCAGAGGGTTATTGCTTGGTGCACTACCTATAAAAAACCAAATCAAGATAGTAAAAGTCTTACCGACAGAAAGAAAAAAATCTTCCTTATTGTCGGTCTTGTGTCTTTGTTTAATGCCACGATAGATGTGCTTCGGGAAAAATGGGAACCATCGCTTGCGAAATGGCAGTGGTTTAGTGATTTGCTGATTGCGTGTTTTGGTCAGTATGGATTTGTTGGTTTTGAGTTCACTATTGCAGTGATCTTTTTTTTGTGTTGGCTTTCTGCTGAAAAATAGGAGGATGGCAGTCTTGAACATGATCAAAGGGGCGTTTTCCATGACAGAGAATAGAACTGTTGAAATTTTGTATGGCGTGTTGTTTGCAGTCCATGTATGTGTTTGTTTCTATATTGCTAATGCCAGACCATTTCCGTGGCTGATGGATATCGCTATTTACATGATTTCCATGTATGGAAAAATTGGTTTTCGTTGGTCGCAGAATGTCGCTTATTTTCTATCTGCTGGAATCATGTTTGGAATGCTTCTGAATGTTGTACGAAGGGCGGCGGAAGGTATGCTATTGGGGTGGCCTCGATTTAAGAATCACGATAGACATACTTTTTTCAAGTTCTGGTTAAGATGCATATTTTTTGTTGGTTTTGTATTTTTAGGAATCGGTGCTCATGGCAGTAATGCCTCGCGAAATTTCGAGAAATTACACACGCTGGATGCTGGTTATGGGTTTGGAGGAGGAATCATGGATATTTTCATTATTGCGATTTTTTCTTTTTTGTTTGGTGCTGTCGTTAATGTTATTGACGACGCAATTTCTGCAACAATTTCACTTTTGAAGGAGTAAAACAATGTCACTGTATCAAAAACTCGGTTCTCTGGCTTGGACAGTTGAGAAATTGGAGCAAGCAGTTGATGCTGCAAAAATCGCAAGGGATGCGCTTGATCCCGCGACCAGAGAAAATGCCGCATATGATGCGGCTACCAAATTGGCGGAAGCCGTGGGTATTGGTATTCCTCTTTGGTATCTTGACAAGGCACTAACCAAAACTGGCTTGGATCGAGTATTCGATTCTTTGAAAAAGAATAAGAGTTTTCAGGAATATCTCAAAGATCAGGTAGCAGCAGGTCAAATTCGTGATTATGTACTCGGCGATATGGCAGAATGGGGTCTTCATGAATTAAGAGAGTGGATAAGTAAGAATGGTGTGCTTGATCCTATATTCGATGCTGTCAACGGCAACTACCTCAACGCCCGTTCTTGGGTACTTCCCCGCGACCCGCTTGCCCTCGACCTCGACGGCGACGGTATAGAAACAATAGGCATCAATGGCGACAACGACATTGTCCTGTTCGACCACGACGCCAACGGCGTTAAGACCGGTACGGGCTGGGTGAAAGGGGATGACGGCTTTCTGGTGCTGGATAAAAACGGCAATGGCAAGATTGATAGTGGCCGTGAATTGTTTGGCGTGGACACCATCAAATCCAACGGCCAAAAGGCCACCGATGGCCTTGACGCGCTGGCCGATCTTGATTCCAACAGCGATGGCGTGTTTGACGCGAACGACGCCCAGTTTGGCAATGTCCGCGTCTGGCAGGACAGGAATCAGGATGGCATTTCGCAGGCGGACGAACTCACCACACTGGCCGAACAAGGCATTGTCGCCATCAACCTTGCGGTGAATCCCAAAGAAGTGAATCTCGGCAATGGCAACACGCAAATGGCAACCACAACCTTTACCCGCGTAGATGGCAGCGAAGGCGCGGCTGAAGGCAATGCCGCCAATCTGAACCTTGCCCACAATCCCTTTTACCGCGAATTCGAAAACAAAATTGCCCTCTCGGACGCAATCGCCCGACTCCCCGACATGCAGGGCGCGGGCGCGGTGCGGGATTTGCGCGAAGCGGCGCAGCTTTCCGGCGATCTGGCGGCGCAACTGCAATCCCTTGTTAACGCGGGGCTGAGCAGCCGTGAAGCCTACCTTGCCAGCATCAAAAATATTGTGGATGCCTGGACTGCTACAGCGGATTTTCAAGGCTCAAAGGCTTTGGCCGCCGCCGACTTTGCGGATACGGGACGCCTGCCCATCGTCCTGCGCTACCTGCCGCCGGACGCTACGTCAGAAGACATCAGCAGCATCTACCCTGTCATCGGCGCAAGCAACGGGGGCGGTTCAGGAGGCGGCGGCGGAGGCTCACTCATGTCGGCAGAAGCGGTGGCGCGCCTGGCAAAATTCAAGGCCGATCTGGCACGCATCGACTATCTGATTGACATCCTCGAACCCATAAACGGCGTTCCTTTCGTGGAACTTTCCGCTGACCCGGAAAAACCCGGCGTCGTCACCGGCACGGGCGCATTCATCGCCGCAACCACGAACGCCTCGCCGCCGCAAAATACAGGGAGCGGCGCTATCGCCAGCCGGGTTGCCTATGTTCCCATCAGCCAGGCCCAACTCGACCTGCTCGAACAAAGCTATGCCCAACTCATCGATTCCGTCTACGACGGTCTGTTGCTGCAAACCCGGCTGAAACCCTATCTGGACGCTGTCCACCTGGAATTCGACATGAATGGCTTCCAGATCAACTGGGATGGAATGCTGGCGCTGCTTGAGGAACGCTTTGCCCAGTCACACGTTCAGGGCATGTACGACATCATGGAGCTTGTCCGCCACCCGACTATTGCCGGAGTAGATGAAACATTCCTGCCCCGGTTTTTCCAGTTCGCGCACAACGCCATGCTGCAACTCAGCGCCGAAGAAATCCAGCAAATTCAGGACGCGGGTTTCGAGTTTACCGTGCAAAAACCCGTTACGAACGGTAGCGCCGACGCGGAACTCTTCTTCGGGCGAGACGGCAACGACCAGATTAACGCAGGCGGTGGAAATGACTGGGTCGATGGCGGGGAAGGCAACGACACCCTGAATGGCGGAACCGGCAACGACACGCTGTACGGCGATAACGGCAACGACACGCTGAACGGAGAAGACGGCGACGATGCCCTGTTCGGTGGCGCGGGCGACGACACCCTGAACGGCGGTTACGGTGCGGACATTCTGGACGGCGGCGCGGGTAATGACACGTTGAGCGGCGGTTATGGCAATGATGTTTACCTGATCTCCCGCGAAGACGGCGCAGACACGATCATTGAATACGACTACAACGCCAACATGGATACCGTGCGCTTTACCGACGTGAACGCGGATGAAGTGACGGAACTGCGCAAGAGCGGCTATGACCTGATTATCTTCTTTGCGGGCACAAGCCTGACGCTGAGAGATCATTTTTATAGCAGTTCCTATCA
>JAISRR010000083.1 GCA_031273565.1 Zoogloeaceae bacterium | reverse complement strand
GCACAGGCTCAATCGAACCCTGACAATGAAGCGTCTGCGGCATTTCCTGCCCCGTTTGTTGCTCAATCTGAACTTGAACAATGTACTCGACTGCCTCATTGAACGTCTGCGTGCGCCTTTCGCTATTGAGCGTACCCGACCGGAACGAACTCACCCACGGGAAAAGGGCGTTCGTATCGCAGGATTCCACATGGCATATAAGGCGGCTTAACTTAATGGCATTGAGGGTAGCGCGGACATTCGTTACTGGATGGAATACGCTTCATCATTCCACCATTGGGGATTGTGCAGGTGGCACAGCTCAAATGCCGGGTTACGCTGCGCTTGTGTCCTTCTCCTTGTTCCAACATTCTGGAGACTTGCGCCAGCAATCTGAAGAATTCTACTGCTTTGGCTGGCAAAGAGAACACACAAGGACAGTAGAATCAGGGCGCTCGCGCTACCGGCGCAGTCGGTTTTCGGCAATCTGTGGCGCGTAGCGCCCGAAATTTTACCGCCTTCGCGCTTCTGTCATCTGCCCTCCGGGATGTATAGTCCAGGTCTTCTTTTTGTCAGAGGGCTTTCGGGTGAACCACTATGACGTATTGATCATCGGCAGCGGGCTGGCAGGGCAGGCGACCGCTCTGCTTCTTGCCGACCATTGCCGGGTGCTGCTGATCAGCAAGCGCGCACTGGAAGAAACCGCCTCCAGCCGCGCTCAGGGCGGCATTGCCGCCGTGCTGGACAATCAGGATTCCATCGAAGCCCACATTCAGGACACATTCATCGCGGGCGCTTATCTGAACGACGCCAAAGCCACCCGCTTTGTGGTGGAAAACGGGCGTCAGGCCATCGAATGGCTGATTGCCCAGGGCGTGCCTTTCACCAAGGACGCTTCCGGCTACCACCTCACCCGCGAAGGCGGGCACAGCGCCCGGCGCATCATCCACGTTGCCGACGCCACCGGCTTCGCCGTGCAGGAAACCCTGACCCGCAAGGTGCGCGCACACCCCGGCATCCACATTCTGGAAAACCACATCGCCATTGATCTCATCACCGGCAAAAAACTGGGTCTCGCCGATCATCGTTGCTATGGCGCTTATGTGCTCGACAACACGAGCGGCAACATCAAGACCCTTGCCGCCCGCCATACCCTGATTGCCTCCGGCGGCGCGGGCAAAGCCTATCTCTACACCACCAATCCCGACACCTCCACCGGCGACGGCATCGCCATGGCCTGGCGCGCGGGCTGCAAGGTCGCCAACATGGAATTCATCCAGTTCCATCCCACCTGCCTGTATCACCCGCAAGCCAAATCTTTTCTGATTTCCGAAGCCGTGCGCGGCGAAGGCGGCTTGTTGAAACTGCCGGATGGCGCACGCTTCATGCCCGAACACGACCCGCGCGCCGAACTCGCCCCGCGCGACGTGGTGGCGCGCGCCATCGATTTCGAGATGAAAAAACGCGGCCTGGATTGCGTGTTTCTCGACATCGCCCACAAGGGCGCGGCTTTCATCGAGGCGCATTTCCCCAATATCCGGGCGCGCTGTCTGGAACTGGGCATCGACATCACCAAAGACCCCATCCCCGTCGTGCCCGCCGCCCACTATACCTGCGGCGGCATCGTCACTGACCTGAAAGGCCGCACCGGCCTGCCCGGCCTCTATGCCATCGGCGAAGCCTCCTGCTCCGGTCTGCACGGCGCCAACCGCCTCGCCTCCAATTCGCTGCTCGAATGCGTGGTCTTCGCCCAATCCGCCTGCGAAGACATCCTCGCCACCCCGCCCCTGCCCTTTCCCGATCTGCCCAGGTGGGACGAAAGCCGGGTGACCAACGCCGACGAAGAAGTGGTGATCGCCCACAATTGGGACGAACTGCGCCGCTTCATGTGGGATTACGTTGGCATTGTACGCACCACCAAACGCCTGAAGCGCGCCCTGCATCGCATTCACCTGTTGGAACGGGAAATCGGGGAGTTCTACGCCAATTTCCGGGTGAGCTATGATTTGATTGAACTTCGCAACCTCGTCGTCACCGCCAGCCTGATTGTCCGCTGCGCCCTGAAACGCAAGGAAAGCCGGGGTCTGCACTATTCGCCCGATTACCCGGATTTGCTGCCGAAAGCGAAAAACACCATTCTGAGGGGGGGACGAAGGACAGAAGACAGATGACGGAGGGCAATCATCATGCGGCGGCTTCGCCGCCGGTAACGGACTGTCTTCTGTCCTCTGTCCCCTGCCCCCCTCTCTCACAAAGGTAGGGCGCGCTCTCCGAGCGCGCCCTCCAACCCTGCGGCGCGTTTTTCGATGTCGCCTTACCTTAAAACCTGCGGCGCGTTCGGAGAACGCGCCCTACCTTAAAACCGAGGGAGGAAGAAACATACAAGGTGGCGCGAAGCGCCGCAAACCGACTGTCTTCTGTCTTCTGTCCTCCGTCCTCTGTCCTCTGATCTGGAAGGCTTTTATTGTTTCCCTCATTGAGGGTATTTGTGGTATCTGTCATCTGAAAATCAGGAGCCACAAAATGACCAACGTCCCGGCAATCCGCTTATCCCGCATCGTCAAGCAATACCGGATGGGCGACGAGACCATTCCGGCCTTGAAGGGTATCGACCTTGACGTGTCGTCGCGCGCCTTTGTCGCCATCCGGGGGCCGTCAGGCAGTGGCAAGAGCACGTTGCTCAATATCTGCGGGCTGATTGACCATTTTGACGCGGGCAGTTACCAGCTTGGCGAACAGGAGGTCGGCAGCCTGGATGAACGCGCCCGCACCGACATCCGCCGCCATCGCATCGGCTTCATTTTCCAGAGCTACAATCTGGTGCCGGTGATGTCGGTATATGACAACGTGGAGTATCCGCTGCTCCTGCTGGGCATTGGCGACCGCGAACGGCGGGCGCGGGTGCTTGAGATGCTCCATCATGTCGGTCTTGACGCGCTGGCCGACCGATTGCCCGACCAGTTGTCCGGCGGGCAGCGTCAGCGGGTGGCGGTGGCGCGCGCGCTGGTCAAAGCGCCGACGCTGGTGGTGGCCGACGAGCCGACCGCCAATCTGGATACCGCAACCGCCGAACAGATTATCGACCTGATGAAAACGCTCGGCGCGCGTTTCGGCAGCACCTTTCTGGTCGCCACTCATGATGAACGCATGGTGGTGCATTGTGACCGGGTGCTGTGCATGACCGACGGGGTGCTGCAATGAAGCAATTGCTTCTGGCATGGAAAAATATCCTGCGTAACCGGCGACGTTCTCTGGTCACGATTCTGATTGCCGCCATCGGCTGCGCCGCCATTCTGGTCGCCAGCGGCTTCGCGCTCTATACCTACAGCATGTTGAGCGATAACGCCGCCCGCGAGTATGGTCACATCACGCTGGCGCACAAGGATTTTTTCGAGCGCGAGGAAGAAATGCCCATGCAGTTTGGCATTGCCGACTATCCGGCGCTGATGGCGCGGCTTGCCGCGCATGACGAAGTGGCGCACCTTCTGCCCAGAGTGGCGTTTTCCGGCCTGATTTCCAATGGCGACAAGTCACTCATTTTTTTGGGCACCGGGGCGAAGATGCTCGAAGAATCAGCGGTTCGCGGTTCGTTTTTCCGCCTGATGGCGGGCGACATCAAAAGCGCGGACGCAGCGACAGAATATGTGCTGGTCGGCGTGGATCTGGCGAAAAGCCTCGGTGTCGGCCCCGGCGCGAGTCTGACCTTGCTGGCGACCACGACGGAAGGCAGCATCAACGCCGTTGACGTGGAAGTCTCCGGCATCGTGTCGACGGGCTGGGCGGAACTGGATCGGCGGCTCGTTTATACCGATGTGGTGCTGGCGCAGCATCTGCTGAAGACGGATCGCATCAGTACCCTGTCGGTGTACCTGAAACAACTGGAGGATGTTGACGCGCTGCTCCCCCGGCTCGCCGCCGCCGAACCCGCGCTGACCCTGCGCGCCTGGTGGCAACAGGCGTTTTATTATCTGTCGGTGAAAAGCCTGTACAACCGCATTTTTGGCTTGCTGGGGCTGATTATCGCGGCGCTGGTGCTGTTTTCCGTCATCAACACGCTGGCAATGGCGGTGGTGGAGCGCACCAGAGAAATCGGCACCTTGCGCGCGCTGGGCGCGTATCCCGGCGAAATCGTCGCCCAGTTCGCGCGCGAAGGCTTTTTAATCGGCGCGACGGGCGTTATGCTTGGCAATCTTCTGGCGGGCGTCATTGTTCTGGGATTGCCGTATGTCGCGCTGGAAATGCCGCCGCCGCCGGGACGTTCGGAAGGTTATCCGCTGCTGGTCAGCGCGTCCTGGCCGCTTTACGCGGCAACCGACATCCTGATTATCCTGTTGTGCGTGGGCGCGGCCTGGGTGGTCAGCCGCAAGGCCGTGCATAAATCCATCGTTGAGGCGCTTGGTCATGTCTAGAATTTGGCTGGTTGTTATTCTGATCGGGATGAACGCTCTGGCTCAGGGCGCGGAGGACGTGACCGCCCTGCTGCGTCAGGCCGACGCTTTCCGGCGTCCCGCTGGCGCGGTAAAGGTTGAGACCGATGTCGAGCAATATCGCAAAGGCAAACTCGACAAGGAACGCCGTTACACCGTGTATGTCAAACCCGGCCGGCGTTCGCTGATTCTCATGAAATCGCCGTCCGAAACCGGACAAAAAGTATTGATGCTGGGCGACCAGTTCTGGCTCATGATGCCCGACAGTCAGCGCCCCCTGCGGATTACCGCCAATCAGAAACTGCTGGGCGAAGCCTCCACCGGCGACATCGCCGACATGACCTGGAGCGAGGATTATCAGGGAACGGTCGCGGGCGAACAGGAGTGTCCCACGCCCGCCGCCGATGCGCCCGATGTGCCCAAAGCGGATAAACCCCGTCAATGCCTGCATCTGGATTTAACCGCCGCGCGTCCCGGCGTAACCTACGCCCGCCTTGACCTGTATCTTGAAAAAAATACGCGACAGCCCATCAAGGCCGACCTTTTTGTCGCCTCCGGCAAACGCGCCAAGGAAGCGTGGTATGTCAAACCGCCGGGCGAGCGGCAGATTACCCGCATGGTGCTCTTCGACAGCATTCAGAGCACCCGCCATACGGTCGTCTACTACCGCAGCGTCACGCCCAAGGAGAGTCCAGACGAATTTTTCAACCCGGCGGCATTGGTGAATAACGCGTTGACGGGATGGTAAGGTTTTTTCATGGCCTGTTCGCGCTGACCGCCGCGTTCCTGCCGGGCGTCGGACAGGCGCTGGAAGCCAACCTCAGCCTGCGCGTCGCCCCGGAATTTCAGCAGGGGCGGCATGCTTCTCCCTATTACATCAATGCGGACGCCACCCGGATCGATGCCGCGACATCCCGACAGGATCTGGAACTGAAACTGCGCGAGGGCGGATTTTTTGCCCAGGGCGCTTTGCGGATGAATCTTGCCGAGGGCGGCGAGGTAAAAACGCAGGGCATCACCCAGCAGATATTTTACGATGGCAAATTCGGGCAGGGTTTTGGCTGGACGGTGGGGCGCAAGGTGCTCTCCTGGGGCGTTGGTTTTGCCCTGCGTCCGCTGGATGTCGTCCAGCGGGAAAACCGGCGCGACGTCAATCCGCCTGCGCTGACCGGCGTGACGCTGGCGGCGCTGGAGCATTTCACCGCGAATCAGGCGTGGACGCTGGCCTGGCTGAATCCCGGCGCGGGCAGGGATGATGCCGATCACAAGGATGAAGCCATCGCCCTGCGCTGGTATCGTTTTGCCGACAATGACGACCTGCACGCGGTCGCCCGGATTTCCCGCGAGCGACAGTTCGAGGCGGGCTTTGGCGCAACCCGCGTGCTGGACGATGAATGGTCGTTCTATGGCGCGGCATTGTATTCCCGACGCTATTACAAAACGCTCAACCCATTGGCGGAAACGCATGAAAGCGGCGAACTTTTCGCGCTAAAGAATCCTCGTTACCGTATCGCCAAAGGTCACAGCAACAAAATCGTGCTGGGCGCGCAGTGGACGGGGCGTTCAGGATGGAGCGCGCTTGCCGAGGCGTTTTATGATGGCGAAGCCTATCGCCGCAGCGAATGGCGTCATCTGGACGCGCTGACCCAACGTCAGCGGGCAGCGGCGGCGGCTGTCCCCGCCCTGCTCCGCGAAGCCAACGCGGGCTGGTCGAGTCAGGCTTATCTGAACCCCAATCTTCTGCGGGAAAACGTGTTATTGCGCGTCTCTTACGATAACGGCGACGGTTTCAAACCCTACGGCGAAATGCTGCTGACGCCGACAGACGGCGGACGGGTCGCCACCCTCGGCGCGCGCTACGTCGGCGACCGTCAGGAATTCAGCGCGGGCTGGCGCAACATCGGCGGCCCCGACGATTCCGTGTACAAGCGTTCGCCGGTTCGGAATATTTTTTGGCTGGAATGGCGGCTTGCCATTTTTTGAGACGCAATATCGATTAATCCGGCAACGGCAGCATGGCTTCCCGCCAGCGTTCCAGTTTGCGGGCAAAGGGCAGCGTATAGGCAGGGCTGGAAGAAGGAAGCAGGCGGGTTTCCAGCCCCGTTTTTTCCAGATACGGCGCAAAACGGCCTGCCGTTTGACCATTGAAGCAAACGCGCCGTAAAAACGGCGTCTGGCAGAGCAGGGCGGCGAAATCGTTGGCTTCTCCGGCGCGAATATCGGCATCCAGCGCGCCGGGGCGGATGCAGGCGCGGTAAACATCCCAGATGCCGATATGGTGCGCCAGCGTCCGTTCAATGCGCTCGGCATAGGGCAGATCGTACAGCGGTTCATCAAGAATCGCGCCCAGCAGTTTCCAGAACTGATTCTGTTTATGCCCGTAATATTGCTGCGCCTTGAGTGATGCGGGAGAAGGAAAACTGCCCAGAATCAGCAGTTTTATCCGGGCATCCATGATTGGCGCAAGGCCGGTCAGCATTCGGGAATCAGGCATTTTGTCGGGTACGGATTTTATGGCCAGCCGCTCATTTTTCCGACAACAGCGCATCCAGCAATTTTTGCGCTTTTTTGTGCCCCTGTCTGGCGGCCTTGCGTAGCCATTTGAGCGCTTCGGTTTTGTTCGCTTTGACGCCTTCGCCTTCAAGGCAGGCTTTGCCCAGATTATGCTCGGCTTCAGCGTTGTCCTGTTTGGCCGCGCGGCGAAACCATTTCACCGCCGTTTTCTGGTCTTTGGGGATGCCTTTGCCCTTGTAATACAGCTCGCCCAGATTATTTTGCGCCCACGCGTTATCTTGTTCGGCGGCTTTTTCGTACCATTTGACGGCTTCGGCACGGTCTTTGGGAACGCCTTTGCCCCGCTCACAGGAACAGCCCAGACAGTATTGCGCGTTCGAATTGTTCTGTTCAGCGGCAAGCCGGAAATATTTTACGGCTTTGTCAGGGTCTTTTTTCACGCCTTCACCGTTGCAATAAGCATAGCCCAGACTGTGCTGGGCGGCGTCATATCCCTGTTCGGCGGCTTTTCTATACCATTTGACAGCTTTGGCATAATCCTTTTTTACGCCATTACCGTAATAATAGGCATCTCCCAGATTATTTTGCGCCCTTGCAT
>JAISRR010000075.1 GCA_031273565.1 Zoogloeaceae bacterium | reverse complement strand
GTGTGTCCCGCGCCGATGTCGCCCGCGTCGACCTTGTCGTTATTGAAATCCTCGCGCCGCAGCACCCGGTTCTCGTAACCAATCAGGCGGTACTCCGTCACCCATTGCGGATTGAATTCCACCTGTATCTTCACGTCCTTGGCAATCGTCGCCAATGTCGAAGTCATCTCGTTGACCAGCACCTTTTTGCCTTCCATCAGCGAGTCGATATACGAATACGCGCCATTGCCCGCGTCCGCCAATTGCTCCATCAACTGCTCGTTGTAATTGCCGCTGCCAAAGCCGAGGGTGGTAAACGACACGCCGGACTTGCGCTTTTCCTCAATCATCTGCTTTAACTGCGCGAAATCGGTGATCCCGACATTGAAATCGCCATCGGTCGCCAGCAGGATGCGGTTGATGCCGCCCTTGATGAAATGCTCCTGCGCCTGCTGATACGCAAGCTGGATGCCCGCGCCGCCCGCAGTGCTGCCGCCCGCGCCCAACTGGTCGATGGCGGCGGCGATTTTCTTTTTCTCGCTGCCGGGCGTGCCCGACAAAACCACTGCGGTCGTGCCCGCGTAAGTGACCAGCGAAATCCTGTCCTGCTCGCGCAACTGGTCAACCAGGAGTTTCAGCGACGAGCGCAATAGCGGCAGCTTGTCGTCCGAATCCATCGACCCGGAAACATCGACCAGAAACACCAGATTGGCGGGCGGCAAGGTTTGCTTGGCGATGTCTGCGCCCTTCAGCGCCACCCGCAGCAACACCCGCTCGGCATTCCACGGCGCGGGCGCAAGCGCCGTATGCACCGCGAACGGCTTGCCGTCCTGCGGCAGCGCGTAATGGTACGGGAAATAATTGATCATTTCCTCGACCCGCACCGCGTCCTTCGGGGGCAATTGCCCGTGGCTCAACATGCGGCGCACGTTGGCGTAACTACCGGTATCGACATCGACCGAAAACGTCGACACCGGCTCCTGCGCCACGAGTTTTACTGGATTGTCGCCATGACTGCCGTAGCGCTCGCGGTTGACTTCGGGCGCGACGCGGTCGTACATGGCGCCTCTCATTTCCCGGAACGAGGATCGCCCCCTCTTCGCCGCTACGGAGTCCATCGCCGCTCTCGGAGAGGGCGCGGCGGTTGCCTTCAACGCCTCAGGCGGCGCAGCCTCCGCCACGGCGGATTTTTCCTGCTGCGGTGCAACATGCTCAGCCGGAAGCGCGCGTTGCTCCGGCGGCGCGGCAGGCGCTCCGGCGGCGACCTCCCTGGAAGGGTTCGAGCATGCCCCCAGTAAAACGGCGCATAACAACGCGGCAAGCAATTTATTCATGATGGCTCCTTTGAGATTTCGATTCATATCCGGCATAACCGGGCGCGACGGCAGGGCAGAGCTTACGCTTCTTTCATGCCCGTCATTGATGAAACGAAACAGCGCGCAAAACGGGGTTATCGCCCGCGAAAAAAGTGCATCCGTCTGCTGTCAGGTAGCGCACGGGCGATGGCGTGAATCGCCGCCCCACATTCTATAAACGATGAACACGCTTTCCCGGCGGGCGTTCTGCCATTTACCCCTGAACATTCGGCGTGCGGGCGTTGCGGAGCCGGGTTGCCGGTTCATTGCGGGTGATTGCCCTGATTTGTCCCCGCCTTCAAGCTCAATGACGCCCGCGCACGCCCCTTTTCCAATAGCCTTTGGCGTCCACACGCCGACTCTCGATCTGGCGTTCATTCAGCCAGAATGCGCGCCAGCTTTTTACCCAATCCGATTCTCCGGCAATCAGGACTTGTCCGGGTGTGCGGGCGTCGGGCAGCTTGTCCGGGCCGCAGTCTTTTGGGGAGCTTTGCGCATACACCCAATTAATATGCAAATTGGCGGCTGACTGGATGGCTTGCTGCTCTTCGCTGTCGTGTACGGCAAAGAGGCCATGGACATCAATGCCCTGGGGCAGGCTTTCCATGATGCTTTGCGCGGCGGGCAGCGCGGTGACGTCGGCGGCAAGCCAGAGCCATTTTGAATCGGGGAACAAATGGTAGCCGACCTTGCGCGGCCCGTGGATGTCCACCCGGTCGCCGGGTTTGGCGAAGCGCGCCCAGTCGGAAACCGTGCCGCTGTCTTCGCCATTGCCATGCAGGGCAAAGTCGATATGAAGTGTCGCTTCGGCTTCGTCGATGCGACGAATGGTGTAGACGCGCGTGCTGCGGCCTTCGGGCGTGACTTTGACGCAGGATGCCGGAACGCGGGCGTCTTCATTATTGCCAAGCCAGGCCGCGATTTCGGGGCCGCCGAGTACCAGACGACGCATCCGGGGCGTGATGTTGAACGCCTGCAATACCACTGCATTGACCCGCGATGACGAGAAGAGCGAACGAATGAAACCCATTGAAAACTCCTTGAAAGATTAAAAAAACAAAACACGCGCCGCGCCGGAACCCGCAAACCAATTCCCTTTGCACAAGCGCCGTTGGGTGGGTTCAGACGGCGACACTGGGCGCCTCCGCTTGCGCCAGTTCGCGGGCGCGGGGGCTTTCCGCCACGGCGCGGTGGTCTTTGGCGACAAAGCTGTAGACCGTGGGCAATACGAACAAGGTGAAAAAAGTGCCGACCAGCATGCCCATGACCACGACGATGCCGATGGAAAAGCGGCTGGCCGCGCCCGCGCCGTTGGCAAAGAGCAGCGGGGCCAGGCCCGCGACCATCGCTGCGGTGGTCATCAG
>JAISRR010000031.1 GCA_031273565.1 Zoogloeaceae bacterium | reverse complement strand
TGAACCTTCAGGACACTTCATGATGCTACGCACTCACATCCTCGGTTTTCCCCGCGTCGGCGAGAACCGCGAACTCAAATTCGCGCTGGAGCGCCATTGGCGCGGCGAGATTTCCCTTGATGCGCTGGAAGCCACTGGCCGCGAATTGCGCGCCCGGCATTGGGGTTTGCAACGCGCGGCGGGGCTGGATTTTGTCACGGTGGGCGATTTCGCCTTTTACGATCAGGTGGCGAACCATATCCAGCTTCTGGGGTGCGAGCCGGCGCGGTTTGGCTTCTCCGGCGCGGAGCCGGAACTTTCCCGTTATTTCATCATGGCGCGCGGCGTGGCCCGCGAAGGCGCGGGGGTTAATGGCGTGGATAATGCGGGCCATCCCGCGCTGGAAATGACCAAATGGTTCGACACCAATTACCATTATCTTGCGCCGGAATTCTCCGCCGATACGATCTTTTCCCTGCAAAGCGAGCGGCTTTTTTCTGAAATAGAAGAAGCGAAGCGTCTGGGCCATACGGCCAAGGCGACGCTGATCGGCCCCCTGACTTTTCTGTGGCTCGGCAAGGAAAAAACGGCGGGCTTTTCCCGGCTCTCCCTCTTGGAAAAACTGTTGCCCGTTTATCGGCAAATCCTCGCCCGCCTGCGTGTGCAGGGCGTGACATGGGTGCAGATCGACGAGCCGATTCTCGGTCTGGATTTGCCCGCGCAGTGGCAGCAGGAGTTCGGCCCGGCCTATCATCATCTCGCCTCGGCGGGGGTGAAGATTTTGCTGGCGAGTTATTTTTCTCCGTTGAAAGACAATTTCAATCTGGCCTGCCGCCTGCCTGTTGCCGGATTGCACATCGACGCCGCGCGCGCGCCGGAGGACGCCCTTTTTGCGGCGGACTGGCTGCCCGCGCACAAGGTGCTCTCGCTGGGCTTGATCGACGGGCGCAACATCTGGCGCGCCGACCTGGATCGCGCCCTGGATTTCTTGCGCTCCGGGCGTCTGTCGCCGCAGCGCGAAATCTGGCTTTCGGCCTCGTGCTCGCTGTTGCACGTGCCTTTCAGCGCCACGGCGGAAACCGGGCTGGACGAGGAATTGCGTTCCTGGTTGAGTTTCGCCGCCGAAAAATTGCAGGAACTGCAAACGCTCAAACGGGCGATGGAAGGCGATGCCGTCGCGGACGCGCTGCTGGCGGAATCCCGCAAGATTCTGGAATCCCGGCAGGCGAGCCGCCGCGTTCACGCGCCGGAAGTCGGCGAACGCCTCGCCGCCCTGCCGGACGACATCGACCGTCGCCCGTCGCCCTTCCCGCAACGGCGTCTGGCGCAGGGCGCGCGCTTCAAGCTGCCGCGCCTGCCCACCACCACCATCGGCTCCTTCCCGCAAACCGCCGCGATCCGCGCGGCGCGAGCAGCTTTCCGGCGCGGCGAGATGCCGCTTGCCGACTACACGGAGGCCATGCGAAATGAGATCGCAAAAACCGTCGCCGCGCAGGAAAAACTGGGGCTGGACGTGCTGGTGCACGGCGAAGCGGAACGCAACGACATGGTGGAATACTTTGGCGAACAGCTTGCCGGTTTTGCCTTTACCTCCAACGGCTGGGTGCAATCCTACGGTTCGCGCTGCGTCAAGCCGCCCATCATCTACGGCGATGTGTCGCGCCCGCGCCCGATGACCGTAGACTGGTCGCGCTACGCTCAAAGCCTGACGCAAAAGCCGATGAAGGGCATGTTGACCGGCCCGATCACGATTCTGCAATGGTCGTTCGCGCGTGACGACCAGCCCCGCGCGGTCACGGCGGAACAGATCGCGCTTGCGATCCGGGACGAGGTGATCGACCTGGAACGGGCCGGCATCGGCATCATCCAGATCGACGAGCCGGCCATCCGCGAAGGCTTGCCGTTGCGCCGCGCGGCGCAGGGCGAATACCTGGCCTGGGCGACGCGGGCCTTTCGCATCGCCGCCTCCGGCGTCAGGGACGAGACGCAAATCCACACCCACATGTGCTATTCTGAATTCAACGACATCCTGCCCGAGATTGCCTCAATGGACGCTGATGTCATCACCATTGAAACCAGCCGTTCCGACATGGAACTTTTGCGGGCCTTCGGCGCGTTTCATTATCCGAACGAAATCGGCCCCGGCGTCTACGACATTCATTCGCCGCGCGTGCCGTCCGTGGAAGAAATCGAAAACCTTCTCGTCAAGGCATTGGAAGTGATTCCCGTTGAACGATTGTGGGTCAATCCCGATTGCGGCCTGAAAACCCGCAACTGGCCGGAAACAAAAGCCGCGCTCGCCCATATGGTGGAAGCGACGCGTCATTTGCGCGCGACCGGGACGGCGGCGCAAGCTCAAAACCCGTAACGCCATTCAGGCGTCACGATCAGGATTTCAGGAGAAAATCGTCATGAACGGCACCCCGCCCTCCCCGCCCCCGGCAGAAAATCTGGAAAGCATGGAACCCGCCCTCTCAAGAAAGTGGATCGCGCAACGGAAGGGATTCATCATCCTGTTTGCCGATTTCGTGGTCATGCTGGCGCTGTTGAAATACCTGCCGTATGAAGCCAAGACCAACGCCGGTCTGGCGATGCTGGTTTTCGTGGGCGCGCTGTGGCTCACGGAAGCCATACACATCACTATTACCGCGCTGATCGTGCCGATTCTGGCGGTGATACTGGGCCTGATGGACGTGGGCAAGGCGCTCCGATCTTTTGCCGACCCGACCATCTTCCTGTTTTTCGGCGGCTTCGCGCTCGCGGCGGCGCTGCATATCCAGGGCATAGACCGCTTCATCGCCAATCGCCTGCTGCAATTGGCGCGTGGTCGCCTGGGCATTGCCGCCATCATGCTGTTTCTGGCCACCGCCGCGCTTTCGATGTGGATCAGCAATACCGCCACCGCCGCCATGATGTTGCCCCTGTCTTTGGGCATTCTCGGCAATCTGGATGTGGAAAAGGAGCGCAATACCTTTGTCTTCCTGCTGCTGGGCGTGGCCTACAGCGCCAGCATCGGCGGCTTGGGCACATTGGTCGGCTCGCCGCCGAACGCCATTGCCGCCGCGTATCTGGGGCTGGATTTCATGGGCTGGATGAAATACGGCCTGCCCATGATGAGTGTCATGCTGCCCCTGATGATCGGCGTGTTGTATCTGGTGTTTCGCCCCAATCTGAAGCACCGCGTCGAAATCGGGGCGTATGCCTTTGCGTGGACGGGCGCGCGCCTGACCACCCTGGGCATCTTCGCGCTGGCGGCGATCTGCTGGATCTTCAGCGCGTACCTGAGCGATTATCTGGGCAAAATCGCGCAATTCGATTCCATCGTCGCCCTTGGCGCCGCCGTGCTGATTGGCGTCACCGGCGTGGCCACCTGGCGGCAAATCCAGACGAATACGGAATGGGGCGTGCTGCTGCTGTTTGGCGGCGGACTGGCCTTGAGCGCCATCCTGAAGGATTCCGGCGCCAGCGCCGTCATGGCGGAAGGCATCGGCCAGCTATTCGGCGGCAGCCACTGGTTTTTGCTGATTCTGGTCGTGGGCGCGTTCATCATCTGCCTTACCGAATTCACCAGCAACACCGCCAGCGCCGCCCTGCTGGTGCCGCTGTTCGGCACCGTGGGCGAAGCCCTCGGCATGCCGCCGCATCTTCTGCCGCTCGTCATCGGCATCGGCGCGTCGCTGGCCTTCATGCTGCCCGTGGCCACGCCGCCCAACGCCATCGTGTTCGGTTCCGGCCATATCAAACAAAAAGAAATGCTGAAAGCCGGATTCTGGCTGGTACTGGTCTCGGTTCTTGTTTTGAGCTTGTTCGGGTGGTTTGTCTGGCGCTGAAACGGGCAAGGCCGGAGTCGGGACGCGCGGCTGAAGATGCGTGGCGGCGGGGCAGGTAAAGGCGTCCAGGGTCAGGCGGTGGCGTCGGCCCAGCAGGTGGGGGTTTCAAAAAGCCTTATCCGTTCCAGCCGGAGCGCGTTGCCCCATGTGTCGCGGTAGGCGCGTTCCAGTACCTTGAACGCGATGGCGGCGAGATTTTCCACCGTCGGCACGACATCAAGAACGACCGTTTTGTGGCCGGGAAGCGTGGCGAGGAAGGCCACGACCGCATGATCTTCTTTCCATGCCAGAAAAGCGTGATCCCAGCGGCTGACGAGTTCAGCCTCGGCGATGCGCTTGACTTCGCCGAAATCCATCACCATGCCGTTATCCGCCCGGCCCGCGGCATCGATGATTTCACCGGCCAGCGTCACTTCGAGCGCGTAGCGATGACCATGCAGGTGCCGGCACTGGCTGGCGTGGTCGGGGATACGATGACCGGCGTCGAATTCGAGCCGACGGGTGATGCGCATGATTTTTCGGGGGGCAGGGCGCCAGGCACGAGCGCCCGGGCAGCGCGGATTGTAGCATTCCTCTCGCCTTGCGCCCCCGTTTGGCGGTAATTTTTCTATCTTATGGCGCCTTTTTGCTTACAACCCGGACACAAGGTGGTAAGGTTCCGCCAACGCTATCAGTATCCAGAAGGCAGGAGAATCCTTATATGCCCTTTATGCCTTGGTCCGACGCTTTCGTGTTGGGCATTGACTCGATCGACAAACAGCATCGCTGGCTGGTTGACGCGACCAATCGTCTGCACGATCAGATCGAATCGCGCCATCCAGAAAACAAGGTGCTCAAGGAAATTCTTGAAGGTCTGGTGGATTACACCATGAACCACTTTATCCTTGAGGAAGACCTTT
>JAISRR010000005.1 GCA_031273565.1 Zoogloeaceae bacterium | reverse complement strand
ATTCAAAGATGGCACGGGAATTGCAAAGTCATGATTAACTTTCAGTAGTAACTTTACAAGCCGGAATTATAGCATAACCTGTTGATTATTAAAATAAATTACGCTAACTTAATGGCATTTGGCCTAGCACAGGTATGGGGGAAAAGCTACTGGTGCGAAGCGCCTTCCTCCGACCAATGTCCTCTACCCCTTCAATACACCCTTAATCCACCTTTGCTGCTCCCCCTGTCTACGTTGTTCCGTCAGGTGGTCGATAACCCGCGCTTTAGCCTCGTCAAAGCTCAGGGTACTTTCAGGGTAAATGGTTTCGCACATCAGCAGATGCAGTCCGACGGGGGTTTCCAGTGGGGCGGAGAGTTCGCCTTCTGCGAGGGCGAAGGCGGGGGCATCCAGTTCGGGAAAGAGTTGCCTGGGTTTGACGGCGCCGATGACGCCGCCTTCTAGCGCGGTGGGGCATTGCGAGTGTTTGAGGGCGGCGGCGGCGAAGTCTTCCGGGGTTTTGATGGCCGCGCGCAGGCTTGCCAGCAGGGTGTGGGCGTCCTGCTTTTGCGTGGGGGTGTCGAAGGTGATGAGGATGTGGCGAATGCGGCGGGTTTCGGGGCGGGTGAAGGATTGGGGGTGCAGGCGGTAGTAGATTTCGGCATCAACCTCGGAGACATCCGGTATTTGCGCGGCTACCCGTTCCAACACGGCTTCGATACGCAAGTCGCGGGTGAGGGCGGTTTCCAGTACTTGTTCGCTCAAACCATGTTGGCGCATGTCGTCTAAAAATTCGTTGCGGGTTGGGTAGCGCTTGCGGACTTCAGAGAGGCGGGCGGCGAGGGTGGCTTCTGACACGACCACATGCATGGCTTCGGGGCTGGCGAGGATGGCGGCCTCAATTTTGCGCTGATGTCTGACGACTTCAGCCAGACGGGTCGTTTCCGTTTTGCTCAATGATCGGGGCGGTTTTTTGAAAAGTTCCAGCGCGAGCTTGAGTTGAAGATAGGGTTGGGTATTCATGGCGTAGTGATTTCAGGCGTGAATTCGGGGGTGAATGGGGGGGCATGCACGGCGAGCAGTTCCAGTAAATCCACCGCTTCCGGCGGGCGTTTGGCGGCGATGACGAAGGTACGCACGGCGCCAACCAGATGCCGCGCTGTCGCTTCGTCCAGCAGAATGCCCAACCTTGCATAAACAGACAGCACGGCCTGATGCCCGGAATGTTTGCCGAGCACGATGCGATGGCTACGCCCGACTTCCGCCGGGTCGAAGCCCTGATAATTGCGGGGGTCTTTCAGGAGTCCATCGACATGAATGCCCGCCTCGTGGGTAAAAACGCCAGCGCCGACGATGCTTTTTTGCCAGGATACGGGACGGGCGGCAGCGTTGGCGACTCGCTCCGAGAGCGCGGGGAAGCCCTTCAGGTTGATTCCGGTGGAAACGCCATAGAGTTTTTCCGCGCCCAGCACCACTTCTTCCAGCGGCGCGTTGCCCGCCCGTTCGCCCAGACCGTTGACCGTGGTGTTGACGTGACTGGCGCCGGCGCGAATCGCCGCCAGCGTGTTCGCTGTCGCCAGCCCCAGATCGTCGTGAGCGTGCATTTCAATCGCCAACCCGGCAGCGTGGGTCAGGCGGGTGATGATCTCAAAGAGGCGAAACGGCTCCATGATGCCGAGCGTATCGGCATAACGCAGGCGAACCGCGCCCGCTTTTTCGGCGACCTCGGCAAGGGCGAGTAGAAAATCGGGATCGGCGCGGGAGGCGTCTTCGCAACCGATGCAGGCTTCCAGCCCCATATCGCGGCATTGCGCGATGTAGTCGGGCAGCGCGGCCAGCAGCCAGCGCCGGTCTTTTCTCAACTTGTGCGCCAGATGCTGGTCGGAAGCGGGGATGGAAATGTCCACCCGCGTCACACCCAGACCGGCACAGGCGGCCAGGTCCTGCGGGTGCATCCGGCACCAGACCATGAGGCTGGCGGATAACCCCAAATCCGCCACGGCGCGAATGCTTTCTTGTTCCTCAACGCCCATCGCGGGAATGCCGACTTCCAGTTCCGGCACGCCAATCGCATCCAGCCCTTGCGCGATGGCGAGCTTTTCCGCCAGAGAAAACGTCACACCAGCGGACTGCTCGCCGTCGCGCAGGGTGGTGTCATTGATGGTCACTGCATTCATGGTGTGCTCGCAAAAACAGGGTTGATCTTGTTTAGCAAGGGCAGTGCCAGATAAATAACAACGTCAATTCAATGACTTGAGATGAGATAGGGGGGCGCTGTCCGACACACGCCGCCGGGTATTCCGGTTAATGTCGGGTTTGCGACAAAACACCCGGTAAAAAATCATATCGCCATGATTTCATTGTGTTTTGTTGTTTGGCACGGCGCTTGCTGCGTAAAAACACCACCCTGACTTACAACGGAGAAAGCAAAATGATTAATTTCACCCCCAATGCCGTCAAAGCCATCAAGCGGTTCATGCGTGCTTCGGAGACGCCCGTCGCCGGACTGCGGCTGTTGATTTCTGGTGGCGGTTGTGCCGGCTTTCAGTATGGAATGCGTCTGGAGGCCGAAAAAGCCGAGGACGATGTTGAACTGGAAGTCGAAGGCATCAAGCTGCTGGTCGATCCCTTCACGCATCCCATGATTGATGAAGTGAACATCGACTTCATCGACAGCCTGACGCACACCGGCTTCAAGTTCGACAATCCCAATGCCGCCGCCAACTGTTCCTGCGGTCAATCTTTTTCGATGTAAGGAGCATTTGTCATGTGGGAATATTCCGACAAGGTGCGCGAGCATTTTTTCAATCCGCGCAATTCCGGCCCGCTGGAAGAAGCCAACGGGATTGGCGATGTGGGTTCCATCCAGTGCGGCGACGCCCTGCGCCTGATGCTGAAGGTGAACCCGGAGACGGAAACCATCGAGGAAGCGCGCTTTCAGACCTTTGGCTGTGGTTCCGCCATTGCCTCATCCTCGGCGCTGACCGAAATCATCAAGGGCATGACGCTGGACGATGCCCTCAAGGTGTCCAACCAGAATATCGCCGATTATCTGGACGGCCTGCCACCGGAAAAAATGCACTGCTCGGTGATGGGACGGGAGGCGCTTCAGGCCGCCATCGCCAATTACCGGGGCGAAACCTGGGCGGACGACCATGAGGAAGGCGCGCTGATTTGCAAGTGTTTTGCCGTCGATGCCGTGCTGATTGAAGATGTGGTCAAGGCCAATAACCTGAATACGGTGGAAGAAGTCACCTTCTACACCAAGGCGGGCGGCGGTTGCGCATCGTGCCATGAAGGGATTGAAGAAATTCTGGCAAAAATCAAGGCGGAACGCGCGGGACCCGGCGAAGTTTCCCCTCCCATAAAACCGCTCGAACCCAAACCCGCCGCGCCCCGGCTGACGCTGGTGCAACGCATCAAAAAAATCGAGGAAGTGCTCGAGTCCATCCGCCCGATGCTGGTGCGCGATCATGGCGACGTGGAACTGGTCGAAGTGCAGGGACGGAACATCTATGTCAATCTCAAGGGCGCCTGTTCCGGTTGCATGATGGAAGCCGCCACGCTGGGCGGCATTCAGCAGAAAATGATCGAGGCGATGGGCGAACTGGTGCAGGTGTTGCCGGTTTCCTACCTGCCCGCTGAAGCAAACGCATAACAACACGCATTCGAACCCAACCAGGGCAACATCATGGAACTTGCACCCATCTATCTGGACAACAACGCCACCACGCGGGTCGACCCGGCAGCGGTGGAAGCCATGCTCCCTTTCTTCACCGAGCATTTCGGCAACGCCTCTTCCATTCACGCTTTCGGCGCGAAGGTCGGGCAGGCGCTGAAACAGGCGCGGCAGCAGATGCAGGCGCTTTTGGGCGCGGAACACGATTCGGAAATCATCTTCACGTCCTGCGGCACCGAATCCGATTCCACCGCCATTCTCTCCGCGCTCAGGGCGCAGCCGGAACGCAACACGATCATCACCACCGTCGTCGAACATCCGGCGATTCTCTCCTTGTGCGACTGGCTGGAAAAAGAGGGCTACATCGTCCACAAACTCAGGGTGGACAAAAAGGGGCGTCTCGATCTGGATGAATACAAGTCCATGCTCCATGACGGTGTGGCCATCGTTTCTGTCATGTGGGCGAACAACGAAACCGGCACGCTCTTCCCGGTCGAAAAAATGGCGGAACTCGCGGCGGCCAAAGGCATTATGTTCCATACCGACGCGGTGCAGGCTGTGGGCAAGATTCCCATGTCGCTGAAAGATGGCAAAATCGACATGCTTTCTTTGTCCGGGCACAAACTCCATGCCCCCAAGGGCATCGGCGTACTCTACCTGCGCCGGGGCTGCCGCTTTCGGCCGCTCCTGCGGGGCGGGCATCAGGAACGCGGTCGCCGCGCCGGGACGGAGAATTCGCCTTCCATCATCGCACTGGGCAAGGCGGCGGAACTGGCGCTGCAACATCTGGAGTATGAGAACACCGAAATCAGACGCCTGCGCGACAAACTGGAAAAAGGCATCCTCGCGCAAGTCACGCACGCCTTTGTCACCGGCGACGCAGCGAACCGCCTGCCCAACACCTGCAACATCGCCTTTGAATACGTGGAAGGCGAAGCCATTTTGCTGCTCCTGAACAAAATGGGCATCGCCGCCAGTTCCGGCTCCGCCTGTACTTCCGGCTCGCTGGAACCCTCCCACGTCATGCGGGCGATGGGCATTCCCTACACCGCCGCGCACGGCACCATCCGTTTTTCCCTCTCCCGCTACACCACCGAGGCGGAAATCGACCGCGTCATCGACGCCGTGCCGCCCATCATCGCGCAATTACGAAAACTTTCGCCGTACTGGAAGGATTCCGGTCCGGTGGAAAACCCGGAAGAAGCGTTTGCACCGGCATACGCATGATTCGGGATCTCAGGCAGGATGGGTTAGGTAGGATGGGTTAGGTAGGATGGGTTAGGTAGGGCGCTTTCTCCGAAAGCGCCGCATGTTAACAACGGCGGTTTCTACGATGCCGCCCTTGTATTATGAACTGCCCTCAAAGGTTACAGGTTTTGTGTGAGCGTGAAAGCGTGGAGGGCGTAGCCCGTAACGCTTTCACGCTCACACGCCGCGACGGTCGGTGGCTGTTTT
>JAISRR010000120.1 GCA_031273565.1 Zoogloeaceae bacterium | reverse complement strand
CGACGCGTTCGACTTTTTGGCGTGAAGCGCCGCAAACGATACTGCCACCTCATCAACCGCTGATTGCCAACGCGTTTCCTCAAAAGCTGACGACATCTGCGTGTGCGAGTGCCCTGGCCGCCCCGTTAGCGTTCAGACGAAGAACGATCAGGCTTTGACGCCGCTGCGAATCAGGTAATCGAAGGCCGAAAGGCTGGCTTTTGCGCCTTCGCCCATGGCGATGATGATCTGCTTGTAGGGCACCGTCGTGCAGTCGCCGCCCGCAAAAACGCCGGGGACGGAGGTCTGGCCTTTGGCGTCGATGGCGATTTCGCCGGTTTTGGCCAGCTCCAGCGTGCCGTTCAGCCAGTCGGTATTGGGCAATAGACCAATCTGCACAAAAATGCCTTCGAGGTCGATGCGATGCGCTTCGCCGCTGACGCGATCCTTGTAGGCCAGGCCGGTGACTTTTTGTCCATCGCCCAGCACCGCCGTGGTCTGCGCCATTTTCAGTATGGTGACATTGGCGAGGCTGGCGAGTTTTTGTTGCAACACGGCGTCGGCGCGCAGGGTTTCGCCGAATTCCAGCAGGGTGACATGCGCCACGATGCCCGCAAGGTCGATGGCGGCTTCCGCGCCGGAGTTACCGCCGCCAATCACGGCGACGCGCTTGCCCTTGAACAGCGGGCCATCGCAGTGCGGGCAGTACGCCACGCCTTTCGTGCGGTATTCCGCCTCGCCGGGCACGTTCATTTCGCGCCAGCGCGCGCCAGTGGCGAGAATGACGCTCCTGCTCTTCAATACCGCGCCGGTGGCGGTGTGAATCTCGATGGGGCCGCCATTTTGACCGGGGATGAGTTGCGCGGCTTTTTGCAGATTCATCACGTCGACGCCATATTCCCGAACATGTTCTTCCAACGCCGTCGCCAGACGCGGGCCTTCGGTTTCTTTCACCGAAATGAAATTCTCGATGGACAGCGTGTCCTGCACCTGCCCGCCGAAACGTTCGGCGATGACGCCCGTGGCAAGCCCCTTGCGGGCGGCGTAGATGGCCGCCGCAGCACCGGCGGGGCCGCCGCCGACCACCAACACGTCAAAAGTTTCCTTCTGGCTGATTTTCGCCGCGTCGCGGGCGGCGGCGCCCGTATCCAGTTTGGCGAGAATTTCCCTGGCGTTCATGCGCCCGGAGCCAAACAATTCGCCGTTCAGATAGACGGTGGGCACGCCCATGATTTGACGTTCCTCCACTTCTTTCAGGAAATCCACGCCATCAATCATCACCGTGTCGAAATCTGGATTCAGCACGGCCATGGTGTTCAGCGCCTGCACGACATCCGGGCAGTTGATGCAGGAGAGCGAAACGAAAGTTTCAAAACTGAACCTGCCTTTGAGCGCCTTGATTTGTTCGATTTCCTCCGCTTCCAGTTTGGGCGGATAACCGCTGCTTTGCAGGAGCGCAAGAATCAGCGAGGTAAATTCGTGCCCCATGGGAATGCCCGCGAAATGAATACGCGGTTTTTCCCCGGCTCTGGCGACGCCGAAGGAAGGGCGGCGGCTGGCGTTGCCGTTTTCCGAGAACGTCACCTTGTCGGAGAGGCCAGCGATTTCCGTCAGCAGAGCGCGCATTTCGGCGGCCTTGGGGCTGTCGTTCAACGAGGCGACCAGCTCGATGGGCTGGACGAGTTTCTCCAGATAAGTCTGTAACTGGGTCTTGATGTTCGCATCGAGCATGGCGTTTTTCCTTTGAAAATACGGCTTAAATTGAATGGGTATAAAAAAAGCGCCAGAGCCGTTCACCCAGGCGCTTTTCCGTGCGACGCACCGGGATTCAGATTTTGCCGATCAGATCCAGAGACGGCGCGAGCGTTTTTTCGCCTTCTTTCCACTTGGCGGGGCAAACTTCGCTTGGGTGGGCAGCGACGTATTGCGCCGCTTTCACCTTGCGCAGCAGTTCTTCGGCGTTACGACCAATGTTACCGGCGTTGATTTCGATGATTTGAATTTCGCCTTCGGGATTGACCACGAAAGTGCCGCGCTCGGCTACACCGGCATCTTCAATCAACACGCCGAAGTTGCGGGAAATGGCATGGGTGGGGTCGCCGACCAGCGGGTAATTGATTTTCTTGATGGTGTCGGATGTGTCGTGCCAGGCCTTGTGGGTGAAATGGGTGTCGGTGGACACACCGTAGATTTCCACGCCCAGTTTCTGGAATTCGGCGTAGTTATCCGCCAGGTCGCCCAGTTCGGTCGGGCAGACAAAGGTGAAATCGGCGGGGTAGAAAAAGAACACGCTCCATTTGCCTTTCAGACTGGCTTCGGTCACTTCCACGAACTTGCCGTTGTGAAACGCTTGCGCCTTGAAGGGCTTGACTTCAGTATTGATGAGGGATGCAGGCTTGACTTCGGTATTGATGAGAGATGCAGACATGGTTACTCCTGTTGTGGGTGGTGAATCAGTAGGATCAATGTTAACCGCCGAACGACCATTCATCCAATTGTTTGTTCGTATACATTCAATAGCGTATGACTATTGTTGATTTGAAAGGCGTTAGGGTATGCGTATCGACCGGATCAGCAAATCCTGGGCAGTTGCTCGCCCGCGAGCCAATCCACCATGCGACGACCGCCCATGACGGTGGTCATTTGCACGAAATGGCGAGGGTCTTCCGTGACCTTGCCGATTATCGCCGCCCGGTGTCCCAATGGGTGCGCTTGCAAGGCGGCGAGCGCCTTGTTCGCATCGGCTGTCTTGCAGATCACGATGAGTTTGCCTTCGTTGGCGACGTAGAGTGGGTCCAGCCCCAGAAATTCGCAGGCGGCGGCGACGGCGGGCTGGATGGGCAATGCTGCTTCTTCGAGCATCATGCCGACGCCGGACTGGGCAGCGATTTCATTCAAGGTCGCGCCCAGCCCGCCGCGCGTCGGGTCGCGCAGAACGTGAATGTCGGCTCCCGTCGCCAACAGATCGGCGATGAGGCCGTGCAGGGCCGCCGTATCGGAAACAATGGGGGCCGTAAAACCCAGTCCTTCGCGCGCGCTCATGATCGCCATGCCATGATCGCCCAGCGTGCCGGAAACCAGAATCACATCTCCGGGGCGCGCCCGCTGCCCGCCCAACGCCAGACCCGGCGGCAACGCGCCAACACCGGTCGTCGTGATGAATACGCCATCGCCCTTGCCGCGTTCCACCACCTTGGTATCGCCAGTGACGATTGGAACGCCCGCCTGACGCGCCGCCGCCGCCATACTGACAACGATGCGCTCAAGCTCGGCAAGCGGAAAACCCTCTTCCAGAATAAAAGCGGCGGCAAGCCACAGGGGACGCGCGCCCATGACCGCCACATCGTTGACCGTGCCGTGCACGGACAGGCAGCCAATATCGCCACCGGGGAAAAAGAGCGGCAAAACGACATGACTGTCCGTCGCCATCACCAGTTTTTCGCCAGGATCGGGCGCGGGCAACACCGCGCCATCGTTACCCTGCTCCAGCCATTCATTCGCAAAATGGCGGGCGAAAACCTCGTCAATCACTTGCGCGCTCGCCCGCCCCCCCGCGCCCTGCGCCATGTCGACGCGTCCCTGTCGCAGGTCGAGGGGACGAAGCCAGGGGGTGCGGTAAGGCGCGTCAGGCACGCTTTTCCCCGGTCATGAATTTACAGATCATGCCAAATGCAACCGAAATCAACCAGAGCCTTGCCCGTTTGACATGCCTGGATTTTTGCCCGGTTACTCTGGACGATTGTTTTGGCCGCCCCACACTCGCTACCGAAAGGGGCAGGCGCTTTTTTGGCCCGGCATGACTGGTCTTTTTCATCCCAGTATTTGACATATTCACACAGATCGCCGACCAGGATGTCCCCGATATGATCGGTAATTTTTTCAGGGTGAAAATAGGATTCCCCGGCATCGCCCACTTGATGCTCGAATGGCTGCTGATCCAGCCCCAGGGCATTCAGCCTGTTGAGCACCGTTTTTTTATCAATGTTCAACGTCGCCACGAAACCGATGCTGTCGTATCCGCTGATGCCGACTTCTTCCACATCGAAGCCGTAAATTTTCATTTTATTTTTCCCGGGACGGATGTTCAGAAAGTAATGCTCTTCCGCAAAAGACGATTCTGTCGCAAAACCCATTTTTTTGACCATGCTCCCCAGACGCTTGAGCGCGGCAAAGTCAGGCTCGTGCATGAACATGGTATTTACCGACCATGCCTCTTTGCAAATCACGCCACGCTCCACGAATAGCCGCAGATCGTCAGGGGTTTTCAGGTCGGGAAGCGGGATATTCGCCGGGATGCTTTCTTCAGCACACGCGACGCCTGCGAGTAAAAAAGCCAGAACGATTGTCCATAACCGTTTCATGTTCATTCCTTTAACTTTGCGCCCCGGATTCGGGCAGGCGTTTGCTGCCACGCAGCAATGTAATATACAAAAAACCGTTTGGCATTGCCGGTTAACGCGCCCCATGCCGCCCATAGGTGTACTGCGCGGCGCAAGCGCCTTCAGAAGACACCATACAGGAACCCAGAGGATTTTCCGGGATGCAGACGACGCCGAATACCTTGCAGTCACGCGGTTCCTTGACGCCGCGCAGGATCGCCCCGCATTCGCAGGCTTTGTGGTCGGGAACCTGACGATAGGGCACAGGGTGGCGGCGCTCGGCGTCGTAACGCGCATATGCAGGCCGGAGTTGCAGGGCGCTGTCGGGCAGACTGCCCAGACCGCGCCATTCGAACTCGGCGCGACGCGCGAAGATTTTTTCCACCAGCGCCTGCGCCTTGCGGTTCCCCTCCCGGCTGACGGCGCGGGTGAATTCGTTTTCCACTTCCGCGCGACCGGCATTGACCTGTCGCACCAGCATCAGAATAGCCTGCAACATGTCGAGTGGTTCGAACCCGGCAATGACCACAGGTTTTTGGTAACGGTCGGGGACAAATTCATAAGGGGCGCTGCCGATGACCGTGGAAACATGCGCCGGGCCGACCATGCCATCCACGGCGACGCCGCCCGCGCCAGCCTCAGACGATTCCAGTATGCCGACAATCGCCGCCGGGGTGAGCACATGGCAGCAGAGTACGGAAAAATTATCGAGTCCCTCCGCCGCAGCTTGTGCGATGGCAACCGCCGTGGGCGGCGTCGTGGTTTCAAAGCCGATGGCGAAAAACACGAGCGGTTTTTCCGGCTGCCGCCGCGCCAGCGCGAGCGCGTCCTGCGTGGAATACACCATGCGCACGTCCGCCCCCTGTCCACGCGCTTTCAGGAGCGACAGGCCATTCGACGCGGGCACGCGCAGGCAATCGCCGTAGGCGCAGAGCGTCACGCCGTGTTCCAGCGCCATGCGAATGGCCTGGTCGACGCGACCGATGGGCAACACGCAGACCGGACAGCCGGGGCCGTGAATCATGCGGACGTTGGCGGGCAGCAAATCCGCAAGACCATAGCGGGAAAGGGCATGAGTGTGACCGCCGCAAAATTCCATGAACCGATAGTGTCGCTCACGCGCGGCTTCGGCGGCAATCGCCTCCGCGATGCGCCGCGCCAGCGCGCCGTCCCGAAATTCGTCGAGATAGTTCATGCGATTTCAGCGTTCAGAAAAGCGGTCATCATCTTCAGGCCACCCCACTTCGCGCGTCCCCGTCTCCTTTTTCAACCAGCACATCCTGCATCACCAGATACTGCAAATCCGACCCGTAAAACATTTCCAGCGCGTCATCCGGCGAGCAGATCATTGGCTCGCCTCTGCGGTTGAGCGAAGTATTCAGCGCCACGCCGTTGCCGGTGAGTTTTTCCAGTTCCAGCATCAGATCGTAATAGCGCGGATTGAATTCGCGTTTCAAAACCTGCGCACGGGAGGTGCCGTCTTCGTGCACGACTTCCGGCACGCGGGTTTTCCATTCCTCATTCACTTCAAAGGTGAAGGTCATGAAGGGGGCGGGATGGTCGATTTTGAACATTTGCGGGCCGACTGTATCCAGCATCGAGGGGCAGAAAGGCCGCCAGCGTTCGCGGAACTTGATTTGCGCGTTGATGCGGTCAGCTACGCCCGGCACGCTGGGGCAGCCGAGAATGGAACGTCCGCCCAGCGCGCGCGGGCCGAATTCCATGCGTCCCTGAAACCAGGCGACGGGGTGGCCGTCGGCGAGGAGGCGGGCGATTTTTTCCGGCACGGCGTCGATTTTTCGCCAGTTCATCTTGATGCCGCGCTGTTTTTCGTGGCGAACAATAGCGGCGATGACCTCCTCGTTCGAGTATTCGGGGCCAAGGTAAACATGTTCCATTTTTTCCACCGCCGTGCCCCGTTGCTGCGAAATGTAGGCCGCCGCGCCCACCGCCGTGCCCGCGTCCGAGGCGGCGGGTTGCACGTAAAGTTCCCGGACTTCCGGGCGGGCGATGATTTTCTGGTTCAATTTCACATTCAACGCGCAGCCGCCCGCGAAGGCGATCTTTCCGGTTTCGCGGAGAATATCGCCGAGGTAGTAATCCATCATCTCCAGCGACAGTTTTTCAAACAAGGCCTGCATGCTGGCGGCGTAGTGGATATACGGCTCGTCGGCCACGTCGCCTTCGCGTTTCGGCCCCAGCCATTCCACCAGTTTGGGCGAGAAATAATAGCCTTTGCCTTTTTCCTTGTAGCGTTTCAGGCCGATTACGTTGGCGTAATCGGTGTTGATGACGAGTTCGCCATTCTCGAATTTGGCCAGACGGGAAAAATCGTAGCGCGTCGCGTCGCCGTAGGGCGCCATGCCCATGACCTTGAATTCGCCATCGAGCATGTCAAAACCCAGATATTCGGTGATTGCGCCATAGAGTCCGCCCAGCGAATCCGGGTCGTAGAATTCCTTGATTTTGTGGATTTTTCCATTCTCGCCCCAGCCGAAAAAAGTGGTGGCGTATTCGCCTTTGCCGTCGATGCCGAGAATGGCGGTTTTTTCCTTGAAGCCGGAACACAGATAGGCGCTGGCGGCGTGGGCGAAGTGGTGTTCCACCGGCTCGATGGTCGTTTTTTTCAGGTCGAAACCGAGTTGCGTCAGACACCATTCAATGCGCTTTTTGTAGCGATGGTAGCGGCGGTTGCCGGTAAAAATGGCGTCCAGCGCCCGATCCGGCGCGTAGGCGTAGCGGCGGGCGTAGTGCCAGCGCGCCTTTTCAAAGAGACTGACGGGCGCAAAGGGAATGGCGACGACATCGACATCGGCGGGCTTGATGCCCGCGTAAGCGAGACAAAACTTCGCCGCCTCATAAGGCATGCGGTTTTTGGCGTGTTTGTCGCGGATGAAACGTTCTTCTTCGGCGGCGGCGACGAGTTTGCCGTCGATGTAGAGCGCGGCGGAAGGGTCGTGGCTTACAGCGCCGGAAAGACCGAGGACAATCAGGGGCATGGCGGTTCGATCAGAAATGAGGTTCAGGGTGCGGATTGTAACGCGCCGGGGGTCAGATGCCTGACATCTGCGGATTGCTGCTTCTTGCTACCGGTTTGGGCTAAACTTCGCAATGAATAACACGAACACGGTCAGCTTCGGATACAAAAAGGGGAAAATACGTGGATATCAAAGCCATCATTGCGCCGACCATTCAGGATCGGGAGGCGTTGGAAGAATTCGCCGATGCACTGCAAGACAAGGCGGCGGAAATCGAGCGTTATGTCGCTCAACTCAAAAAAACGCCGGGCGACCGGATCTTCATCGACAACCTGTTTCGCGCCGTGCACAACATCAAGGGCGACGCCGCCCTGACCAAGGTCGAGCTGGGCGTCGCCATCACGCATAATATCGAATCCCTGCTTTCCCGTTTCCGCGAGGGTCATATCCGGTTTTCCGACCGGCTCGCGGAAACCATCCTCCTGACTCTGGATCGGCTGGAACTGGCGATTGAAGGACTGCTGAAACACAAGCCGCTGGACAACCTGCGCCTTGTGCCTCTGGTGCAGGGGCTGGAAAAAACCGCTCAGGCGCTCCCGGATCAGATTGACGAGTTGTGCGGCGAACTGATCGAAATCGTCACCGGCTTTCCCCCTGTCATCGCCAGCATCGCCCCGGTGGTGCAGAACAAGCCCGCCCTGAGCCCGATTGACGACCAGACGGTTGCCGCCGACCTGCAATTTTTCCGCACCCTGGCCATGCAACTGGAAAGCCACTCGCCCTTTTTCAAAGGCCGCACCAACCGCATCCTGCGTCTGGCGCTGGAAGCCAACAGGGCGGCGGAAACGCCGGTCGACCCGGTGCAACTGGAAGCCGCCATCTACATGCACGATGTCGGCATGATGTTCCTGCCGGAAAGCATCTGGCTCAAGGTCGGCAGCATGACCGCCACAGAAAAACTCGCCCTGCGCGCCCACCCCGGCTACGCCGCCGCCCTGTTGCAGCGCATGCCCGGTTGGGAGGGCGCGGCGGAAATGATTACCCAGCATCACGAAATGCCCGACGGCAGCGGTTATCCGAACAATCTGAAGGATGAGCAAATCTGCCCCGGCGCGAAAATCATCGCCATTGTCGACGCTTTTGAAGCCGTCATGTTAAAGCACAGCCATCGCGGCAAAAATCGCTCGGTGCTGCGCGCCATCGCCGAAATCAACGCCTGCGACAACCAGTTCGCGCCGGAGTGGACGCTGCCGTTCAACACCGTCATCCGCCGCACCATCGAAACCGCATCCTGATGCGCGAGGATGTCCCCGATCTGGAACGCCGCTTCAGCGGCGTTCAACGTTTGTACGGCGAAGTCGCGGCGCAACAGTTTCAGGCGGCGCACGTCTGCGTTGTCGGCGTCGGCGGCGTCGGCTCCTGGGTGGTGGAAGCCCTGACCAGAAACCGGATTGGCCGCCTCACCATGATTGACCTCGACATGGTGGCCGAATCCAATACCAATCGTCAGATTCAGGCGTTGGAAGGCGCCTACGGCAAAGCCAAAATCGAAGTCATGGCCGAACGCATTCAGGCCATCAACCCGGAATGCCGCATCCATTGCGTCGAGGATTTCGTGACCCTGGAAAATGTCGCCCTGATGCTGGCGGAGAACTTTTCCATCGTCATCGACGCCATTGACCAGGCGCGTGTCAAAGCGGCCATGATTGCCCACTGCAAGCGACAGGATGTGCCCATTGTCACCGTGGGCGCGGCGGGCGGTCAGACCGACCCGACCCGAATCCGGCGCGCCGACCTTGCCCTGACCACGCAAGACCCCTTGCTCGCCAGAGTGCGCAGCCAGTTGCGGCGGGAATACGCTTTTCCCAAAGCGCCCAAAAAATTCGGCATTGCCGCCATCTACTCCGGCGAAGCCCTGCGCTACCCCGCGCAGGCGTGCGACAGCAACGCGCCGCAGGGACTCAGTTGCGCCGGATTCGGCTCTTCCGTCTGCGTCACCGCCGGCATGGGGCTGGCCGCCAGCGCCGCCGCGCTGGAAATACTGGGCAGCCCGCCAAAACCCGCGTCTCAGGGCAATCGCATTTGACTGACTCCGAGGCCCCGGCCGCAAACACCGTCATTCCCCTGCAAGGGAATAACGGCAGATAGGGCGGGATCTACGATACCGCCCTCGCTGACATGCGGCGCAAGGTAGGGCGGGGTCGAAGAAACCGCCGTTGTTGACCTGCGGCGCGCTCGGAGAGCGCGCCCTACCCAAACCCCCCTACCTCCCATTTTCAAAGCGCCTGTGACATTCGCGTGTGCAATTGCCAAAACCCGCGTCTTGACTTTCGCCCGCCCTGCCCTTACTGTTGCCTCCTTTGCGCCGTTTTGAACTCAGCTTGCCGGCGCGTTATAAATTTCGCTAAAGCGAGGCGACAGACCCGGTCACCGCGCTTTTGCTTTTTTGTAAGCGCCGACCGGGTTTCTGTTTTTCTGGGAGCATCATGAATCATCCACAATCCGTGGGCCTCGTCGCGCCGCAGACGGCGACCTTCAACGAAGCCCTGTCCTTGAAGAGCGGCGCCAGCCTGCCCGGTTTTACGCTCGCCTACGAAACCTACGGGCAACTCAACGCCGCGCACAGCAACGCGGTGCTGGTCTGCCACGCGCTTTCCGGCAATCACCATGTCGCGGGGTTTTACGACCCGGAAAACCGGAAACAGACTCTGGGTTGGTGGGATAACCTGGTCGGGCCGGGCAAACCTCTGGATACCCGGCGTTTTTTCGTGGTCGGCGTGAATAATCTGGGCGGTTGCCACGGTTCAACCGGGCCGATGTCGATGAACCCGGAAACAGGCAAACCCTATGGCGCGGATTTTCCGCTGGTGACGGTGGAAGACTGGATCGCGGCGCAGGCGCGGCTCACCGATCATCTGGGCATCGACGCCTGGGCGGCGGTCATCGGCGGCTCGCTGGGCGGCATGCAGGCGCTGCAATGGGCGCTGGAATACCCGGAGCGGATACGTCACAGCATGGTAATCGCCTCAACGCCGCGCCTTTCCGCGCAAAACATCGCCTTCAACGAGGTGGCGCGGCAGGCCATCATCAGCGACCCGGATTTTCATGGCGGGCATTATTACGAACACCACGCGGACGGCAACGCCACGGGCATCACCCCCAAAAGCGGCCTGCGGCTGGCGCGCATGGTGGGGCACATCACCTACCTTTCCGACGACCAGATGGCGGAAAAATTCGGACGCCGGATGCGGCATGGAAAGCATCATTTCAATTACGACATCGAATTTGAAATCGAATCATACCTGCGTCATCAAGGTGACAAATTCGCCGAAACCTTCGACGCCAACACCTATCTGCTGGCAACCAAGGCGCTGGATTATTTCGACCCCTCCTTCGCCTGCGGCGGCGATCTGGACGCGGCGCTGGCGCGCGCCAGGGCTGATTTTTTCGTTGCCTCCTTCACCACCGACTGGCGTTTCGCGCCGGAAAGGAGCCGCGAAATCGTCTATGCCCTGTTGCACAACGGGCGCAACGTCAGTTACGCGGAAATCGACTGCGACGCCGGGCACGATTCCTTTTTACTGGCCACGCCGCATTACCACGCGGTATTGACCGCCTATCTGGAGGGCATCGTCCTGTGAGCAACGCACTGACCCGGATGGACGGACGTTTCGATTTCAAGCACATCGCCCGCTGGATTGCGCCCGGCGAACGGGTGCTCGACCTGGGCTGCGGCGATGGCGCGCTGCTCGCTTTTCTACGGCAAACCCGGCAAACCTGCGGCTACGGCGTGGAGCTTGACCCGGACAACGTGGTCGCCTGCATCCGGCGCGGCGTCAATGTCCTCCAGTTCAATCTGGAACAGGGGCTTTCCGGCTTCGAAGACGCTTCTTTCGATCACGTCATTATGTCCCTGTCGCTGCAAACCGTGCGCCAGACCGTGCCGCTGTTGCAGGAAATGCTGCGCGTGGGACGCGAGGCCGTGGTTTCTTTTCCCAATTTCGGTTACAAACCACACCGCGAGACCATCGCCGCCGGTCGCATGCCGGTTTCCCGCCACCTGCCCTACCAGTGGTTCAACTCGCCCAATGTGCGCTTTTTCACCATCGCCGATTTTGAGGCGTTGTGCGCCGACGAAGGCATTGGCATTTGCGAGCGCATGGCGTTTGCCGAAGGGCATCCGGTTTCCGAAGACCCCAATCTGAACGCTGAAGTGGCGCTTTATCGCATTAAAAAGCAATGAAAGACAGCATCCGCCAGAAACTCGAACGCCTCGCCTTTCGTCTGGAAGAAGTCGACGCCCTGCTCTCCAGCGGGGAAACCGCGAAGGATGCCAACGCGTTTCGCCGCCTTTCCCGCGAGCGCGCCGACATCGAACCGGCGGCGCGGCTTTACGCCGACTATCTCCGCGCCGAGGACGACCTGCGCCAGGCCGATGAAATGCGCGCCGACCCGGAAATGCGCGCCTTCGCCGAAGAGGAAATGGCGGCCATCAAGCAAAAACAGCCGGAACTGGAACTGGAATTGCAAAAGCTGCTCCTGCCGCGCGACCCGGACGACGAGCGCAATATCCTGCTGGAAATCCGCGCCGGGACGGGCGGCGACGAATCCGCGCTGTTTGCGAACGATCTGTTCCGCATGTACAACCGCTATGCCGAGCGACAACGCTGGCGGGTGGAAGTGCTCTCCGCCAACGCATCGGAACTGGGCGGCTACCGGGAAATCATTTGTCGCGTGGTCGGCGGCGGCGCGTACTCGCGGCTGAAGTTTGAATCGGGCGCACATCGGGTGCAGCGGGTGCCGGAGACCGAAACGCAAGGCCGCATCCACACCTCCGCTTGCACCGTGGCCGTGATGCCCGAAGCGGACGACGTGGAGGAGGTGCACCTGAACCCGGCGGAACTCAGGATCGACACGTTTCGCGCTTCCGGCGCGGGCGGGCAGCACATCAACAAAACCGATTCCGCGGTGCGCGTCACCCACCTGCCCACCGGCATTGTCGCCGAATGTCAGGATGGTCGCTCGCAACACCAGAACAAGGCTTCCGCCCTCAAAGTACTGGCAGCGCGTATCAAAGATGTGCAACTGCGCGAACAACAGCAAAAAGAAGCCGCCACCCGCAAAAGTCTGGTCGGCAGCGGCGACCGCTCCGAGCGCATCCGCACCTACAATTTTCCACAGGGCCGCGTCACCGACCACCGCATCAACCTCACCCTGTACAAAATTGCCGCCATCATGGACGGCGACCTGGACGAAATCCTCGACGCATTGACCACCGAACACCAGATGGAACGCCTCGCCGCGCTGTCCGGGGATTAAAATCCAGCATGAGCATTACATACGCTTTGGAGAGCACCATGCGCCTGCACAAACTCTTTTTGTTGTTTATCGGATTCCTGTTGACAAGCAGCGCGAGCGGCGTCGACATCAAACCCACGGTGACGAAGGCAGAAGACTTTGTGCCCAAAGGCTGGAAGCTCCATCACATCACGCATGGCGATTTGAATCAGGATGGGGAACCCGATGTGGCGCTGGTGATTCAGGGAACGGATGAGAAAAAAATTTTTCCTCTTGACTACAGGTGGTTTGGAGTAGCAGAACTGGATAGCAACCCAAGGGTGTTGCTGATTGCGTTCAGGCTGAACGATACCTACGAACTGGTGTTAAAAAATGAACAAGTCCTACCCAATCCAAAAGGCATTGAAAGTTTGTCAGGTTATGGCAATATTCTCCATAAAGGAAAATTTGAGATTACCAGTAGGAACACCTTGAAAATCGGATTTTATTATGGCGACCATTGCAGCGTAACAGGTCAAGAGAACAGCTACACCTTTCGCTATCAAAATAATCGCTTTGAATTAATTGGTCTTGATAGTACCTTTGCATATGAAACCATCGAAACCACCAGTATCAATTATTCCACCGGAAAAGTTTTTCTCACCAGTGAAGTTCCCGTTTTCGGCGGGTACGTTACACACCACAAAGAAGGGCGTATCAAGACCAAGCAGACATATGACCTGCAAACCTTGGACTTTAGGCAGATGGAGAAAATTCTCGTAGAAATCTACGCCGCGAGGCACGACCTGAAATGACCTGCAAACCTGACACACAGGAGAGGAAACCATGCACATCCACCAATACTTTTTTTTCGCACTCGGCATCCTGCTGGTAAGCAGCGCGAGCGGCGTCGACATCAAACCCACGGTGACGAAGGCAGAAAACTTTGTGCCCAAAGGCTGGAAACTCTTTAGCATCACGCATGGAGATTTGAACCGGGATGGCAAAAAGGATGCGGTGCTGGTCATTCAACAGACTGGTGAGAAAAAAATCATCCGTGATAACAAGAGGCAACATCCGGAAGTACGGGATACCAACCCAAGAGCATTGCTGATCGCATTCAAGAAAGGCAACGCCTACAAACTGGTGTTAAAGAACGAAAAAATCCTGCCCGGTCAGGATGATGCAGAGTCCCGGTGTTCGGAAGATGTCCTGAATGAAAACGGTGGGGGCATTGAGATCAGCGGCGGAAATCTTCTGGTAATCCGCTTTCAGTATGGGACTCCATGCGGCGGGATGGGAACCATAAACCTGCATCGTTATACCTTCCATCATCAAAAAAACCGTTTCAAGTTGATCGGCTTTAGCCAGTACTACCAGCGTGGGAGCAACGAAACCCAGACCAGCATTGACTATTCCTCCGGGAAAAAGCTGATCGTCAGTGAAGATATTAGTGATGAGAATAGCAAGCCCGTCAAACAGTGGTCGCGCCTCAAGACAAGACGAACATACGACCTGCAAGCCTTGGACTATGGCATGTTGGAGGCAATCATCTCTGGCAAAACATTTTAATGACATGTATGTGCCCAAAGTAAAAACCGGCAATGACTGGCTCAAAATCGCGCGCCAGCAGATTGACGCGCTGGACGCCCGCCTGCTCCTGCAACAGGTCACTGGCTTTGCGCATACCGACCTGATTTGCCGTCCCGACGCACCCTTGAGCGAGGCGACGGTAAAAACGCTGGAAAACCTTCTGCAACGCCGCGCCGCCGGGGAACCGCTCGCCTACCTCATCGGCGAAACCAGTTTTCGCGGTCGCCCCTTCAAAGTCACCCCCGCCGTCCTCACCCCCCGCCCGGAAACCGAAGAACTGGTCGACGTGGCGCTCGCCAAACTGCATGCCCTCCAACGCTCCGCGCCACCTCCCCCGGAGCGGGAGGTTGGCTCCCGTTCCGAGGGCGCTGTCCCGAAGGAATCGAGGGAGAAAGCGTATAACGACGAAGCCGACAAACTCCGCATTCTGGATATGGGCACGGGCAGCGGCGTCATCGCCATTTCGCTGGCGCTGGAATTTCCCACTGCGCAAGTCACGGCCTGCGACATTTCTCCCGCCGCCCTTGCCATCGCTGAGGAAAACGCCGAACGCCTGCGCGCCCGCGCGCGTTTTCTGGCAAGCGACTGGTTTTCCGCGCTGGCCGGGGAACGCTTTCACCTCATCGTCGCCAATCCCCCCTACATCGCCGCCGCCGACCCGCACCTCGCGGGCGACGGCCTGCGCTTTGAACCGCGCCTCGCGCTCACCGA
>JAISRR010000198.1 GCA_031273565.1 Zoogloeaceae bacterium | reverse complement strand
CGTCGGCAATGGCCTGACGATCGGCAAGGTCGATACGCAGGTGAGTGTAATTCGGATGCCCGACATAACGCCTGATTCTCGCTTCCTTGAGCGCGGGGTCGTAGTAGGCGTTGTGGTTGTCAATGCCGATGACCGTATCGCCGCGTTCCAGCAGGCGCAGGGTCAGGGCGGAGCCGATAAATCCGGCGGAGCCGGTAACAAGAACGGGTTTCATAACGTCACATCCAATTCTGCTTTCAATTGTTCAATTTCCTTGTGTAAGGCTGCGTATTCTTCCTGCTTGCGTTTGAGAAAACGCGCGGTCAGTCTCGATTTCTGGGCGATGCCTGAGGGAGTGAGCAGGTAAACGTAACCCAGTTTGTGCTGGCTCTGCCCGAAGTTCTGCATCTTGATCCACCCCTTTGCCATCAACGCCCGAAAGCAGTAGTTGATGCTGCCCAGACTGACGCCAAATTCCCTGGACAGGGCGCGCTGGCTGACAGCCGGTGTTGCGTACAGGCGTCGCAATACCCGAAGTTGGGTTTCTTCCTGAAATTCGGGACGCAGGCTGGGCATGGGTAGGGTTTTATCGTTACGAAGGGGGATAGCGGTATTCAGGCACGCTACCGCCATGCTGTTTCACGATCAGCATGCGCGCGCCCGTTCATCAGACGAACGGGGTGGGATTCTGCCACAAATCGCTTGTAAAGGCACAACTTTGGGAAGCGCATCAGGACAATTGCATGAATAAAAGCCTCCCTCTCCGAAGGAGGATTCCAAAAGGGGCAAAGGGAGTGGTGCAGTGCCTGGAAGGCGTTGGCGTTCATGCGACTGCCCTGCCTCGCACACAAAACGAACGCCAGCGACACGCGATCCGGTATCATGTCGGCCTTTGTGTTTTTCCTCCGGAGGCAGCATGGCGGTTTCACAAATCAGCGTTTTTGCGGAAAATCAGCCGGGACACCTGAAGCGTATCCTTGCGGTGCTTGAAACCGCCGGAATCAACGTGCACGGTTTCCTGGCCGCCGATACCGGCGATTGCGGCATCGTTCGTTTCATTCTGGACAAACCCGACCTCGGACTCAGCGTGTTGCGGGCAGCAGGCTGCGCCGCAACCCGGACGGATGTGCTGTGCGTGCGCCTGCCCGACAAACCGGGGGAACTGGCGCGCGTCATGGGAATCATCGCCGACGCGGGCATCAACGTGGGGTACAGCTATTCGCTGATCTCAACCCTGATCGCAATCCATGTCGATGATATCGAATCCACGGAAACCGTGCTGCGGCACCAGCCCATCGAGCTTGTATCCCAGGCCGACATGATCTGGTGAGCGCAAAATGACCCGCAACTTTTTTGCGCCTGAAATCGAAACCGCGTCGCGTGAGCGCATTCGCGCCATCCAGTTGGAAAAACTCAAAAAGCAGGTGGTCTGGGCTTATGATCGCGTGCCCTGGTACAGGGAGCGTTTTCAGGAACGCAACCTCAACCCGGAAGACATCCGGAGCCTCGCCGATGTCGCGCGGCTCCCCTTCACCGACAAGCAGGTATTGCGCGATACCTATCCCTACGGCCTCTGCGCCGTGCCGCTCGACGATCTGCTGCGTCTGCATTCCTCATCGGGCACCACCGGCAAGCCCGTCGTCATCGGCTTTAACCGGCACGATCTCGATGTCTGGAGTGAATCCGTCGCGCGCATTGTGGCGATGGTGGGCGTCACCCGCGCCGACCGCGTGCAAATGGCCTTCGGCTACGGCATGTTCACCGGCGGTTTCGGTCTGCATTACGGTTGCGAAAAACTGGGCTGCATGATGGTGCCCGCCGGTTCCGGCAACACCGAACGGCATCTGATGATGATCGAGGATTACAAGAGCACCGTCCTGATCTCGACGCCCTCTTACGCGCTGCACCTGTGCGAGGTCGGCGAGGCGTGCGGTTTCGACTGGCAGGCTTCCAGCCTGCGCGTGGGGCTGTTCGGCGGCGAACCCTGCACGCCCGGACTGAAACGCGAAATTGAGCGCCGGATGCACATCGTCTGCACCGACAATTATGGCCTCACTGAACTGAACGGCCCCGGCGTGGGCGGAGAATGCCTTTGTTCGCGCGAGCACAACCACATCGCCGAAGACCTGTTTTTATGGGAGATCATCGACCCCAACACGGGCGAACCGCTGCCGGAGGGGCGCGAGGGCGAACTGGTGTTGAGTACGCTGGATCGGCAGGCTTTCCCCATGCTGCGTTACCGCACGCACGACCTGACGGCCATCACCACCGAACCCTGCGCCTGTGGCCGCACGCATGCCCGCATGACAAAGGTGCGCGCGCGCACGGACGACATGCTGATTGTGCGCGGCACCAACATTTTTCCCACCCAGGTGGAGGATGTGCTTTCCGTAATCCAGGGCGTAACGCCGCATTACCGCATCGTGCTCGACAACGAAACCGGGCTGGATCGCATGACGGTCATGGTGGAACTGGAGCCTGAAGCCATCCGCGATTCTTTCGAGGAAATGGATCGTTTTCGCCACCATGTCGTCGACCGCCTGCGGCAAACGCTGCTGGTGACGCCAGTCGTCAAATTGATCGAACCGAACGGGATTGAACGCTCGTTCGGGAAGAGCCGACGCATCGAGGATCGGCGCGCGAAATTATGAAGGCTGGAAAACGCCGTGCGTCGCTGATGCCCCGGCTTGTTCGGGTTTGAAGCCTTTGGCCTGCACGTCGTTCACCAATCTGGCGCTGCCGCCCCCGCTGCTGCCTGCAAAACGCTCTGTCGCACCCGCGCGAACACGGCTTCAAAACTTTCGCGCGTGAGCCGCCCCGTGCGCCAGTTGTAACCACTGCAATGGTAGCTGTCGAACAGGATCGGCAAGGGCGCGGGCAGATCGTGGCGAATGTTGTGACCGAAGGCGTACTGCGCGGGTTTCAGGCCGAAAGCCCGCAGCACGGCCTGATGCGCGACGCCGCCCAGGGCGATGATGGCGACCAGGCGCGGCATGGCGGCAATCTCACGCGCCAGAAACGGATTGCATGTCCGGATTTCGACTGGCGTGGGCTTGTTGGCCGGAGGCAGGCAGCGGACGGCATTGGTAATGCGGGCGTCAACCAGCCGCAGGGCGGGATTGGCCGCCTTGTCGACATCCAGCGGTTCCGCCGCCGTCGCAAAGCCGAAACGGTGCAACGCCGGGTAGAGCAATTCCCCGGCTACGTCGCCGGTGAAAGGTCGTCCGGTGCGATTGGCGCCCTTTTCCCCCGGCCCCAACCCCACCACCAGCAAGGCGGCGGAAAGCGAGCCGAAAGCGGGCACAGGCCGGTTATGCCAGCCGGGATCGCGCCGCCGCAACTTGGCGAGATGCTCCGCCAGGCGAGGACACGCGGTACAGTCGAGCGGATCGGAAAATGACATACGGCGCCAGATCGAAAGTTGAAGGCCGGACATGTTACCAGCCGTTCGAGGTTCAGAGGACTAAAGACTGAAGACTGAGGACAGTAATTCATGCGGCGGCGAAGCCGCCGGTAACTGACTGTCTTCCGTCATCCGTCCTCTGTCCTCAGAAATGGACATCCGGGTGCAGAAAAGCGCATAATCTCCTGCCTTTTTGCTGCTGGTTTGCCATCCGCCCATGAAATTTCTTTTTGATCTGTTCCCGGCTATCCTGTTTTTCATTTCCTACCTATACTCACAGCATAATCCGGAACAGGCTGCCGACTGGGTAAGTCGCCTGCTGGGCGATGTCAGTCCCGCCCAGGCGCCCATTTTGTTGGCGACGATTGTCATCATGCTCGCTGCCGTGCTGCAAAGCGCCTATGTCCGGCTACGGCATGGCAAAATCGGGAAAAACCTGCTGCTTTTCCTCGTGCTGGTGATCGCCTTTGGTAGTCTGACCCTGATTCTACGCAATGAAAATTTCATCAAATGGAAACCCACGGCGCTGTACTGGGTCATGGCGGGCAGCATGGCGGTCGCCACGCTGTTCAAGCACAACGCCATGCGCCTGATGCTCGCCGACAAGATTGCGCTGCCGGAAGCCGTCTGGCTGCGCCTTAATTTTGCCTGGATCGGCTTTTTCGTTGCGATGGGCGCGCTCAATCTTTTCGTGGCCTATCGCTATTCCACGGAAATCTGGATGTATTTCAAGATGTTCGGCGTCATGGGTCTGCTGCTGCTGTTCGCCATCGCCCAGGGCATGTACCTTTCCCGTTTCATCACGGATGAAGTCAAAGATGAACGGACGTAATCGAACACAAAGATGCTCGCCCGCTTTTTTGTCCGCATCCCTTTTGCTCCCCTTGCTGGTATCATGCCGCATCGTTTGCAATGTTTCTGTTCCGGGATGGTTCGCCAACCCGTTTTTTATAATTTCCCAATAAAGGATGATTCGCACATGCCAAGCTTGAAAAAACTTTCCACTGTCCTGATCGCCAGCGCCCTGATTTCCGCGCCCGCGTTCGCCGCCGACAAGCCTTTTGTAACGGTTAACGGCAAGGCCATTTCCCAGACCGTGGCCAACCTGTTCATCGCTGAACAAACCTCCCAGGGCGCGCCGGACACGCCTGAACTGCGCGAAGCCATCAAGAATGAGCTGGTCCGCCGGGAACTGATCGCTGGCGCAGCCCGCAAACAGGGGCTGGACAAGAAGCCGGAAATCAAGGCGCAACTGGAAAGCGCGCAGCAAATGGTGTTGATGCGCGCCTATTATGCCAATTATCTCCAGGCCAACCCGGCGACTGACGCCGAAATCAACGAGCTTTACGAGTCATTCAAGACCCGCCTGGGCAACACCGAATATCACGTTCGCCATATTCTGGTCGCAACGGAAGACGAAGCCAGAGCGCTGATCGACAAACTGGACAAAGGTGGAAAATTCGAAGATCTGGCCAGGGATTCCCAGGACCCCGGCAGCAAGGATGAAGGCGGCGATCTGGGCTGGATGGCGCCCTCGGCCTTCGTTCAGCCTTTCGCCGAAGCGCTGGTGAAGCTGGACAAAGGCACGTACAGCAAGGAGCCGGTGCAAAGCCAGTACGGTTATCACGTCATTCGGGTGGAAGACAGCCGCGCGCTGACGCCTCCTCCCCTGGAAGATGTCAAAGGGCAAATCGTCCAAAGCCTGAACCAGCAAAAAGTGGAAAAGCTGTTACAGGATCTACGCAGCAAGGCCACGATCAAATAAGCATCAGCGCATGCAATAAAAATGGCGTCGAATGCGACGCCATTTTTTATCTCCGGCCTGCCAGATTGTGGCCATTACGCTTCGTCATCCGGTGACGGGATTTTTGCCAGAGTACAGATGTTGCGTCCCGATTCCTTGCTCACGTACATCGCCGCATCAGCGGCGTCCAGCAAGTCCTGCGGGGTTTGGCCGTGATCGGGGAACAAACTGATGCCGATGCTGACCTGGATGGGCAAGGTGACTTTTTCCAGTTCAACGGGCTGGTTAAAGCGTTGCAGCAGCTTGTTGGCCACCAGACAGGCTTCTTCGCCGTTATGGATGGGATTCAGCAACGCCACGAATTCGTCACCCGACATCCGTGCCGCCGTGTCGCTGCTGCGTACGCCGCTCTGGAGCCGCCGCGCCACCGCCTGCAACAGTTCGTCACCCACCTGATGACCGTATTGGTCGTTGATGGCCTTGAAATAGTCAAGGTCTAAAAACAGCACGGCCAGTTTGCGCCCCTGACGCTTGGCCTGCTCAATGGCATTTTCCAGCAGGCTGAAGAAGGTCAACCGGTTGGGCAGGCCCGTCAGAACATCGTGATGCGCCATGTGCGCCATGGCATGGTGATTTTCTTCCAGCGCCGTCACCTGGGCGCGGATCTGGTTTTGCATGTCCTCCACACCGCGCGCCAACAGCCCTACTTCATCCTGACGCTGCGTGGGCAGCGGCAGATTCTCGCTGCCGTCGCCCGCCGCAAAACGCCGGACGGAAGCCAGAATCTGCGCCAATGGCTGCACCACAGCCTGGGAAATGCCCCAGGCCAGCAGGAACGCCAGACAACTGAACGACAACACGATACGCCGTATATCGCCCGCCAGTTGGCTGCTTTCCCGGCGAACATTACGCAAAGGCTCGGACAACCCAAGGATGAAAAAATACTCATTGGAGAAATCGACGATCTGCACCCGGTAAAGCACTGCCATGGCTTCTGAATCTTTCTGTTTTTGTCCCCGCATATTGGCCACAACGCTATCCCGCTCGCCACTGACGATTTTTTCCGCCTCCGGGAAAAGCTTCTGGATCAGATTCCCTTCGCCTTTTGGATGCGTCGCCTCATTCACCACTGCGCTGCGATCATGCACCAATACGCCATCCCTGTCGGCAACATAAACCTGATAATCCAGTGGCAACCCCGCCCGGATTTTCATGAACAAAATGTTCAGATCGACGCGAATGACCACCAGCATGCCGCTGCTTGCGCCACTCTCTGTGGGAACAGGCGCCGCGACCAGCACACTTGAGCGCCCTTCCGCACTGCCGGATGCGTCACTGATGACACCGGAAAGATAAACCTGTCCCGGACTCAAATGTGTGGCCGACGCGACGAACGGCATCAGATCAATGGCGCTGGAATCAACACGGACAACATTGCCTTTGTCATTGACGAAAGACAGTATTTCCTTCCAGCCCTGGCGCGTGTCGATCACGCTGACCTGCAAATATTCATCATGCACTTGCAACATGGAGCGCGACATGCGCTGCACGCTTTCTCCCACGTTCGTCGGCGGATTCACGAGCAACGCATATATGCGGGCATCACCGGAAATATTGCCAAACGCCGCGACCAGCTGCTGCCCCAACACCTGGGAAGAACTTTGCAGGTTGGTTTCCATGCGCGCCATCAACCGTTGATGACTGCTGCCATGGGCGTAATAGCCGGTCAGTCCGGCAGCCAGAATCGCAAACACGACCAACGCCAGGGCCAGTCTGGGAGCAATGCCAATACGCATGATGAACCCTCTTTGAACCTCCTGAATGAAGCGCCGCTATCTGTTGCGGACGATGCACCTATCCTGCGAAATAAATCCGGATCCTGTGATAGATAAAAACTATCCGCGAGATAAAAACAAGCAATTAGCTGCGTCCGAATATTCTCTGCATACTACAACAAAAGATGAAGCTGTTACCGGATCCCCTCCTCCGGGAAACGCCCAAAACCCCAACCCCAACAGCGGCGAAACAGCCGGACGGCTTGCCCGTCCGGCATTTTTTTGCCCCGGCCCCATCAGCCTTCCAACAGGCTCCGCAACATCCAGGCGGTTTTTTCGTGTTCCTGCATGCGTTGGGTGAGCAAATCGGCGGTCGGTTCATCGTTGGCCGCATCCACGGTGGGAAACAGCTTGCGCGCCGTGCGAGCGACGGTTTCATGGCCTTCGACCAGCAGCGCAATCATTTCTTCCGCCCTGGGCACCCCCTTGGTTTCAGAAATGGCGGTCAATTTGGCAAAGTCGCTGTAAGTGGCGGGCGCGGGATAACCCAGGGCGCGGATGCGTTCGGCAACGAGATCAACCGCCAGCGCCAGCGCGTTGTACTGGGTTTCAAACATCAGGTGCAGGGTATTGAACATCGGCCCCACCACGTTCCAGTGAAAATTGTGCGTCTTCAGATACAGGGTGTAGGTGTCGGCCAGAACATGGGACAGTCCGGCGACAATTTTGGCGCGGTTTTGTTCACTGATGCCGATGTCAATCTCGCTGCTGGTGACGCTACCGGTGATTTTGGCGGCAGTTTTGGAGGATTTTGTGGCTTTGCTCATGGATGGAACTCCTGTAAGTGGGTTAACAATCAGTCTACGGCTACAAAATGATGAACATCATCATGCTATTTGTATCCGTTTTACATGCACCGGGCAAGCCGGTCAATCATTTGACGCCATGTTTTTTCAGAAAGGGTACGTAAGCCCGGTCGACGCGCATGATGTGGTGCACCAGCCAGGCTTGCAAAAATTCCAGTGCTTCTTCGGTCACTGCCTCGCCTTTTTCAAAATCCAGCAACAATTTGACGGCTTCCCGGGTGAAGCCATCGTGTTCGGCCTGGTGCGCCTCAGATTCCGGGTACCCCAGACGATTGAACAGGTCTTCTTCCAGGATAAAGTGATTCACCGAGTAATCCACCAACCCTTCCAGAATTTCGCGCACGATGACGTTATCCGGCTTTTGCGATTCAATCTGGTCGTGTAGCTGGTTGGTCGCCTCCACCAGCCAGTGATGCTGATTGTCTATACTATCAATCCCCAGTACGAATTGTTCAGACCACGGCATGAAAGACACGTTTACTCCTCCATTAATGGGGGTTTCCATAACGTAACCCTAACGTAACCCCAAACAGAAGCGGCGAGTATAGCAGAAGCCTTACCGTCAGATGGCATGAAAAATTACGTGACCATTCTCCCGAAACCTGTCCGCTCAACCCACCTGACGCCGGGCATTCCTGAACAGGGTGAGCCACGGGCTGGCATCATCGCCAGACGCGCTCCATTCCACCGGATGCCATGACATCTGCACGGTGCGGAAAACCCGTTCCGGATGCGGCATCATGATGGTGAAGCGACCGTCGGCGGTGGTCACGCCGGTCAGACCGCCGGGCGAGCCGTTGGGATTCAGGGGATAAACTTCCGTTGGCGCCCCCCGGTGATCGACATAGCGCAGCGCGCCGATGACCCGTTCGGACGCGCCGTTTTCAAACACGACGCGGCCTTCGCCGTGCGAAACCACGATGGGCAGCACGGAACCGGCCATGTCCCGGAAAAAGAGCGAAGGCGACTTCAGGATTTCCACCTGCACGAAACGCGCCTCAAACTGCTCGACCAGATTCCGGCGGAAAGCAGGCCAGTCTTCCGCGCCCGGAATCAGTTCCTTCAGGGCGCTCATCATCTGGCAGCCGTTGCAGACGCCCAACGCAAAACTGTCGGCGCGCTGGAAGAAGGCGCTGAATTCATCCCGGCAACGCGCGTTCATCAGGATGGTGCGCGCCCAGCCCAGCCCCGCGCCCAGCACATCGCCGTAGGAAAAGCCGCCGCAGGCGGCCAGCCCCTTGAAATCCCTGAGGCTTTGCCGTCCGGCGAGAAGGTCGCTCATGTGCACATCCACCGCCTCGAATCCGGCGCGGTCGAAGGCGGCGGCCATTTCGTAATGACTGTTTACCCCCTGCTCGCGCAGGATGGCCATGCGCGGTCTGGCCTGCACATTGAGATACGCCGAAAAATCCGCGTGCGGGTCAAAGGTGAGTACGGGCGTAAGACCGGGGTCTTCCTTGTCCAGAAGGCGGTCGTATTCCTGCCGGGCGCATTCCGGGTTGTCGCGCAGGCTTTGCAGGCGAAAACCAGTTTCCGACCAGGCGCGGCGCAAATTAATGCGTGTTTCCTGAAACACCCGTTTGGCGTTGCGAATAACGCGGATTTCATCGCTCGTATTGGGATAGCCCACGAAGAAATAGGGTATTTCATAGGTCCGCAACAGGGCGGTGACTTTTTCCCGCTCCGCGCGGCGTATCTGGATCAGCGCCCCCGCTTCCTCGTTGAAGAGCGCGCGCACGAGCCGCTCGTGGTCGCGTCCGGCCAGCAGGTCGGGGCGTTTTTCCGCACCATCGACATCCAGCGTCAGCGCGTCGAAACAAAGCCCGTCCATGTCCAGCGTCACGCCGACGCGGGCGGCAAAGGCCATTTCCGTAGCGGCGACGAACAATCCGCCATCGGAACGGTCGTGATAGGCGAGCAGCAGATTTTCCCGGTTCAGGCGTTGCACTGCCGCAAACAAGGCTTTAAGTTGCGCGGGATGATCGATGTCCGGCGCAACTTCGCCCGTCGCGTTAAACACCTGCGCCAGCGCCGAACCGCCCAGCCGACCCCGGCCCAGGTCGAGCAGCAGCAATTCCGTTTCGCCGCAATCGAGCCGCAATTGCGGCGTCAGCGTCCGGCGCACGTCACCGACGGGCGCGAACGCGGTCACGATGAGCGAAACCGGCGAAACCACTTCCCGCCGCTGTTCACCCGGTTCGCCCGGTTCCGTCCACGCGGTGCGCATGGACAATGAATCCTTGCCCACCGGAATCGCAAGCCCGATGTCCTGGCACAGCCGGGAAACGGCGGCCACCGTGTCGAACAGACGGGCGTCCTCGCCGGGATAGCCGCAGGCCGCCATCCAGTTGGCGGAAAGTTTGACCGCCCCCAGGTCGGCCACATCCGCCGCCGCCAGATTGGTGAGCGCCTCGGCAATCGCCATGCGGCCTGAAGCCGGAGCGTCGAGCACCGCGACCGGCGTGCGTTCGCCCAGGGCGAAGGCTTCCCCCGCATCACCCTGAAAACTCATGCTGGTCACGGCGACATCGGCCACGGGCACCTGCCACGGCCCCACCATCTGGTCGCGCGCGGTCATGCCGCCCACGGAACGGTCGCCAATGGAAATCAGGAATGTTTTATCCGCAATCGCGGGCAGGCGCAGCAAACGCTCGACGGCTTCCCGGAGATCGATGGCGTCGGCCTCGAAGGGCAAGGCCGTAACGGGAAGGCGCGTCACCGCGCGGGTCATGCGCGGCGGCTTGCCCAGCAGCGCGTCCATCGACATATCCACGGGTTTATTGCCGAAATGCCGGTCGGAAACCATCAACTGCCCGTCCGCCGTGGTTTCGCCCACCACGGCGAAGGGACAGCGTTCGCGCGCGCAGAGGGCGGCGAAATCGTCCACGCGGTCGGCGGCAATCGCCAGCACGTAGCGTTCCTGCGCCTCGTTCGACCAGATTTCGGCGGGACTCATGCCCGCTTCCTCAATCGGCACCTCGCGCAGTTCGAAGCGCGCCCCGGCTTCGCCGGAATGGGCGAGTTCGGGAAAAGCGTTGGAAATGCCGCCCGCGCCCACATCATGAATGGAGAGCACGGGATTCTGCGCGCCCAGTTGCCAGCAGCGGTCGATGACCTCCTGCGCCCGGCGCTGAATCTCCGGGTTGCCGCGCTGCACGGAAGCGAAATCAAGGTCTTCGCTGTTCGCCCCGGCGCTCATCGAAGACGCCGCGCCGCCGCCCAGACCAATCAACATGCCCGGCCCACCCAATTGCACAAGCCGCGTGCCAACCGGAAAACGGGCGACCTTGCATGACTGCTCCGCCTGGATATTGCCCAGACCGCCCGCAATCATGATGGGTTTGACGTAACCGCGCACCGTGTCGCCGACCGGCTGCTCGTAGGTGCGGAAATAGCCGGTGAGATTGGGACGCCCGAATTCATTGTTAAACGCCGCCGCGCCAATCGGCCCTTCAAGCATGATGGCGAGCGCCGACGCCATGCGCCCCGGACGCCCCGCGTCCGTTTCCCAGGGACGGATCGCGTCAGGAATGTGCAGATTGGAAACCGTAAAGCCACACAATCCCGCCTTGGGTTTGGAACCTCTGCCGGTTGCGCCCTCATCGCGGATTTCCCCGCCTGAACCCGTCGCCGCGCCAGGAAAAGGTGAAATGGCCGTGGGATGGTTATGCGTTTCCACCTTGGCGAGAAGGTGGGTCAGTTCATCACGGTAGCCGTAGACGCGCTCGCCATCCGGATAAAAACGGGGCACTGTCGCGCCTTCGATGATGGAAGAATTATCGGCATACGCCACCACCGTGCCTTCCGGGTGCGCCAGGTGCGTTTCCCGGATCATGCCGAACAGGGTCTTGTCCGCAGCCTTGCCGTCGATCACCCAGGACGCGTTGAAAATCTTGTGCCGGCAATGCTCTGAATTGGCCTGGGCAAACATCATCAATTCCACGTCCGTCGGGTTGCGTCCCGCCGCCGTGAAAATTTCCAGCAGATAGTCGATTTCATCTTCTGAAAGCGCCAGCCCCAAACCGCCATTGGCCGCAACCAGCGCCGCCCGCCCGCCCGCCTGCACATCCACCGTGGCAAGCGGTCGGGGTGAAAAACGCTGAAAGAGTTGCGCCGCGTCCTGCACCGAGGCCAACACCGATTCCGTCATGCGGTCGTGCAACAGGGCGGCAACGCTCTGCTGTTGTTCCGGCGTCACACCCGGCGCGACCACCCGGAACAAAACGCCGCGTTCGATACGCTCGATGGCCTCCAGCCCGCAATGCCGGGCGATGTCCGTCGCCTTCGACGACCAGGGCGAAATGGTGCCGATGCGCGGCACAACAAAAAATGAAATGGCGGCCTCCGCCTCCGGCACACGCTCCGGCGCGACCGCTTCCAGCAACGCCGAAAGACGTTCCCGCCCCGCATCGGAAAGCGGCGCGTTCAAGGCCGCGACATGCCAATATTCGGCTTGCACCGCCGTCAGCCCCGGCAGAACGGTTTGCAAACGGGCATGAAAGCCTCGCAGACGAAAAGCGGAAAAAGCGGGCGCGCCGCGCAGGAACAGGAAATCAGCCATGAGAAAGACCATCGGGGGAAAACGCGAATTTGCGATTATACAGTTCAGACGACAGAAGACAGTCAAGCAGGGCGATTGCGTGCATGCGTGCCGGTGGACGCGCGCTCCCGGCGCGCCGCAGGTCAACGAGGGCGCTTGATGGGGATAACAGTATCTACCAAACCGCTCTACCGCATCGCATCGCGATACGTTCAGGCGGCATTTCGCGCATCCCGCTTTCCTGATTTTCGGTTTTTGGATAGGATGACTGCCTTGATGTGCCCCACCACTCAATTTACAAATCCCCCCGCAATACCGACTCAACTTTTCAGAGGAAACCATGAGCGCAGAAACACAGACCGCCGAATCCGGTCAACCCGTCAAGATCACCACAGACGACTTCGAAACCGAAGTGCTGAATTCCGACCTCCCCGTACTGGTCGATTACTGGGCAGAATGGTGCCACCCCTGCAAGATGATGATGCCCGCCATAGAAGCCGTGGCGACGGAATACGCGGGCAAGCTCAAGGTCGCCAAGGTCAATATCGACGAAGAAACCGACCTCGCCGCCCGCTATAACATTCGCGGCATTCCCACCCTGATGCTGTTCCGGAATGGCAGCGTGGAAGAAACCAAAGTCGGCGCGATCAGCAAATCACAAATCATCGCCCTGATTGACAGCAAGCTATAAATTCCCTACTCTGCGCGCCTGAATCGAAATTCATTCCTTTCAGGCGCGTCAATTCTTCCCCGCCTTTTTCTCCCACATCCGGCACATCCCTGTGCCTTCCATCCTTTCGCAGCAATCCAAATGCATCTTTCCGAACTCAAGTTACTGCACATCAGCCAACTGGTTGAAATGGCCGCCGGTTTCAACATCGACGCCGCCAATCGTTTGAAAAAACACGAACTGATTTTTTCCATCCTGCGCGCCCACGCCAAGAAAGGCGAGCCAATCTACGGCGACGGCACCCTGGAAATTCTCTCCGACGGTTTCGGTTTTCTCCGCTCGCCCGATACTTCCTATCAGGCCAATACGGACGATATTTACGTCTCTCCCTCGCAGATTCGCCGCTTCAATCTCAGAACCGGCGACTCCATCGAAGGTGAAATCCGCACGCCGAAGGATGGCGAACGCTATTCGGCACTAACCAAGCTGGACAAGATTAACGGCGAAGCGCCGGAAGTCACCAAGAATAAACTGATGTTCGAGAACCTGACGCCGTTGCATCCGACGCGCCACCTGCATCTCGAACGCGACATCAAGGCCGAGGAAAACATCACCAGCCGGGTCATCGACATGATTGCCCCGATTGGCGCGGGCCAGCGCGGCCTCATCGTCTCCCCGCCGAAATCCGGCAAGACGGTGATGATGCAACACATCGCCCACGCGCTCACCACCAATCATCCCGAAGCCATATTAATCGTCCTGCTGATTGACGAACGCCCGGAAGAAGTCACCGAAATGACCCGCAATGTGCGCGGCGAAGTGGTCGCCTCCACTTTCGACGAACCGGCGTTGCGCCATGTGCAGGTCGCCGAAATGGTGATCGAAAAAGCCAAGCGCCTCGTGGAAATGAAAAAAGACGTCATCATCCTGCTCGACTCCATCACCCGTCTGGCGCGCGCCTACAACACCGTACAACCCGCCTCCGGCAAGGTACTGACCGGCGGCGTGGACGCCAACGCCCTGCAAAAGCCCAAACGCTTTTTCGGCGCGGCGCGCAATATCGAAGAAGGCGGCTCGCTGACCATCATCGCCACCGCCCTGATCGAAACCGGCTCGCGCATGGACGACGTGATTTACGAAGAATTCAAGGGCACTGGCAACATGGAAATTCACCTTGACCGCCGCATGTCGGAAAAACGCATGTACCCGGCCATCAACGTGAACCGCTCCGGCACCCGTCGCGAAGAATTGCTCCTGAAACCCGACGTGCTGCAAAAAATGTGGGTCTTGAGAAAACTCCTCTATCCGATGGACGACCTTGAAGCCATGGAATTCCTGCTCGACAAGATCAAGTCGACCAAGAGCAACAACGAATTCTTCGACGCCATGCGGCGAGGGTGACCGGTTTCAGGGATCAACGCCGAAACGCCCTGCAATCCTGAGTTTGACGCCTTTCCATGAGCGACTCATGGGCTCGGCTATACCCGCCATGCCCATCTGCGGGGATTCTTCCTGCACAGTGAATTGGCGCTGACGCCAGAAGGTTCGCCTCAAGACCTGGACGCGCCCATTGGCGCGATTCTGTGGCGCGAAGAAGCGGAGGAATGGAGCGCCCCGCGCTCCCAGCAGCAAAGCAAGCAGGTATGACAATATGGTCATAAAATACGCGCTCCCCCTACAACCCGTCCGCACCGCAACCACCGTGTACAAAAACCCGTTCCTGCTGCTGCTGACCATCTGCGTCCTGCTCCTTCCGGCGGCGCATGCCGAAACGGATCCACGCGCCATCGCGCTCATCAAGGCAGCGCGTGCGCAAATCGGCGTGACCCGTATTTATGACGGAAGCTATACGCGGCTCTCCTACCCGAATGGCGACGTTGCCCCGGAGCGTGGCGTATGCAGCGATGTGATTATCCGGGCATACCGTCAGGCATTCGGGCACGACTTGCAGCAGGAAATTCATCGGGACATGAAACAGGCGTTTTCTGCCTATCCCCGCCATTGGGGATTGAAAACCACCGATGCCAACATCGACCACCGGCGCGTGCCCAATCTGCAAACCTTTTTCACGCGACACGGCGCAAGGCTGCAAAACAAGAGCGCCCCGGACTACCGCCCGGGCGATCTGGTCACGCAAACCGTCGCAGAACGTCTGCCGCATATTGTCATCGTTTCGGATAAACGCAGCGCCGACGGTCAGCGTTACCTTGTCATTCACAATATCGGCGCAGGCGCGCAGGAAGAAGACTCGCTATTCAAATTTCCCATCACCGGGCATTATCGCTACTTCCCGTAACGGGCCATCGGCAACCAATCCCCCACCCATGCCCTCAAATCATGGTATGCACAACATCTGATCTGTTTGTTAAACAGGTTTATAAACAGGCGGAACTTGACACGTAACCCGATCGTGAGTCACCGTTTCTCCAGAGATTAAAAAGCCGCCAGCTTGACGCCGGCGGCTTCAGGCAATGCCTTTGTTCCGAAAAATCACATGTTCGGATAATTCGGCCCGCCGCCGCCTTCCGGCACCGTCCAGTGGATGTTCTGGGTCGGGTCCTTGATGTCACAGGTCTTGCAGTGCAGGCAGTTCTGCGCGTTGATTTGCAGGCGGGGCTTGCCTTCTTCCTCACCCAGGATTTCATACACGCCCGCCGGACAATAACGGGATTCGGGCGAACCGTATCTGGCGTAATTCACCGTGATGGGCACGCTTTCATCGCGCAGTTGCAGGTGACAACGCTGGTTTTCCTCGTGATTGACGCTGCCCAGAAAAACCGAGGAGAGACGATCAAAGGTCAGCACGCCATCCGGCTTGGGATAGTCGATGCGCGCGTATTCCGATTTGTCCCGCAGCGCGGTGTGGTCGGCGTGGACTTTGAATGTCCAGGGCGCATGTCCGCGAAAAAGGAAAGTGTCGATGGCGGACAACCCCAGACCCGCCCACATGCCCCAATGGAACGCGGGACGAATGTTGCGCGAGGCGTAGAGTTCTTCCCAAATCCAGCTATCCTTGATTTTTTGCGTGAAGCTCACAACTTCCGTGCCCGCTTCTTCGTTTTGCAGGTGCTCGAAAATGGCTTCCGCCGCCACCATGCCGGATTTCATGGCGGTATGCACGCCCTTGATTTTGGGCACGTCCAGAAAACCCGCCGTGTCGCCGACCAGTACGCCGCCGGGGAAGGTCACTTTGGGCAAAGACTGGAAACCGCCTTCCGAAAGCGAGCGCGCGCCGTAAGCGATGCGACGCCCGCCTTCAAAAACGGTACGCACGGAAGAATGCGTCTTGAAACGCTGGAACTCCTCGAACGGCGACAGCCACGGATTCTTGTAATCCAGACCGACGACGAACCCCACCGCCACCTGATTGTCTTCCAGATGGTAGAGGAAGGAGCCGCCATAGGTGTCGGTGTCCAGAGGCCAGCCCACGGTGTGCACCACCTTGCCCGGCTGATGCTTGGCAGGTTCGACTTCCCACAATTCCTTGATGCCGATGCCGTAAGTCTGCGGGTCGCAGTCCTTGCGCAAATTGAAACGCTCGAACAAATCCTGCGTCAACGAGCCACGGCAACCTTCGGAAAAAATGGTCTGTTTCGCCAGCAATTCCATGCCCGGCTGATAGTTAGCAGTCTGCTGACCGTCCTTGCCAATGCCCATGTCGCCGGTGGCGACGCCCCGCACGCTGCCATCCTCGTTGTACAGCACTTCGGCGGCGGCGAAACCGGGGTAGATTTCCACTTCCAGGGCTTCGGCCTGTTCCGCCAGCCAGCGGCAGAGGTTGCCAAAACTGACAATGTAGTTGCCTTCATTGTGCATCTGGGGCGGCGTGGGCATCTTGAGGGCGTATTTTTCCGTCAGAAAAACAAAACGGTCTTCCGCCGCCTCGACATTCAGGGGCGCGTTTTTTTCCTTCCAGTCCGGAATCAATTCGCTCAACACACGCGGTTCGAAACAACCGCCGGAAAGGATGTGCGCGCCCACTTCCGAGCCTTTTTCGAGGACGCAAACCGAGAGTTCAGAACCGTTTTCGGCTGCCAACTGCTTGAGGCGAATCGCGGCTGCCAGCCCGGAGGGGCCAGCACCGACGATCACTACGTCATACTCCATGCTTTCACGTTCGGTGCTCATTTTTCCCCTCCTTCAATCAGAACAAAGGTTCATCCAGACCCAGCACGGATTCGCCGCCTTCGATAATTTCCCTGGCAACCGCGTCAGCCTGCACCAGCCAGTGTCTGGCGTAGTAGCGGGTCGTGGCGATTTTGCCTTTGTAATAGGGATTGGAATCTCCCGCGTCGATTTTCTTCTGGGCAATCTGCGCTGACTTGGCCAGCAGCCAGCCGCCGATGACGATGCCGCCCAGTTTCAGATAGGGCACAGAACCCGCAGAAGCGACCTGCGGTTGCGGGCCATAGGTCTTGATTGCCCACTCGGTCGTCTCGATCAGCGCCCTGGCGGCTTCCTGAAGGTTTTTGCCGATGTCGCCCAGTTTGGCGTCTTTGGCGAGCGCATCCGCGAACACGGCGATTTCCTTGTACAGCGTCCGCGCGGTGATGCCCGCTTCGCCCGTTTCCTTGTTGACTTCGCGCGCGGTCTTGCGACCGATGTAGTCATTGGCCTGAATGGCGGTCGTGCCTTCATAGATTGCGGTAATCCGGGAATCACGCATGTATTGCGCCGCGCCGGTTTCCTCGATGAAGCCCGTGCCGCCATGCACCTGAATGCCCTCCGAGGTGATGTCGATTGAACTTTCCGTGCTCCAGCCCTTGACCACGGGGGTCAGGAGTTCCACATAGGATTGCGCTTTTTTCCGCGCGGCGGGATCGCTTGCGTTCTGGGCGATGTCCATATTGCCCGCCGTAAAATAGCCCACGGCGCGCAGGGCTTCTACCCGCGACTTCATGTCCATCAGCAGGCGGCGCACATCCGGATGGAAAAGAATGGGCTTGGGATTTTTCTTGCTGTCTTCATCGCCGATGATCGGCCCCTGGATGCGTTCGCGCGCATAGGTCAGCGCGTGTTGGTAGGCGCGTTCAGCCACCGCAATGCCTTCCAGCCCCACATGGATGCGGGCGTGATTCATCATGGTGAACATGTAGGCGATGCCGCTGCCTTCCTTGCCGACCAGCCAGCCGATTGCGCCCTCATGGTCGCCATAGGACATCACCGCCGTGGCGCTGCCCTTGATGCCCAGCTTGTGTTCGATGGCGGAGCAGATCAGGTCGTTGCGCGCGCCCAGACTGCCATCGTCATTCACAAGGAATTTGGGCACGACAAACAAGGAAATGCCCTTCAGCCCCGGATCGGAATTCGGCAGCCGCGCCAGCACGAGGTGGATAAGGTTTTCCGCCATATCGTGCTCGCCCCAGGTGATGAAAATTTTGGTGCCGGAAATGAGGTAGGTGCCATCGCCCTTGGGATTGGGCTTCGCCTTGGTGCGAATGGCGGTGAGGTCGGAACCGGCTTGCGGTTCCGTCAGGTTCATGGTGCCACCCCAGGTGCCATCCACCATCTTGGGCAGATATTTCTGTTTGATTTCGTCGGAAGCGTGGTGTTCGATGGCATGCACCGCACCCATGGTCAACATCGGACAAAGCGCAAAAGCGATGCTGGCGGAACGCCACATTTCATTGACGGCGAAATTCACCAGATTGGGCAAACCCTGACCGCCGAATTCGGGATTACCGGGCATGGAATGCCAGCCGTTTTCGCAGAAAAGCTTGTAAACCTTCTTGTATTCGGGACTGACCGTCACCACGCCGTTATCCCATTTAGGAGAATTCTGCCGGTCGCCGATGATGTTGATGGGGTCGATCTGTTCGGCGGCGAATTTGGCGGCTTCTTCCAGAATGGCGTCAATCGTATCGGCGTCCAGCTCTGAAAAGGCCGGAAAACCCAGAATTTCCTTGAGATCGGCAATTTCATTCATGAGAAAGCGCATGTCATTGAGGGGGGCTGCATAAGTACTCATTGTGATGTCTCCTTTTTGCTTACCGCCGGGTTGAAAACGGCGGTAAGCTGGATGAATTAAAACCGCGTTATTGCGGTCAAGCGTTTACATTCCTACAGCGCGGCAATCAGTTCCGGCACTGCGTCATTCAGATCCGCCACCAGACCATAGTCGGCAATCTGGAAAATCGGCTCGTCAGGATTCTTGTTGATGGCGACGATTACCTTGGAATCCTTCATGCCCGCCAGATGCTGAATGGCGCCGGAAATACCGATGGCGATATAGAGCTGCGGCGCCACAATCTTGCCGGTCTGACCAACCTGAAAATCATTGGCCGCAAAGCCCGCATCCACCGCCGCGCGGGAAGCGCCCAGCGCCGCGCCCAGTTTGTCGGCCAGCGGCGCGAGCAACTTGTTGTAGTTTTCCCTGCTGCCCAGACCGCGCCCGCCGGATACGACCACCTTGGCCGCGCCCAGGTCGGGACGTTCCGATTTGGTGAGTTCCTGCCCCAGCTTTTTGGAAAGCCCGGTATCGGCTGCGGGCGTCACGGCTTCCACCGGGGCGCTGCCGCCATCGCCCACCGCCTCGAAGCCCGTGGCGCGCACCGTAAGCACTTTTATTTTGTCGCTGCTCTGCACGGTCGCCAGCGCGTTGCCCGCGTAGATGGGGCGCACGAAGGTATCCGCAGACTGCACGCTGATGACGTCGGAAATCTGCGCCACATCGAGCAACGCCGCCACGCGGGGCAGAAAGTTTTTACCAAAGGAAGACGCCGGCGCCAGAATGTGCGTATAAGCGCCCGCGAGGGAAACGACCAGCACCGCCAGATTTTCCGCCGACTGGTCGGCATACTGCGGCGCGTCGGCGGCCAATACCTTGGCGACGCCCGCCAGCGCCGCGCCCTGAGCGGTTGCGCCGGAAATGTTGCTGCCCGCGACGAGCAGATGCACTTCGCCGCCCAGCCTGGCGGCAGCGGCCAGCGTGTTGCGGGTTGCCCCTTTCAGGCTGGCGTGGTCATGTTCAGCAATAACGAGAATAGTCATTTCAGATCACCTTCGCTTCGTTTTTGAGTTTGTTGACCAGATCGGCCACATCGGCCACCTTGCCGCCGCCTTGCCGTTTGGGCGGCTCGCTGACTTTCAGCGTCTTCAGGCGGGGCGTGACATCCACGCCCAGTTCGGCGGGCGTCGTGACATCCAGCGGCTTTTTCTTCGCCTTCATAACATCCGGTAGCTTGGGGTAACGCGGCTCATTCAGACGCAAATCCGCCGTAATCACGGCGGGCAACGCCACTTCCAGCGTTTCCAGACCGCCATCGATTTCGCGCGTCACCCTGGCCTTGCCATCGGCGACGTCCACTTTGGAAGCGAAAGCGACCTGCCCCCAGCCCAGCAACGCGGCAAGCGTCTGACCCACCTGACCGGCGTCGTCGTCAATGGACTGTTTGCCGGCGATAATCAACTGCGGCGCTTCCTTGTCCGCGACCGCCTTCAGCAGCTTGGCCACCGCCAGCGGTTGCAATTCGGCGTCGCCGCCATCGACCAGAATAGCCCGGTCAGCGCCCACGGCCAGCGCCGTGCGCAGAACGTCCTGACTGACAGCGGGGCCACAGCTCACCGCCACAACTTCGGTCACTACGCCCTTTTCCTTCAGCCGCACGGCTTCTTCGATTGCAATTTCGTCAAAAGGGTTCAGACCCGTCTTGACATTGGCAAGGTCAACGCCGGTTTCATCCGCCTTGACGCGAACCCTGACATCTTTATCAATAACCCGTTTAACGGGAACCAGAACTTTCATCATGCTCCTCCAGTTGATAGCTCACACTTGAAAAAAACCGACGACACGACCAGATCGGAAACCCCGGACACGCCAGGGCAAACCTGGAAAAAGGCATCACCGCCAGCGGGAAGCCCGCCACCCGTCGTACGCAAGGTGCGGGAGCGCAGGGGCAAAAGAAGGGGTAGGTAAAGAAGAAAGCGGCGGGCAGGAAGACAGGCAATCTTCCCGGCTCATGGCGTCTGTATTAGTAATTTTCACGCTGTCACCCTGTTATTTGTACGCCAGCAATCCCAACGTACTCTCTCTCTGCGAAAATGTACTTGATTGTGCACATAAAGACAACGGAAAAGCGGATTCTTTTTATGCTGCGCTGCAACACGGAGTTGCGTCAGTCGCCGCGCCAATCGTGGATCATGACAACCAGCCATGCATTCCATATTCATTAATCACGCAACCAATCCGTGATGACAGAAGGGGATTCCGTCGTCTACGATTCACCCGGATCTCCCGTCGCTATCCGGCTCTTGGCCTTCAAGCTCGCCAAGCAGCCTCGCCACCGGCGCGGGAATCCCCGCACGCGCGGCTTCCTGCAAGGACAGACATTCCAGCCCCGACTCGCCCGCAAAAACCGGCATTTTTGCGATCCGGCACAGAACAGGCCGGATTTCCAGACGAAAGTGCGTAAACACATGTTCGCGCGGCGGCAAATCCCGGCACACGCAATCGGAAAGACCGAACTGTCGCAACAACGCCAGACCTTCCGGCAGACAGAACAGGCCACCCCAGACGCCGACGGGCGGACGCCGTTGCAGGAGAATATGTTCGCCATCCGTGATGAGCAGGAATATGGCGCTCCGACGCGGTTTTTCTGTGCGCGCCCGTGGTGTGGGCAAAGTCTCCACACGTCCCTGTTGTCGCGCCAGACAGTCTTCCGCGAGCGGGCAGTCGGCACAACGAGGATTTTTACGCACACAGCGCGTAGCCCCCAAATCCATCAGGCCCTGCGTGTAGGCACGCATGTCCGCTGCGGTGGGCAGCAGGGATTCCGCCAGCGTCCACAGGTCTTTTTCCCTCTGCCCTGTCGGCACCCCTTCGATGGCGAAATAACGGCAGAGCACGCGCTTGACATTGCCATCCAGAATCGCTGCCCGCTCGCCATAGGCAAAGACGGCGATGGCGGCTGCCGTGGAACGCCCGATGCCCGGCAATTCGACCAATCCCGCCGCCGTCTCCGGAAACCGCCCGCCCAGTTCCGTTGCCACCTTGCGGGCCGAAGCGTGCAGGTTGCGGGCGCGGGCGTAGTAGCCCAGTCCCGCCCACAAGGACAGCACCTCATCCAGAGACGCCGCCGCAAGCGACCGCACATCGGGAAAGCGCGCCATGAAGCGCGAAAAATAACCCAGCGCCGTCGTCACCTGGGTTTGCTGCAACATGATTTCGGAAAGCCAGAGGGGATAAGGATCGCACCCCGCCTGCCAGGGCAGGTCGTGACGACCATAAAGGCGCTGCCAGCGCACGATGCGGGAAGCGAAAGCAGTTTTCATCAGGGTTTGCTCTTCATTTCAGTCGATTTGCACACAGCTACTTCATCCGGCAAGTATATGAGTGTTCAGTGTCGGGCGCTCAGGCTGCGATTCCGGGAAGGCATTCGCGCCGCCGGTCGACTCGTTTGCCCTTTCGGGGCGAAGCGCCGCAAACCACACCGCAACGTCATAAACCGCTGATGGACAACGAATTTTCTCAACAGCGGACGACATCTGCGTGCGCAACTGCTCTGGATTTCGCATGTGGCTCGACGCCTGACCTGCCGTCCCTGTCATATGCCTGCAATAAAAGCGCCGTAAGCTGATGTTTCATCACATCGCTTACCTGGGGAGAAACTGCAAATGTATGTTGCTGTCAAAGGCGGCAAAAAGGCGATTCGCAACGCGCATCGTCTGCTGGCCAGCCAACGGCGCGGGAATGCCGCGCTGCCTGAACTTTCTGTGCCGCAAATTCAGGAACAGATGTTTCTGGCGGTGGCCAGAGTCATGTGCGAAGGCGCGCTTTATGATGCTGAACTGGCGGCGCTGGCCTTGAAGCAGGCGGCGGGCGATCAGGTGGAGGCCATTTTTCTTCTGCGCGCCTATCGCACCACCTTGCCGCGTTTTTGCGCCAGCGCGCCGCTTTGCACGGAAAATATGCGTATCGCAAGGCGCATTTCGGCAACCTACAAAGACCTTCCCGGCGGACAACAACTGGGCGCGACTTTCGACTATACGCATCGTCTCCTCGATTTCGCCTTGCGCGCCGAAGGCGATTACCCCGCGCCACAGACGGAAGCTTCCATGCCCGAACATTGCCCGCATGTCATGGATTTGCTGGCACAGGAAAATCTGGTCGGCAGGGAAATGGCGACGGACAGTAAACAGGCTGTGCCCGACATCACGCGGGAGCCGCTCGCTTTTCCCGCTTCGCGCGCGGAACGCCTGCAAATTCTGGCGCGGGGCGACGAGGGTTTTTTGCTGGCGTTGGGGTATTCCACGCAGCGCGGTTATGGGCGCAACCATCCTTTTGCCGGAGAAATTCGCGTCGGCAGGGTCGATGTGTGGCTGGAGGTGGAAGAAATCAGTTTTTCTGTCCCGGTCGGCGAAATTGAAATCAGCGAGTGCGAAATGGTCAACCAGTTTGTCGGCAACCGCGATACGACGCCCCGGTTTACCCGTGGCTACGGTCTTTCTTTTGGCAACGCGGAACGCAAGGCGATGGCGATGGCGCTGGTAGACCGTGCGCTGCGGGCAAAAGAATATGACGAAGAAACCGGCGCGCCCGCGCAGCAGGAAGAATTCGTGCTGGCGCATTGCGATAACGTCGAAGCCGCCGGTTTTATCTCGCACCTGAAATTGCCGCATTACGTCGATTTTCAGTCGGAGCTCGGTTTGATCCGAAGCCTGCGCGCGCAACAAACCGGGGCGTCCACAGCACAGGAAGCCGCCGCGCTGGAGCCTTGTTCATGAACAATCCGCTTTCGTCCGCTGTTCTGGAAGGTTACAACTTTGCCTATCTGGATGAAGAGAGCAAGCGCATGATCCGGCGCGGTTTGTTGAAAGCGGTGGCGATTCCGGGTTTTCAGGTGCCGTTCGGGGGGCGCGAGATGCCTCTGCCTTATGGCTGGGGAACTGGCGGGATACAGGTCACGGCGTCCATTCTCGCCCCGGATGATGTGTTGAAGGTCATCGACCAGGGGGCGGACGACACCACCAACGCCGTTTCCATACGGCATTTTTTTGAGCGTACCGCCGGCGTCGCCAGTACGACACGCACTGAAGAAGCGACCATCATCCAGACGCGCCACCGGATACCGGAAACCCCGCTGAAAAGCGGGCAGATCATGGTGTTTCAGGTACCCATCCCCGAACCTTTGCGCTTTATCGAACCTTCGGAGAGCGAAACGGCCACCCTGCACGCGCACCAGGATTATGGCGTCATGCATGTCAAGTTGTACGAGGACATCGTGCGGCATGGGCGCATTGCCACCAGCTACGCCTATCCGGTGGAAGTCAATGACCGCTACATAATGGACCCTTCGCCGATTCCCCGTTTCGACAATCCGAAACTGAACATGAGTCCGGCGCTCATGCTGTTCGGCGCGGGACGCGAAAAACGCCTGTACGCGCTGCCGCCTTACACCAAAGTGGTCAGTCTTGATTTTGAAGATTATCCCTTTGAAATCCAGCGTTGGGAGGAGGCGTGCGTCATTTGCGGCAGCCGGGAATCTTATCTCGACGAATTGATTGTGGACGACCAGGGAGGCCGCCAGCATGTCTGTTCCGATACCGATTATTGCCGGGAGCGCGTGCAGGCGAAGGGGAAATCCGTATGACTATCACGCTTGAAAATCCGCTGCTTGCGCCCGGACTCGCGGAACAGATTTTCCCGCAGGCGAAACATCGCGGCGCGCCATGCCCCTTGCTGCAAGTTGAGGGCGTTACCCGTTTGTTCGGCGCGGAAAAGGGTTGCCAGGACATTTCGTTTACGTTGTATCCCGGCGAAGTGCTGGGCTTGGTGGGTGAATCCGGGTCAGGCAAATCGACGCTGCTTTCCGTGCTTTCCGGGCGACTGCCGCCCGACCGGGGACATGTTCATTACCGGAATGACGATTCAGGATGGCTCGACATCTATCAGGCCGAAGAAATCCGTCGCCGTCTGTTGCTGCGCACCGAATGGGGCTTTGTCGAGCAGAACCCGCGCGATGGCCTGCGGATGTCGGTTTCCGCCGGGGCCAACATCGGCGAACGCCTGATGGCGCAGGGGATACGTCATTACGGCACGTTGCGCGCGGCAGCCCTTGACTGGCTGCGTCAGGTGGAAATTGACATCGCGCGCATCGACGACGCGCCCAAAACCTTTTCCGGCGGGATGCAGCAACGCCTGCAAATCGCCCGCAATCTCGTTTCCGCCCCCCGGCTGGTGTTCATGGACGAGCCGACCGGCGGACTGGATGTTTCCGTGCAGGCGCGCATTCTGGATTTACTCAGGAATCTGGTGCGCGAACTGGATCTGTCCGTGATTCTGGTGACGCACGATCTGGCCGTCGCCCGCCTGCTGGCGGATCGTCTGCTGGTCATGCGCCGTTCCCGCGTTGTCGAATCCGGGCTGACTGACCAGATTCTGGATGACCCGCAGCATCCCTACACCCAATTACTGGTGTCTTCCGTTTTACAGGCGTAACGCACATGAACGCGATCCTCAAGGTTTCCGGCATTGCCAAAAAATTTGTTCTGCACCAACAACGCGATACCGTGCTGGATGTGCTGAAAAACGTGAGTTTTGCGCTGTCTCCCGGCGAATGTCTGGTGCTGGCGGGACGTTCCGGGTCAGGCAAATCCACGCTGCTGAGAATGCTCTACGGCAATTATCTCGCGCAACAAGGCAGCATCCGTATTCGCCACGCGGATTGCGCGGAAGGCTGGCTCGAACTGGTCGGCGCGTCGCCCCGGCAAATTCTGGCGGTGCGACGCCACTCGCTGGGCTATGTCAGCCAGTTTTTGCGCGTCATTCCGCGCGTGTCGACGCTCGATGTGGTCATGGAACCGGCGCTCTTGCGGGGTCACGCGAAAGCGACCGCAACAACAAAGGCCAAGGCGCTCCTTTCCCGACTCAATATTCCCGAACGGCTGTGGTCGCTCGCGCCGGGCACGTTTTCCGGCGGCGAGCAACAGCGCGTCAATATCGCGCGCAGTTTCATGGTGTTCTGGCCTGTCCTCCTGCTCGACGAACCCACGGCTTCTCTGGATGAAGCCAACCGTCAGGTCGTGCTGGCGCTGATCGAATAAGCCAGAACAGCAGTGAGCGCCATCATCGGCATTTTTCATGACCCCCATGCACGCAACGCCGTGGCCAGCCGGTTTTTGAACATGGATGACGCAACAGCAAAGGAAGCACAGCATGTCGAATGAACTCATTTTGAATAACGCCCGCATTGTCACCGCCGAACAGATATTTGTGGGGTCGTTGCACATCCAGAACGGGAAAATCGCCGATCTGGACACGCGCCGCAGCGTTCTTCCCGGGGCGCAGGATTTATGCGGCGACTACCTGATGCCCGGCCTCATCGAACTGCATACCGATAATCTTGAAAGGCATATGTCGCCCCGCCCGGGCGTCGACTGGCCTTCGCTTTCCGCCGCCATCACCCACGACGCGCAGGTTATTTCCTCCGGCATCACCACCGTTTTCGACGCGGTTGCCATCGGCGACATCAACCCGCGCAGCACCCGGATCGTCAAGCTTTCCCCCATGCTGGAAGCCCTCGAAAACGCCGAACGTCATCAGCTCATGCGCGCGGAACATCGCCTGCATCTGCGCTGTGAAGTTGTCCACCCGGAAACACTGGAGGTATTTGAACGCCTCTCCAGCCATCCGCACCTATCGCTCGTCTCCATCATGGATCATTCCCCCGGCCAACGCCAGTTCGTCAATCTCGACAAATATCGCACCTATTACATGGGGAAATACGCGCTGAATGACAAAGAAATGGATGAACTGATGGCGCGCCAGATCAAAAACGCCCAGGCGCACAGCGCCCGCCAGCGTCGGGCCATTGCCACGCACTGCGCCGTTCGCAAACTGCCACTGGCCAGTCACGACGATGCCACGCAGGCGCATGTCGAAGAATCCGTCGCCCTGGGCATGGCGATTGCCGAATTCCCGACGACCGGGGAAGCGGCCAGCGCCTCGCACCAGAAAGGACTTCGGGTCATGATGGGCGCGCCGAATATCATCCGTGGCGGCTCCCACTCCGGCAACATCTCCGCCAGTACGCTGGCCGCACAGGGCGTACTCGACATTCTCTCCAGCGATTATTACCCTTCCAGCCTGCTTCAGGCCGCCATGACGCTTTCCGGAATGGAGGGCTATTCCCTACCCCGGGCCATCAACACGGTCAGCAAAATTCCCGCGCAAACCGTCGGCCTCTCCGATCGGGGCGAAATCAAACCCGGCCTGCGCGCCGATCTGATCCAGGTGCGTATGCATCATAAGCATCCGATCATCCGGCAGATCTGGCGGCAAGGGGAACGGGTGTTCTGATGCGTAATGGCGCCTTGATCTACCTGATCGGGCCTTCGGGCGTCGGCAAGGACAGTCTTTTGACCGCCTTGCGACAAATCCATGTCGCCGGCACCGAAAATCTGCTGATTGCCCGTCGCTACATCACCCGCCCCCTGAACCCGCAGGATGCCGAACAGCATATTCCCCTGCATGAAGAAGAATTCAGGATGCGCCAGCAATATGGCCTGTTTGCGCTCGACTGGCGCGCTCATGGATACGCCTACGCGGTGGGCGTTGAAATAGACGCCTGGATGGAAAAAGGCTTTTTCGTCATCGTCAACGGTTCGCGCCAATATCTGCCGGAAGCAAGGCAAAAATACGCCGGACAGCTGCACCCCGTTTGTCTCACCGTATCCGCCGATACGCTCAGAAAACGCCTGGTTGCGCGAGGACGGGAAAATGCCGAACAAATAGAGCGGCGGATGCAACGCGCCCTGAAATATCAGGATGGATTACCGGGAGACTGTTTATATCTGCACAATGAAGGCGATATTCTGGACATGACCCTTAATTTTCTGCGACTTTTGCGGGATATTGCGCTCCGCCGACGGGCACACCCTTTCCCTGCCGCTCACACGCTGCCGAAAGCGCTTTGGGAAGGGCATCCGTTATGAGCGTGTGCGTGAATCTTCATTTCCGCCCTGCGGTTCCGATCGATTTTGACGCCATTCACGCGCTCATCTCCGCACTGGAAGCGCAGGTTTTCGACACTGAACCGCTACGCAGGGTCTACCTTGCCAATCTGGAGGATTCCGGAACGCATTACTGGGTTGCCGTTGAACATGTCCCGACACCGAATGCGCCGGAAACAATCGTCGGGTTCATCAGCCTTGTCCTGCAAGCGCACCTGCATCACGCCGCGCTGATCGGCGAAATTCAGGAATTGATCATCACGCCACGCTGCCGTGGCACACAAATCGGACAGGCGCTCTTGCAAAAAATGGAAACCATCGCCCGGAAAGCAGGCGCCGTCACCGTGGAATTATCGACCCACACCCGCCGTCTTGACGCACACCGTTTTTATAAACGCGAAGGCTATGCACAAAGTCATTATCGCTTCGTAAAACGCCTGGATTGATGCCCACAGCACCCCGCTTGCGTCTGACTTTTCTGGGTACTGGCGACGCGGCGCAAACGCCGGTTTATGGCTGCAACTGTTCCGTCTGCGCCCGCGCCCGACAAAATGCCGACCATCGCCGTGGCCCCTGTTCGATCCTGCTGGAAATGGCCGGACAACGCTGGCTGATCGACAGCGGCCTGCCGGATCTGGCCGAGCGTTTTCCCGGCGGCAGTCTCGATGGCATTTTCCAGACGCACTATCACGCCGACCACGCGGAAGGCTTGTTGCGCCTGCGCTGGGGCGTCGGCCCCGCGCTCCCGGTATACGGCCCCGCCGACCCGGAAGGCTTCGCCGACCTCTACAAATACCACGGCCCACTGGATTTTTCCCGCCCCTTTGCCGCATTCGAACGCCGTCCGCTGGGCGAAACGGCGCATATCACCGCCATTCCACTGACACATTCCAGAATCTGCTTCGGCTATCTCATCGAATCCGGCCCCTGTCGGTTCGCCTACCTGACCGATACGATCAGCCTGCCGCCTGAAAGCGCAGCGTATTTGCGGCAATACCCGCTGAATCTGCTGATTCTGGACTGCACCTTTCCACCGCAGGAATCCCCCCCACGCAACCACAACGATCTGACGCGCGCCCTGGAAACCATTACCGCCCTCTCTCCCGAAAAAACCCTGTTGACGCACATCAGCCACGCCTTCGACGCCTGGCTGGAAACCCCCTCTGCGCAAAACGCGCTCCCGCCATGCGTGTCATGCGCGCAAGACGGGCTGTCCATTATCTGCCCAGACAGGTAAGAAGCTGTTTTTAAAATAGGGGCGAAGCGTGGATGCCGGCGTTCGTTGTTCGCGTCGTGCGCGGGCATCCCATCAGGTTTTGTCCGGCGGTGAAAAAAATGTCCAGTCCGAGCGGGAAGGCGTTGCGCGCCGCTCTGGCCGCCCAGAAGCTTTCGGCGAGCGGTAAAGAAACCTGCCGTTCGCGCAAAATGCCCGCGCCGCTCCAGCGCATTGGTGTGCCGCTGCCCAGATCGGGCAACTGGATAATCAGGGTGCAGGATAAATCCGGCCTTCTGGCTTCGCCTACGGTAAATTCCTGAAGATCGCAGGCTTCTGCGGGGTCGAGCACGGCAAAGGCCGCCGCGTGGCGGCGCGCCACAATCGGACAATTGCAGTGAAAAACCAGATTGGCGCGTAACGCCGGGTGATCCAGCCGGGGCGAAATCCACAGGGGCGTGTTCGCGTCCAGCAGGCTCAACAACAGCATGTACGTCGCGGGCGCGAGTGAGGCGATGGCGCGTTCTGTCGTCAGGGGGTTTGCAAGGCCGGGTTCGCTCATGGCTTTAAGGGCGACACGAAAAACCCGCAGCGAATTCATGACGGGATTGTCCAGTCCCGCTTCAAGGAGGGGTTCAGGAATTTCAGGCCGCATGGTCTTCTCCTCGCAGCAGGGTGAAAAAATCGACCCGCGTGCTGGCGTTTTGCTGTTCCATTTTCGCCTGACGCGAACGCCGTTTGGCGTCGAGGGTCTCGATCATCCGGGAGAGCCAGCGCTGAGGCTCTGCGCCTTGCAGATGGGCATCCGCCAACGCGGCCAGTTCGGCGTGTTTTTTATCGCGTCCAGCGATGTAGCTGTAACCCGTACAGGCTTCGCTGTTTCTGACCACACAGCGCGTCACGGTCATTTCGCCCAGGTTGAACGGCGCGCCGGTCGCGCCCATGCGTCCCCGCACCAGCGCCATGCCGGTTTCCGGCGGACGGATGAGTTGATAGGGGCTTGCTTTCAATTGCGATTCGAAAAAAACGAGATCGGCAATCTCCGCGTGCGCCAGGGTATACATCCATTGCTGCCGTGCCCGGATTTCCGGGCTGGCGCTTGTGTGATTGAGGTTTGTCTGCATGCGTATAATCAGATGAATCGCCTTCTCAAGGCTTGTGAGGCCACATCCAGAAGGCTGACGGTAATGATGATGAAGATCATCACGGTACAGGTCTGCGAAAACTGGAAACCGCGCACCGATTCCCACAAGATGACGCCAATGCCGCCCGCGCCGACCATGCCAACGACCGTGGCTGAACGGACATTCGATTCAAAACGGTACAGCGAATAGGAAATCCACAGCGGCACGACTTGTGGAATGACGCCAAAAACAATCTCCTGCAAGGTGCTGGCCCCGGTCGCGCGCACCCCTTCCACCGGGCCGGGGTCGATGGTTTCCACCGCTTCGGCAAAAAGCTTGGCCAGTACGCCGGTCGTATGGACAAACAACGCCAACACTCCGGGAAACGGCCCCAGACCGACAGCAGCGACGAAAATCATGGCGAACACCATTTCGTTGATGGAACGCAAGGCGTCCATCAGGCGGCGCACCGGATGCCGTATCCACCACGGCGCGATGTTCTCGGCGCTCAACAAGCCCAGCGGAATCGCGCAGATGATCGCCAGCAATGTGCCCCAGATGGCGATATAGAGCGTAACCAGCATTTCTTTCAGGTAGAGTCGCCACGGACTGAGGTCCGGCGGGAAAAAATCCCGCACCAGGGTCGCCATGTTGCCCGCGTCGCGGATCAGTTGCCCCGGCGCCATTTCCGCGCCCTGCCATGACCATGCCAACAACGCGGCAAAAATCCCCCAGTAAAACAACTTGAGCCAGCCAGGTTTTTCCGGAAGCTCTCCACGTTTGCCATCGCTGACCTCGTGTGCAGCCCTGTCGTTGTTTTGCCCGGTCATTTCCGGGACAATTCCAGCGCTTTCATGCGACGGTCGAGTTTGGCCAACTCGTCTGCAATGTTTTTGAGGCGGGTCTGTTTTTCTGTTTCCGACAGGTGTTCATCCGCCTTGACAACCGCCTGTTGCTTGAAAAGCTCAAGCTGTCGGATCGGCAAAAGCTGGTCGTCATTGGAAACCTTGAAGGGCGCCCATTGCAGGGCGGTCAGTATTTTCTTTTCCCCGGCGGTTTTTCCATAAGCGAAAAGAAAATCCTTCAGGATTTTTTGGGTTTTTGCGTCAAGATTCTTCCGCATTACGATGGGATCGGAAGGAATCAGCGGCGATTTCCAGATGACTTTCAATTGCTGAAGTTTTTCGGGCGCGGTAACTTTCAGGCGCTCCAGGGTTTCTGTATTACAGGTCGCAACATCGAGCTGCCGATTGGCAACCGCCAGGGCATTGATTTCATGACCGCCATTCAAGGAACGTTTAAAAATCTGCTTGGGGTCTACGCCGTTCTGCGCGAACACATAATAGCCGGGCACGAGAAAACCGGAAGTCGAATTCGGGTCGCCATTGCCAAAGCTGATATCTTTGGCGTGCTTCAGCACATCCTGCACGGAATTGTAGGGGCTATCCCTGTGCGCGAGCAGCACGCTCCAGTAACCATCGTCCCCGTTGGCGGCGACCGTTTGCGCGATAACTTCCGCGCCAGCGCGATCCACCGCCTCCATGGCCGATTTATTGCCCATCCAGGCGATGTCTACTTTATTGAAGCGAATCCCCTGTACGATTCCGGCATAATCGGAAGCGAAAAACGCCTTGACCTCAAAACCCGTTTTGCGGCTCATGTCCGCGAGAAAAGGCTCCCATATGGTACGCAGATTTTGCGAGGTTTCCGTGGAAATAATGCCGAAATTGATTTCCCGTTTCGCTTCCTGCGCCTGCGCGGAAAGCGTGAAAAGCAGGCCGACAAGACCCAGTATCGCCAGACTTGATTTGAAAAAATGACACATGATGCGCTCCTTCATCGGGTTGTAAAAAAGATCACTGCGATGCCGCCAGCAAAACACAGGGTTTTGCGCCGACATGCAAAATGATTGGCGGTTCGTTAACATGAATGCCGATGTCCACCGTTTCGGCGCCGTAAATATTTGCCAGATGCGCGTCGCTCAGGGTGTTTGTCAGCCCGTTGTAATGAATATGCCCCTGTTTTAACGCAATGGTGCGCGGACAGTATTTGCGGGCATAATCGACCTGATGCAGCGTCACCAGCACCGTGGTTTTATCCTGACGATTGATTTCGGCGAGCAAATCCATAACCTTGCGGGCTGACTCTGGATCAAGGGAAGCAACCGGTTCATCCGCCAAAATGATTTCCGCCTGTTGTGTGAGCGCCCGCGCAATGGCAACGCGCTGCTGTTGCCCCCCGGACAGGGTGGATGCCCGTCTGTCCGCGTATTCCGCCATGCCGACACGTTCCAGCGCGTGCAACGCCTGTTTGCGCTCATGCGCGGAAAACAACCCGCAAACGCCGCGCCAGCGGGGAATTCTTCCCAGAGAGCCGATCAGCACATTGTTCATGACGCTCATGCGGCCTACCAGATTGAATTGCTGGAAGATGTAACCGATTCGCGAACGATATTGCCGCACATTCCGGTTCAGGCGTCCGCTGCATTGAATGCTGTTGCCCAGAACATGTACCTGACTTTTCCGTCGCGCGCAGGCATCCCCATGCGTCAGACCGGAAAGATGTCGCAAGAGTGTCGACTTGCCCGATCCCGAAGAACCAATCAACGCTACCATTTCACCCCGCTCAACATTCAGCGACAAATCAAACAAAACCTGTTTGGAACCGAAGCTTTTATTCAACTCGGATATGCTTATAACATTTGTTTGCGTCATTTGTTGCCTCCCGTGAATTACGTTACGGGAAGGAATCTACGGCACTTTTGTTACAGGAAAATGACGGATAGCAGGGGATTTGCGGGAGGGTGAAAACAGCAACGTCGTCATGGCGGGTTCGATACAGAGGGCCAACGCCGCTTTACAGCGTGAAACGTTGTCGTTTGTTCTTCCTGCGGCAATCCCTGTTATCCTCGCCACTCGTATGCACAAGTCGTCTCTTCCAAAGCTCTGGAGCGCCAGCTACATCAATGTCTGCATCGCCAATTTTTTGATGGCCTGCTCATTCAACCTGCTGATGCCGACCATCCCGCTCTATATCACCGAACAACTCGGTGTCGCGCAGACCCAGACGGGTATTGTGCTGGCTTCTTATACCCTGGCGCTTTTGGTCGTGCGGCCATTTTCCGGTTATCTCGTTGATTTGTATGCCCGCAAAAAAATGCTGCTCGTCAGTTTCGTGCTTTTCGTGCTGGTCTTTTTCGGCTATTTCTGGGCCACGACAGTTGCGGTGCTGGTGTTGGTGCGGATTCTGCATGGCGCGACCTGGGGGCTGACTTCGGTTGCCGCCAACACCCTTGCCATTGACCTTGTGCCCAGCGAGCGACGGGCGGAAGGCATCAGTTTTGCGGGGACTTTCATGAATCTTGCCATGGCGGTGGGACCTTGGATCGCCATTCATATTTATCATGAACAGGGGTTTCACACGCTCGTTTTTTGCGCCATCGGCATGGGCGTGTTGGGCATTATTGCCGTTACCTTCATCAAGCCGCCCGTTCGTCAGCCAGTGATACACCGGAAAATTTCTCCCGACCGTTTTTTTCTGTTTCCGGCCTGGCCGGTTTTTCTGAACCAGTTGTTTCCCTGTTTTGCCTGGGGCACGGTCGTAGCCTATGTCGCCCAATACGGCAAGTCAATCGGCATTTTTAATGTCGGGGTATTTTTCCTCTTTTTTGCGATTGGCATCATGGCGTCACGCACTTTTGCGGGTCGGCTGGTTGATCGGGGGCATGTGCACATCGTCAATATCGTCGCCATGTTGATGGTGGCGGGTTTCCTTTTTGCTTTTGCCTTCATGCAGGATATTTATACTTTTTGCAGCGTCGCCCTGTGCATCGGCCTTGGCTTTGGCAGCCTGTTGCCCGCCATGCAGATGCTCTATGTCAACATGGCGGAAAACAGCCAGCGCGGTACCGCCAGCGCGACCTACCTGCTCGGATTCGATGTCGGTGTTGCGATCGGCATGTTTTCCGGCGGCTATATCTCCGGTCTGGCCTCGTTCGAGGCGTTGTACATTGTCGATTCCGTTTTGTGCTTTTTGGGTGTTGCCCTGTATCTGCTGGTTTCCCGCCCCTGGTTTGAGCGGAAAAGATTGCGTTAGCTTATTTTGGGCGGTCATGCCGACTGCCCGCGAATCCCTGTTGCCGCCACGCTTCAAACACCGTCACCGCTGCGGCGTTGGAGAGATTGAGGCTGCGATTGCCGGGACGCATGGGCAGGCGCAGGCGTTGTTCGGGTGAAAATTGCGCGAGTATTTCAGCGGGCAGTCCGCGCGATTCCGGGCCGAAGACGAAAACATCGCCCGACTGGAAGGCCGCATCGCCATAGCAACGTCCGGCCCTGGTGGTGAGCGCGAAAAAACGGCGTCCGGCCAGCGCCGCGCGGCAGGCGCGCCAGTCCGGGTAGCGGCGCACTTCTGCGTATTCGTGATAATCCAGTCCGGCGCGGCGCAGCGCCTTGTCCTCGAACTGAAAGCCCAAAGGCTCGACCAGATGGAGTTCCGTGCCGGTATTGGCGCACAGACGGATGATATTGCCGGTATTGGGCGGGATTTCCGGCTCGAAAAGGACAATGGCGAACATCTGGAGGCAGAGGACAGGAGGCAAAGGACAGTCATTATGCGGCGCAAAGCGCCGGAAATTCTACGGTCTGCTGAAGGCTAATGCCGGGGCGTGCGGGCGACTACCGCAATGCCGACGCTGGCCGCGCCGTGCAGTTTCAGGACGCGGGCGGCTTCGTTGGCGGTCGCGCCAGTGGTGAGCACGTCGTCGACCAGCAGCAGATGGCGACCGGAAAAATCGCGTTGACAACTGAACGCGCCTTTCAGATTCCGCTGCCGCGCTTTCAGGCTCAGGCTGGATTGCGGCGGCGTGGCGCGACGTTTCTGCAAACTTTCCCGCTCCAGCGGCAGACCGCGCGCGCAGGCGCAATGACGGGCGATTTCCAACGCCTGATTGTAGCCGCGTTCCGCGAGGCGTTCGGCATGCAAGGGCAAGGGCAGCACGCAATCCGCCGGAAAATCCGCTGTCTGCACCGCCAGCATCCGCCCCCAGGTGCGCGCGGGCGCGAAACGCGCCTGATACTTCAGGCCATGAATCAGACGATTGACCGGGAACTCGTAGCGATACAAGGCACGGGCGTAATCGAAATCCGGCGCGTGGGCGAGGCAGGCCCCGCAGCGTTCGCCGTGTTCGGTTTCAATCAGGCAATCGGGACAATGCGCCGCCTGCAAAACCGGCAGATCGGAGAGACAATCCGGGCAGAACGCCACATCGTCCCCCTGCCGTCGGAGAGGAATGCGGGCGCCGCACAACAGACAAAGCGGCGGCAAGAGAGCGTCAAGGAAAGCGCTAAAGGGAGCAGTCGGCATAATGTGCATATTGCCCCATAAATTGACATTATGGACGACATGTTCGATGATTTACCGTTCCCTTTTTTGAACACTCGCTGGATTTCATATGATGCAAGTTGCTGCCGCCGCTGATGCGGTTACCGCTGGTTGCGCCTTCCCGGATCAGGAGGTTTCCGCCCGCCGCCAATGGTCGCTGGCGGAAGTGCTGGCGCTTTACGATCTGCCTTTCATGGAGTTGATCTGGCGCGCCCAGAATGTGCATCGTCAGCACTTCGACGCGAACGCCATTCAGCGTTCGACGCTGCTTTCCATCAAGACCGGCGGCTGTTCGGAAGATTGCAGCTATTGCTCCCAATCCGCGCGCTATGACACTGATCTGGAACGCGAACGCCTGATGCCGGTCGATGAAGTGGTTGCCGCCGCGCAGAGCGCGAAGGACAAGGGCGCTTCCCGTTTCTGCATGGGCGCGGCCTGGCGCAGTCCGAAGGAAAGCGACCTGGAAAAAGTGCTGGAAATGGTGCGCGAGGTCAAGGCGCTGGGGTTGCAGACCTGCGTCACGCTGGGGATGTTGAAGGAAGGTCAGGCGGAAAAGCTGAAAGACGCAGGCCTTGATTACTACAATCACAATCTCGATACCGACAAGGAATTTTACGGTCAGGTCATCCGGAGCCACACGCACGATGATCGTCTGGATACGCTGGCGCAGGTGCGCGACGCCGGGATCAGCGTTTGTTCCGGCGGCATTATCGGCATGGGCGAATCCCGCCGGAATCGCGCCGCCATGCTGGTGCAGCTTGCCAACCTGCCAAAGCCGCCCGAATCCGTGCCGATCAACAATCTGGTGCCCGTGCCCGGCACGCCATTCGGCGAATTGCCGCCACTGGATCCCTTTGAATTCGTGCGCACCATCGCCGCCGCCCGCATCACCATGCCGACCTCTTATGTGCGGCTTTCCGCCGGACGTCAGGAGATGAGCGACGAATTGCAGACGCTCTGCTTTCTGGCGGGCGCCAATTCCATGTTCTACGGCGAGCAGTTGCTGACCACGGATAACGCCGACATCCGCCGCGACGACGCGCTGTTTGAGCGCCTGGGGCTTCGCGCCATTTAAGCATAATTCGCGTGACGGAAAACCGTATTGACCGCGCCGCGCTGAAGCGCAATCTCCGGCGCGCGTACCGCAGCAACCCTGCCGCTGGCGTAGCCGATTTTTTGGCGCGCGAAATTGACCGACGTATGCAGGAGCGTCTGGATTACGTGCGCCTCGCCCCGCAATGGATACTTGACCTCGGCTGCGGCAGCGGGCATTCCCTGTCGGCGTTGCAGGCACGCTATCCTGAAGCCGCTCTGCTGGGCGTCGACGCGGAAGCCAGCCTTTTGCCTGACGCCAACGCCACGACCAGCTTTTATCTGGCCGCCGACGCCGAACAGCTCCCCCTGTCCGCCAATCGCTTCGACCTTGTGTGGGCGAATCTGCTCCTGCCCTGGCTTTCTGACCCGATGGCGATGTTGCGCGAAGCGATGCGCGTGTTGAAGCCGGGGGGACTGTTGATGTTTTCCGCCCTGGGGCCATACACCTTGCGCGAACTCCGCGCCGGTTTCGACGACGGTCACGCTCACACCCAGACGTTCATCGACCTGCACGATTTGGGCGACCTGCTGCTTGCCACCGGATTTTCCGACCCGGTGGCGGATATGGAAATGCTCACCCTCACCTATGCGAGCCTCGACGCGCTCATCGCTGAACTCCGCGCCGCCGGAGTGACCTGCGCCATGCAGAATCGGCGTAAGAGCCTTGCGGGGCGCGGCTTGCGGCAGAAGCTGGAAGCGCATTACGAAAGCCTGCGCGCCAGTCGTGCGGATGGCCGTCTGCCGGTTAGCGTTGAGATTGTTTATGCCCATGCCTGGAAGGGAGATTCGGATGAGCGTGGGCAGAAGACAGAAAAGCAAATGATTTCCGTCGTTCCACTCCGTATGGGAAAAGCGGAACGGTCGCGATAGTGCCGCCGCGCACCCTCTTCCGGCGTTTCGGGCGGTCAGGCGGCTTGCTCGTGAACCCGTTTATCCGCGCCTGTTTTCATCGCCATTGTCCCGCTTTGCTTCTTCTTCCTCCCAGCGGGCGAGGAGACGGGTCAGCAGGTTTGCCAGGGACGTGCGTTCCGCCTCGCTCAACACGGAAAAGAGGCGGGTTGCGGTTTCCTGTCGGTGTTGACGATGTTCATCCACCACGGCGCGGCCGGATTCCGTCAGGTACAGGCGAAAGTTGCGTTTATCCGTTTCGTCGTGTTGCCGGAAAATCAGATTATTGCTTTTCAGCTTGAACAGGAGTTCGCTCAGGGAAGCGGAACGAATCTGGAGCATGTCGAGCAATTCGCGCTGGCTCAGGCCTTCCCGCTCGTTCAGGATGGAGAGGATATGGCCTTGCGCGTGACGCGCCTGACCGTCCGCGAGCAGATGGCGGCGGACATGGCTATCCCTGTCGTGCGGATGGCGTTCATGACGCGAATGCCTGTCTGCCAAATCGCCGTGATGCGCACGCTTCATCCGCCGGACGACATTGTGGAAAAGCTGAAACAATTGTTCGTCGCTGATGAATTCAGACATGGGGCGCTCCAAAATTGGAAGCGCGAAGAAACTGGATGAACGCCGCGCCATGTTTGCAGCGGGGCGTGGCCAGCGCGCATTTTTTGTCGCACAACGGGCATTGCTCTGGAAAAGCGGAAGAGGCAGAGGGAGTGGAAGGGGTTGCGGCGTATTCGGCGCGAACGGGAAACGCGGCGGATTCATGAGCGCGGCGTCGGTGTCGATACGCTGAATCCGGGAAGGATTCGCGAGCATGGCGTCGGTGATGATGGGCGCGAATGCGGGATTGAAGATGTGACCAAAAGCGGGAGAGCATGGTTCGACTCCTGAAAGGTTGGCAAAAAATAATTCGCAAGGTACCTTCCAAACAGTCTAGGCAAGCAGGAGCAAGGTTGTCAAGAGAAAAACAAAGGCACCTTCGTAAATGCGCAAAAATCCGAAAATGGCGGACATGCTAGAATCCTGACCTTTGTTCCTGCCGGACGATTAAACCCCATGCCGCAAACCGCCTTCATACACGACGCGCTGCCCGCGCGCTCACGTTTTTCCCGCCTTCGCGCCATTTTCGTTTTTGTCACGACCACCGTCAGGGAGCCGCGTCCATGACCCGCGTCTGGAATTTCAGTGCCGGCCCCGCCGCCCTGCCGGAAACCGTGCTGAAAACCGCGCAGGCGGAGTTGCTGGATTGGCATGGCGCGGGCGCGAGCATCATGGAAATCAGCCATCGCGGCAAATACTTCACCGAAGTCATTCAGGAAGCGGAAGCCGACCTGCGCGAGTTGCTGGCGATTCCCGCAAACTATAAAGTGCTGTTTTTGCAGGGCGGCGCGACCCTGCAATTTTCAGCCGTGCCCATGAACCTTCTCGCCGGGCGTTCCGCCGATTATGTCGTCACGGGCGCGTGGTCGAAAAAAGCCTTTCAGGAAGCCGGACGCATCGCCCCGGTGCGTCTGGCCGCGACCACGGAAGCCCAGGGCCAGCCCGCCGACGGTTTTATCCGTTTTCCCCGTGTTGACGAATTAAATCCCGACCCTAACGCCGCCTACCTGCATCTGTGCACCAACGAGACCATTCACGGCGTGGAAATCCACGATGACAACATTCTGCCGCAAAAGGTGACGCTGGTTGCCGACATGAGTTCGCACATCCTCGCAAGACCTGTGGACATCCAACGTTACGGCCTCATCTACGCCGGAGCGCAGAAAAACGTCGGCCCTTCCGGCCTGACCCTCGTCATCGCGCGCGAAGACCTGCTGGGCAAGGCGGCGACGAATGTCCCCCGACTGCTGGATTACCGGATACAGGCCGAAAACGATTCCATGCTGAACACCCCGACCACCTTTTCCATCTATGTCGCCGGACTGGTGTTCAAGTGGCTGAAAGAACAGGGCGGCCTTGCCAGCATGGAGCAAATCAACCGCGAAAAAGCCGCGCGCCTCTACGCCGCCATTGACGCAAGCGACGGTTTTTACAAAAACCCGGTAGCCCCCGATTGCCGCTCGCGCATGAACATCCCCTTTCGTCTGCCGAGCGTGGAACTGGAAGCCGAATTCGTGCG
>JAISRR010000187.1 GCA_031273565.1 Zoogloeaceae bacterium | reverse complement strand
GTGCCGGGAACAGAAGAGGAACGTGGTTTAGGTTCTGACGGCGTTACACTGGCTGACGCTTCATTCTGCGCCGCTCGTTCCGTTCCCGTTTCGACGGTTTTTGCGGTTTCAACATTGCTTGCTCCTTTCTCGTTTGTTTGATTGGATTCATCGGCTTTTTCTTGCTGTCCGGTTACCGGATTCTGGTTGTCAACCGGTTTGTCAACCAGTTTGTCAACCGGTTTGTCAACTTCAGTCGTTTGCCCGGCTTTAGTCTTCTGTTCTCTGCCCGGAGAATTGCGTAAAAGCTCCAAAACCTTCGATTGAAGAATTGGCGGCAGGCTTTCATAGGCAAGCGCCTGTTCCAGCGTTTTCCCTTTCGCCATGTTCAAACTCATCGGCACGCCGGATGACAACCTGTTTCACCTGCGCACCAACCTGATCTGTTTGTTAAACAGGTTTATAAACAGGCGGAACTTGACATGTATCCATTTACGGACATATGGATGCCCGCGATGGACTGCTGGTCGTCGCCAGTCCGGAATTTGTGATGGCTTATGATGGAAAAGACTGGCAAACTCTGGTTGCGCCATATCCGGATTGTCTGAGAGGTCAATGAACCATTCTGAAGCAGTTTCGCCTTTGGTGATTCCTGAGAGAGAATGAGATATTTACAGGGGCGGGGTGAGATAATTGGGGGATATAGTGGAATATAGCGGGATTTTCCGGGAGGCGGCACTAAAATCGTTTTAGCAGGAGGAAACAGCGCCGCCGCGCATGTTTTACTCAAATTATACGCCTAGCAGTTGGCGGAATTTTTGAGGGTTTCTCGACAACAGCACGCTAAAAGCTTTCTCGCCCTGTGGCGAGCGGATGGCATCCGCCATGCGGGAAGGATCGTCGAAGAGATTAAGCGCAATCTTGTTATCGACGGCGGTATTACCAGCGGAAATGGAAACGGGTTGGAGGCGGAGGGACATGCTGGCGAGGCTGGCGCGGGGCGTGGGCAATGGGGCCACAAATCCGCCATCGGCGTAGCCTCGACCCAGATAGGCTTCAATGGCTTGCATGCCTTGACGGTTGAAGGCAGACAGGAATTGGAGCGCACCGGGTTGGCGCACGACTTCCTGCCGCGCGACGAATTCTCCAGCGTGCACGACACCTGCGGGTTGGTATTTTGCACCCGCGCCGGTGTAGCCGCCGGATGCGAACATACTGCCCAATACTCCACTGCCCAAGCTACCCAAGGCACCCATGCCGCCGCCAGCGGCAGAACTGGCGCTGATTGCGGCGGCGGCTGCTTGTAGCGCGGTAGCAGAAGTCAGGAGCATCGTGGCTGCCGCCGTTAAACTTGTAGCCGCCGTCATCAGGGCGGCGATGCTGGCGGTCTCCGCTGCTTCGCTGGCCGCGCCCACTGCATCGGCGGCTACGTTCGTTGCCGCGTTGGTCAATCCGGAAGTGGTAAGCCCCGCCGTCAAGGTGGTTATCGCCGCTGTATTCGCTGTTACCGATGCCGTATTGGCCGTAGTGGTTGCCGCCATTGCGCTCTGTGCGCCATTCCCAAAGAGCGCGCCTAAAAACCCGCCCGCGCCACCTGCGCCGGAGTCGCCCATATTGAGAAATCCCGCCAGCGGCCCGTCCGGTTTCATCAGAGCCTGAATCGCGTTATCGGCGTACATCTTGAGCAGGCTTTGCGCGACTTCCGTAGCCAGCGCGTGAATGGCGTCGCGCAGGGTCATGGTGCCGTCGGCCAGGCCGGTAATCGCCTGTTGCAAGCCGCTGGTCAGGCCGTTTTTCAGGGTTGCGGAGAACAGCGTGGTCGTGGCTTGCAGGCGTTTTTGCTGGTCGTTCAGTTGTTGCAGGGCAGCGGCGGCTTGCTGACCGACAATACCGGGCTGCGCCGCGAGTTCGGCGAGCAGGGGGCGCAGTTTTTCGAGGGCAGCGTAGGTCTGGCGGTGGATGCCGAGGATGCGCTCGCGGCCTTCGACCTCGGTGATGAGGCCGGTTTCCATTTCCGTGCTGATGGATTGCTCGTTACGACCTTGTGCGGCCTCTATCGCGTCGATTTTGGCGAGCACGTCATCCAACTGCGCCTTGGCGACTTCATAGTTTTTGACCTGGGTAACGATGTCCAGATTGACGGTATCGCCGCTGTCGTTCAAGTCTTTGACCAGCGCGCGATATTGTTTTTCGATGCGTTGCCTTGATGCCTCGAAACGGTTGCCCTCGGCTTCCAGCAAGGTAATCTGAATATCTTCCATGCCCGATTTGATGCGCTCGGCGCGTGCTTTGGCTTCGGCGAGGTCGGCGTAGGCTTTGGCGGCGGCGTCGACGGCGGCGGCTTGCGTTTTCAGGCGGTCAATCTGGGCGGCAGAGAGCGCCAGGGCGTTTTTATTGGTCTGGAGCCAGATTTCGAGCCGGTTTGCGGCGCGATGGTCGGCATCGGCAACGCCATTTTTAGCGTTCGCCAGTTTCTGGTTGGCTTCCGCCAACGCCACGGTAAGCGACTGTTCCTGTTGCGCCAACGCCTGTGCAACGGGGTCGGCCTTGGCTTTGCCGCCTGTGCTGGTGGGGGTTTTGAGATTAACCCTGGCGTTACGCTGGCGCTCGATTTCGGCCTTCAGCGCCTCGCGTTTTGCGGCGGCTTCCTTTTTGCTGGCTTCGACGTTACTTTCCGTGGCGGCGCGCTCATCGTATATGGCTTGCAGGGAATCGCGGCGGGCGTCGTTGATCTTGTCAAATTCCGCGCCGATGGAGGCAAAGGTTTTGACCTCGCCATTCAACGCTCCCTTGAATTGGGCGTAGGCGCTTTTGACCTGCGCGACCGGGTTCAGGAAGTTGGCAATGTCGACGCCAAACGCCTTGCACTTATCGACAAAGGCGGCGATTTCGACCGTGATGATCTGAATGAACTGGCGCACATTCAGCGGCCAATCTTTGAACGCGCCAATCAAAAAATCACTGATTTGCCCGGAGTTGATACCGATAATGCCCAGCAACCCGTCCATCTCGCTACGGATGCCATCGACCAGGAAGGTAACCGATTCCGGGATGCGACGGATGTCTTCGCCCCAGCCCTCAAACTGAATGGCGGCGGTTTCCAGATTCCCGGTGAGCCAGTCAATGGCCTCTCCCACGCCCTCCAGCGCGCCGACCAGAATTTGCGTAAGCCCCGTGCCGGAATTGACTTCGCCGAAGAAAGCCTCCAGGCTGTTTTTGAGTTTTGTAAAGGCATCCGCCACGGTGATGGGCATGTCTGCCGCAAGTTGCTTGTTTTTCTCGGTAGATTGGCGCAAGCCTTCGGTGAGCATGGCGACGGAGAGTTTGCCCTCCGCCCCCAGCTTCCTGATTTCTTCCGCCGATTTGCCGCCGGCTGCGGCGATGTCATCCACCAGCGAGGGCACGGCGGCGAGCAGGGTTTGCCACTGATCGGCCTGCACCTTGCCGGTCTGCAGGGATTTTCCGAAGGCGTCGATGGCGCTGGAAGCACGGTCGGCGCTGGTGGCGTTCGTCACAAAGAGGTAGGAGAGAGAATCGGAAACATCCACCGCCTGGTGGGTGTTGTAACCCAGCGAACGCAAGGCGTCTGCCGTGCGGATGTACGCTTCCTGAATTTCGGAGAGCGGGCGATAAGTATTGTTGGCGGTATCCAACAGGCGCATCTGCACCTGTTCATATTCCTCGGCGCTGGCCGTCGCCATTTTTATGCGCGAAGCCATCTGGCCGTATTCGTCGGCGAGCGCGATAACTCCTTTGACCGCCTGAATGGCGACAGCCGCGCCGACAAAAGCCTTCAGGGCGGTGGCGGCGGTGGAGAGCGCGCCCTTGACGCCGGTGGCGGATTGCGCGGCCTGATTCAGATTGCCCGCCGCGCCGCTGGCCGCCGCACCGAGTTGATTGAATCCACCCGCCGCGCCGCCTGCCGCGCTACCGGCGTTTTTGGCGCTACCGGTGATGCTGCCGATCTGCTGCTGAACGCTTGCAAGCGCCGCCTGCGCCTGCTTGATGTCGGCCTCGATTTTAAGGGCGAGATTGAGATTGCTGGACATTGATTTTCTCCTCTGCCGCATTTTCCCCATGCTTACCCGCGCGCACAAACCAAAACCTTTTATTTAACGCTTTGCCCTGCCCCCCGGCACACTTCCGGCATCCGCTACCGGGAGTGTTTTTATCATGTCGCAAAAATTTATACTGCCCAGCCGTTTATTGCCCTGGCCCATCTGCTGGCCGGGCGTGGTGTTGATTGCGGAATCCGAAGCCTGCCGCCTGGTGGTCTATAAGGACATCGCGGGGCACTGGACATTGGGCTGGGGGCAGACGGCGGGCATTACCGAGGGCATGACGTGGACGCAAACGGAAGCCGACGCCGATTTGTGCAATACCCTCATCACGCTGTCCGCCGAGGTGCGTGAGTGCCTGACCCGCGATGCTTCGGATAACGAATTCGCGGCGCTGGTTTCGCTGGCCTACAACATCGGGATGACGGCGTTTCGGCGCTCGACCGTGGCGAAATGCCACAACCGGGGCGACAAAACCGCTGCCGCGCGCGCCTTTCACCTGTGGAACAAGGCGGGCGGCAAGGTCATAAATGGTCTGGTCGCCCGCCGCGCCCGCGAGGCCGCGCTGTACCTTTCAGAGGACAGAGGACAGAAGACGGAGGACAGTCAGTTACCGGCGCTACGCGCCGCAAACCAACAGTCTTCTGTCCTCAGTCCTCTGTCTTCTGAACCCGGTCAATCACCGGACGCCGACCCCGTGAAACCGCTGGCCAAGTCTCCCACCGTGCAAACCGGCGCGGCCTCGGTCGCAACCGGTGGCCTGGCGCTCGCCGCGCAATACAGCCCGCAGGTCGGGCAGGTGGCGAGGAGCCTTGCCATCAGCCCGCTGGTGGTGGCGGCGATTGTGGCCATCGTGGTGGGCGCGCTCGTAATCTGGCGGCGGGTGCAGCAACGCAAGGGTGGTGTCGCATGAATCAGATGACAGAAGACAGAGGACGGAAGACAGTCAGTTACTGGGCGCAAAGCACCCGCAGGATAGGGGGTTGTCGTGAGTTTTAATGACGCCAACCTTCCCCCCGCGACGCTGACGGACGCCCGCAAAATCGCGGAATTCCTGCTGCGCCGCAACGAGGAATTGACCGAACAGGCCGCGCTGCTGGCGGCTGCCGTTGGCGCGACCCGGCTCTATTTAACCCGCGTGCTGGAGGGCATCAACAACACGGTAGAGGCCGACGATGACTGATGTCGCCACCAACCCCTACCTCTCCGGTTGTCACGCGGACAGCATGCAAAGGGAACTGGCCGCCGCCAGAACCGAGGCGGAGATGCAACAAATCGCGGCAAAGCACACCCGGTTTTTATTGGGCAAACACCTGGCGGTCATGCGTGACGTTTATGCGGCGCGTTTAAAACGCGTGCGAAAGGAAAATCGTGCTTGAAAAAATCCTTGCCCTCTTTACGGGTAACACCCTCTGGGTTGCCGCGTTTCTCGCTGTCCTTGCGTGGTTTTACGCGGGCTGGTCGATAAACGGCTGGCGGCTGGAATCCCGATATGAGCGCGCGCTGACGGACGCTTCCAACGCCGTAATCGACGCGTTAAAAAAGGCGCGTGAAACTGAAGCCAAAGGCGAAACCCTCGCGCGGCGACAACTGACGCTGGAAGCCGAAAACCTGAAACTTGAAAAGGAGCGTGACGATGCGCTACGTAAAACCACTTCTGGCCGGGCCTGTTTTAACGGCGCTACTGTCCGCCTGCTCAACGCTGCCCGCGCCAGCGGCGGGTCTGGCGTGTCCGCGCCCGCCCGCCTCGCTGCTGGCCCCTTTGCCGCCGCTGCCGCTGATTCCGATGAGCCTGAAACTGGAGACGCGGCTTCGGATACCGACGTTGCCCTCTGGGCAAATTACGCCATCAACCGCTACGACGCCTGCCGGGGACGGATTGACGCCCTGAGGAATTTTTACGGGATAACAGAATGAATATTGACCCCGAAACCCTTCGTTTTTCCATTGGTCTGCTGATTTCAGCCGGGGCGTTTGTCTACACCTGGATTGCCACGCGGGATAAAGACAATTCGCAGCATATCGACGCCGTGGAAAAAACCCTGGGCAAACGCATCGCCGAGCACGGCGCGCAACTGGGCGTGATGATGAAAGATGTCGACGTGATGAAAGAAACCTTGAAACACATCCCCAGCGCGGATGAATTCTCAGAATTGCGCGGGCAGGTCATGGCCTTGAAAGCCACACAGGAGGCCGTGCAGAGAGAGGTTGGCGCCGTGCGCGCCTCACTGACCCGCATTGAGGATTTTTTGTTGTCCGGAGGACATAAATGAGCGCCGATTTTGCTGACTTTTTACGCCGCGACGTGCGCCTGGTGTTGTTGCGCATCCTCTCGGAATTGCCGGGCTATGCCGCCAACTCCAGCGTGCTCGCCAACCTGCTGGATCAGATGGGGCACCGGCAAACCCGCGAAGCGGTCAAGGACGATCTGCGTTTTCTGGCCGGGGAAAATCTGGTGACGCTTGAAACGGCGCAATCGGTGTTGCTGGCGACCCTGACCGAACGCGGGCAGGAGATTGTGGAAGGACGGCTCACCGTGAGCGGCGTGGCCAGACCGAAGGCGCGCGCCGCCACCGGCCTGCTTGACGCGCCGAAAATCTGATCATGGGTCGCAAATCCACCGTCGAAAAACTGCCGCCGGAAGTGAAGGCGCATCTGGAAAAACGTCTGCGCGAAAACCGCCTGACGCTGGATGAACTCTTTTCTGACGTGAAAGCGGCTTTCCCGGCGCAAAACCTGCCGTCGCGCTCGGCGCTGGGCAGATACCGCGCCGGATTCGAAGAAGTGATGCAGACGCAGCGGGCGATGTCGGCGGCGTCCGCCGCGCTGGTCGCCGAACTGGGCGAGGATTTTGATGACAAGTCCGGCGCGCTGCTGGCGCAGGCGGTCACGACGCTGGCGACGAAGACGGCCTTTTCGCGCCTTGAAACCGGCGTGGGAGAAATGGAGATTACTGACGTGCTCGACCTCGCCCGCGCGGCGAAGGCGGCGCAGGAGGCGCGGTCGCTGAACCTCAGGGAACGGCAGGCGGTGGCGAAGATGGCGCGGGAAAAACTGCTGGAAGAGCAACAGGCGCGGGCGGCAGCGCTCGCCCAAAAAGGCGGCGTATCGGAAGAAACCCAGATGGAGATACGGAAGGTGTTGGGGATTAATTGATCAAGGAGAAGGTCATGCAAGCAAAAATACGGTTATGGCGGGTGTATCTATGGGGCAAGCTGGGCGATTTTTTCGACGCCATCGCGGTGGCGGCCTATAAACGCTGGCGGGCGGCGCGGGAGGAATTCCCGCCCCTGACCTCCGATTCTGATGCCTGAAATGGGCAACTTTTGGACGGTCACATAAAAATGGGCAACGCCAAAATTCGCCCCGCTCATCCTGATGGTATCTTCCTGCCGTATCAGTCGGCGTGGATCAAAGACGGCTCCATATTAAAACTGATGGAAAAGGGGCGGCAGATCGGGCTGTCGTGGGCTACGGCCTACGCCGCCTGCGAACGCACCGCCGCCGAGGGTGCGCGGCGCGATCAGTGGGTTTCCAGCCGCGATGAAATCCAGTCGCGCCTGTTTCTGGAAGACTGCAAGCTCTGGGCGGGCATCATGCAGCGCGCCGCGCGTGACCTGGGCGAAGTGGCGGTCGACAACGAGAAGCGGATCAGCGCGCATGTACTGGAATTTGCCAGTGGCAAGCGGATTTATTCGATGTCCTCAAACCCTGACGCGCAAGCCGGAAAGCGCGGCGGGCGGATTCTGGACGAATTCGCGTTGCACCCCGACCCGAAAAAACTCTGGGCGATTGCCTACCCCGGCATCACCTGGGGCGGTTCGATGGAAATCATCTCCACCCATCGCGGCAGCAAGAATTTTTTTAACGCCTTGATCCGCGAAGTCAGGGAAGGCGGCAACCCGAAAAACATCAGCCTGCATCGCGTCACGCTGACTGATGCGCTGGAGCAGGGATTTTTATACAAGCTCCAGCAGATGCTGCCCGCCGATGATGCGCGGCAGGCGATGGATGAGGCGGAATATTTTGATTTCGTGCGCGCGGGTTGCGCCGATGAAGAGAGTTTTCAGCAGGAATACCTGTGTATTCCCGGCGACGATGACAAAGCCTTTCTGGAATACGACCTGATTGCCGCCGCCGAATACGGTCAAAGCGATGTCTGGCAATGGGCCGACCCGGAAGACGCCCGGCTGCGGAAGAAGGGACGGCTCTTTATCGGCATCGACATCGGCAGAAAGCACGATTTAACCGTGCTTTGGCTGCTTGAGGAATTGGGCGATGCGCTTTACACCCGGCGTGTCGAAGCCCTGAAAAACATGAAGAAATCCGAACAGGAAAAAATCCTCTGGCCCTGGCTCGCCCTCTGCGACCGCGCCTGCCTCGACGCCACGGGGCTGGGCATCGGCTGGGCGGATGACGCGCAGGACAAATTCGGCAGTTATCGCGTGGAAGCCATCACCTTTACGCCCCGTGTAAAAGAGGCGCTGGCTTACCCGGTGCGCGGAAAAATGGAAGACCGGACGCTACGCATCCCCTACGACCCGCCCACCCGCGCCGACCTTCGCAAAGTGACCAAACAGACGACGGCGGCGGGCAACATCCGCTTTACCGCCGAATCCACGGAAGACGGTCACGCCGACCGCTTCTGGGCGCTGGCGCTGGCGATTCACGCCGCAGCCAGCCCCGCCCCGAAAACCGAAGTCATCGGCGGCGGCGCGCGCGACATCGTTTCTGAACTGCGAGGCTACCTTTGAAAACCGAAAAACTCACCCCTGAACTGCTGACTGAAGTCGCCAATCGCCTGGTCGATCCGTTTGAAGTCGATTTTATGGGCGTGCTCACGTCGAACGACCCGCTGCTCTCCGAGCGCGGCGCGAATCTTGAGGTCTATCGGGATTTGAAGCGCGACGCCAAGGTGTTTGCCGCCTTGCAAAAACGTATCGGCGCGCTGGTGTGCCGCCCCTGGGCGGTTGATCCCGTGCGCGCGGGCGATACGGCGAGCGCCCTGGCGCTGACCGCCATCTTGAAACGCTTCAATTTCGACCAGCTTTGCCGCGACCTGATGGATGCCGTGTTGATGGGCTTTTCGGTCAGCGAAATCGTCTGGATACAGCAAGAGCATCTCATTTTTCCGGCGCGGCTGTTAAAGCGCCGCCAGCGCCGGTTCACTTACGCGCAGGAAAAGCCGGACAATCCGCCGGAGCTTCGCCTCCTGACCCGCGAGGCCATGCTGAGGGGCATCCCGCTGCCCGATAAAAAATTTATCGTGCACCGGATGAACCCGGAAGACGATAACCCCTACGGGATGGGCCTGGGCCTGCAACTCTTCTGGCCGGTGTTTTTCAAACGCAAGGGGCTGGTCGCCTGGGCGAAACTCTGCGACCGCTTCGGCACGCCCACGGTGTGGGGGCAATACCCGCGCGACGCGGGGCCGAAGGAACGGCGCACGCTGGCGGACGGGTTGAAGGCGTTTTCTTCCGATGGCTACATCATGACGCCGGAAGGGGCGCTGATCGAACTGATTGAAAGCCACGTCGGCGGCAACATCACGACGCAGGAGGCGCTGATCCAGGCGATGGACGATTACATCGCCGAAGTGCTGCTGGGGCAGGAGCCAAAATCGGAATCCGGCGGCGCGCTGGCGGCGGCTTCCAAGGAACGCGCGGCGGTGCGCCTCGACCTGGTGCAGGCCGATTCCGACCTGCTGTCAGAAACCCTGAACCGCACGCTGATTGCCTGGATTTGCGAATTCAACGGCCTCGGCCCCTGCACGGTGTATCGGCAAATCAAGGAAGAAGAGGATAAAAAGGCGGAAAGCGAGACCGATGTCAATGTCGCCAGTATGGGCTTTGAACTTTCGGAAGAAGCGGTGCGCGCGAAGTACGGTGAAGGCTGGAGCCGATCAGAAGACAGAGGACAGAGGACGGAGGACAGTCAAAATGCGGGCGCAGAGCGCCCGGTGACGTCTGATTTCGCTGAACCGTCCGATGCAAAATCCGACCCGGCTCAGGTCGCCATTGATGACGCGATTGCCGCGCTGCCCGACGCTGATTTTGAAGCGGCGATGGCAGGCATTGTCGAGCCTTTGCTTGCCGCCATTGAAGCGACGGACAGCTTCGAGGACGCCCTCGCCGCAGCCCAGGCGGCGCTGCCGGATGTTAATACGGGCCGCCTGCAATCCCTGCTGGCGCGCGCCATGTTTGGCGCGGAATTGTACGGGCGCATCGCGCCGGAGGGCGACCATGCCTGATCTCATTGACCGCGCGCAAACCCTGAAAATGGCGGAACTGCGTGCCCGCCATCCGCGTAAACCCGCGCCGCCGCCTGTCACTGGCCTCTGCCTCTTTTGCGCTGAACCGCTCGCCGATGGGCGGCGCTGGTGTTCGGTGGAATGTCGCGATGACTGGGAGCGACTGGACGGCGAGCTACGGAGGCAAGGTCTATGAAACAGCACAAAATCGGCGCGACGCTGGATTGGGCGGCCCCCGTGCAGATCGGCGACGATTATCCCGACCTCTCCGACTGGGTGGCCACTTCAACCCTGCGCGGGCGCGGCTTTGCGGCGGCGCTCTCCTGCGCGCTCACCTTTACGCAGGGCAAAACCATCCTCCGCGTCAGCGCGAGCGCCGACCGGCAATCCGACTGGAAGCCGGGCGAGGCGGCGGTGGATGTGCGTCTGGAATCGCCGGACGGCGTGGTGCTGATTTCCCCGACCGCGCAGCTTTGTCTGGTTAAGCCGGTGACGGAGCCATGAGCCATGCCCAATAACCCGCAAGCATTATCTGTTTTCATCCCCGGCAACACGGCGGTGCTGAAATTCGCCGAACAGCCGGAGCGCCTTTCAATCGTGCTAGCCGAAGTCTTGCAAGGCCAGCCGGGGCCGAAAGGCGATACCGGCCCGAAAGGGGATAAAGGCGACCCCGGCGACATCAGCGGCAACCTCGACGGCGGCAGTTTTTAATTTTTTTAATGTTTAAGGAGCAAAAAACATCATGTCAAGAATTCAACTCAGGCGCGGGCTTAAGGCCAATCTTCCGACCAGCAACAATCTTGTGGGCGAAGCGCTGGTCACGACCGACCGAAACACGCTGCACGTCGGTAAAGACAGCGCAACCACCGCGCCCCTCACCCCGGCGATTGACGATCTGGTGACGCTGGCGGCAATTGACGGCGCTGAGGATTTGCTAATCGTCCACGATGCCAGCGAGACTGCCGGGCAAAAAGAAAAGAAGATCACTTTTTCCGCGTTCAAGGCGGCGCTCAACATCCCGGAGGGCGCCGAAGATGAACTGGTCGCGGTGGCGCAAGGCGCGACCGCCGGATACCTCGGTGGAACAGACGGTACGGACGGCGTGCTGCGCGGGTCGGCGTCCATTGGCCTGACCCTGAACGCAAGCGAGGGCACGCTGACGCTTGCCGTTGAAGTCGTGGATGGCGGGACATTCTGATGACGCGGATACGCTTCAAACGCGGCACTTTAGCCCAACTGGACGCGGCGGCGGCGGCGGGGGAACTCGCGGCGGGGGAGCCGTATTACGTCACGGACATGGGCGCAGTGACCATCGGCACGTCAGCGACGGCGTACAGGATCGTCGGTGGCGGCGCGCTGCCGACGCTCCGTCGCGAGTTCTGGACAGCACAGATCGTTGTGGCTGACGGGTTCGAGTGGGGGCGACTGGGCGGCAGCGTCGACGGGCACGAGGATGAGTACGCGACCGTTATCGGGTTGTACCCCGGCATCGTGGTTGCGGGCAACCCGTCTGATTTGATTTACGCGCCGATGACGGTCGCGGACGCGCCTGCTCCGCAGGTCGCCACCGCAAGCAGCACGACCGGGCAAACAAACTACGGCGGCTGGCGGGCGTTCGACGGCGACGCCGCGACGGAGTGGCGCTCGGCGGGCGGGAATTACACCTCGGACGCGGGCGGCGCGGTGGGCGACCAGTGGGTTCAGATTGACTTAGGCCAGGTCGCGGCCTGCGGAGCGATGGGATTTTCGCTCGCCGAGCAGGCGCACGCGCCAAAGGATTTTGTTTTGTACGCCAGCCTCACCAATCCAGCGAATGACACCGACTGGTACGCCGCCGCCACGCCGCTCGTGCAGGCTTCCGGGGTAACGACGCCACAGGTGTTTGAGATATCTAACGGAAGCGCGCATCGATATTTTCGCCTGCGCGTCACGCGCATTCAGGCGGCATCATCGACCGGCGTGTACGTTGCGGGCGTTAACCTCTACGCGAGGGAGCTTGCGCTTAAAAACACCGAGGACGCCATCGGCTCGTGCCTCTACGTCAGACTGGACGGCGGCGGATGAACCACGGCAAAGGCAGGGCGGGTTCGGGTAGGGCGGGATCGAAGAAAGCGCCGTGGTTCACGCGTGGCGCGCTCTACGATCCCGCCCTACCTGAAGCCCCCCTACCTGAGCGCCCTGCCTGAAAGACCACCATGAGCATTTTCGCCCGTCTCGACCTGCCCCCCGCCGATGCCATCGCCTTCTTTGAAAAGAAAGGCATGCACCTTTCATGGGACTGGCACGACACCGACGCCGCCACGCACGCGCAATCCTTCACCGTCGCCAAAGTCACATCGCTGGATATGCTGGGATGGTTCCAGAACGAGATCGGGCGTAGCCTGAAAGAAGGCCGCACCTTCGAGGATTTTAAAAAGAGCCTGCGCCCGCGCTTGTCTGATGCGGGCTGGTGGGGCAAAAAAGAAATGCTCGATGCCGATACCGGCGAACTCACCCAGGTGCAACTGGGCAGCAACCGGCGCTTGCGCACCATCTTTCAAACGAATGTGCAGACAAGTTACATGGCCGGGCGTTACAAGCAGTATCTCGACAACGCCGAAAACCGACCGTATTGGCGCTATGTGGCGGTGATGGACAGCCGCACCCGCGCCGGACACGCGGCCTTGAATGGCAAGGTCTGGCGCGCCGATGATCCCATCTGGCAAACCCTTTGGCCGCCCAACGGCTGGGGCTGCCGTTGCCGTGTACAGGCGCTGTCGGCGGCGGAATTTGAAAAGTCCGGGAGAAAGCTGGAAGACAGCAGGGACGCCATCGTGGAAAAAGAGGTCACCATCAATCGCGATGGCGACACCATGCAGGTCAAGGGCATCCGCTACGTAGACGACGCGGGCAAAGAAAAAGTGTTTTGGCCTGACCCCGGTTGGGATCACAACCCGGCGCTGGCGCAGTCGGATGAACTTCAGGCGTTGTTGAAGGAAAAAGCAGAAAAGCTGGTAGCGAAGTATCCTGCGTCGTCGGCATCAGTACAGGCATATGCAACCGGCTGGAATCCGAAAACTGTGGCAGGAGCATGGCACGATGCATCCTTTGCTGGCGCGCCTGACGATATCCGGTCAGCCATTACGAAGGTGGGCGATCCGGGGGATGTGCTGCATACGCCGAACGCCTCGGCATACTATCTGTATCGTCAGCATATCGAGATGGATGGCGCAAATATCAAACTGTTGCGGGGCCAGTCAACATGGCGGCATGAGTTCGGACACCATGCGGATGTCGAACTGGCGCAAGGCAAGCCCTACCTGTATACAAGCAGCAGCGATGTGTTCGATGCCGCCATGCGGGCAGACAGAAAAGCCCTGATTGACATGGGGGCGCATGGGCCGGTCAACAGCAAAAAGACGCTCGCGCGCCGGGCGGCGCTGGATTTTGCCTACGATGGCGCGCGTCAGGATTCCATGGCGGCGACTGACCGCGAAGCATGGCTATCTGCCCGCTATCAAAAATCCGGCATCGACTACACAAGCGCCCGCGCCGCCATCGAAAAGCACGCCGCTTTCCCGGAGTTGCTGGATGCCGCTGCCGCGCAAGACCGTTACCGGCGCGTCATCGTCGCCCTTGAAGAACGGGACGCTCAAGGCTTGATGGATGCGCTGACGGGCGGGCTTTCCGCAAAACCGATAAGCCAACAAACTGGCCCGACCAGCTGGAAGCTGGTGTATGAGAAGACAAAAGCCTTTGAAAAAGGAACGCTGGGCGCGCTTTCAGACTTGTTTGGCAGCGCAACCAGGAACAAGGTGGGCGGCACAAAGAGTGGCTGGGGGCATATAAACGCATACTACGCGCGGGCGCCACACAAGGCGGGGACTGAATCCTTCGCCAATCTCTTTTGCCTGCACGGTGAAGGTGGACTATTCTGGAAACAGGTGTTAGAAAGAATGACGCCGGAAATGAACCGGGCGTTTTTGGAGCTTTTGAAATGATGACGCAAATCCACACGACTGAATCTACCTACTTTGAAAAATTCGGGCGGTGGCCACCATTGGCGGGGGGGGGATTTATCCTGACGGACGACATGGAAGAGAAAGTCCAGAAGTTTGCGATTCTGAACAACACGCCGATCCCGGAAGATGAGGACGAACAGATCGCGCTGATTCGGAAGCTGTTTCCGAAGGTGGCCGAGTTGCTGGACAATCCACAAGTCGTATTCTGACCATGCTCAAGGTCACAATCGACACCAGAGAGACGGGGCAGAAGCTGCAGGAACTGGCGAGCACCTTAAAAGACGCCCGCCCGCTGTTCAAAGTCATCGCGGGCATTCTGGCATCCGAGACCGAGGAAAACTTCGCCGCCGAGGGTCGCCCGCACTGGGCGCCGCTCTCAAGGGCGACCGTCAAAAACCGCCTGCGCCGCAACAAGGGCGGCTCCGCGCTGAAAATCCTGCAGGATCGCGGCCTCCTGGCGGCGAGCATCAGCACCGACTACGGCGCGGATTATGCAATGGTCGGCAGCAACGTCGCTTACGCCGCCATCCACCAGTTCGGCGGCAGCATCCACCACGCCGCCCGCTCTGTACGCGTCCGCCTGCGCACGGATAAACGGGGCAGGCTGCTGCGTCAGGGCGACAAAGGCAATGTCAACGCCAGCGGCAAAGGCCGCGCGGTGTTCGCAAAAGACAGTCACAAACAGGCGCGGGAAACGTGGCACCACGCCGCCGCCTGGCAGGTCAACATCCCCGCCCGCCCCTTCCTGCCTTTCTATGGCGCCGCCGAAAACGCCACCCTGCAGCCGGAGACCGAAAAGACCATTCTGGACGCTATTATCAGAGGGCTGAGGGCTGAGGACAGTAATCAACGCCCCCTCTCCGGGTAGGGCGGTATCTACGATACCGCCGTTGTTGACCTGCGGCGCTTCCTTCGATCCCGCCCTACCTTTGTGGCGCAGAGCGCCGCAAACATCATTTCCCCTGTTGCGCCTGAGGCTTGGCGGCCAGACGCTTGCGGTCAGCGGCGGAAAGGTCGATGCCGTCGAGCTGCGCGATTCCCAGAAGTTTTTCATCACCATCGAACACCAGCACCACCAGCTTGCGGCGCGCGGTCGTCTGCACGCTCCACCCCCAGGCATTGGCGTCGGAGCGCACATAAGCCCAGCGGTGCAGCCAGTTGCCTTTTGGCGTCAGCGCCGAAGATTCGGGCGTGCCCAGCGCGGCCCTGGCCTCGGCGAAGGTGGTCGCGCCAATCTCGAAAGTAGAAAGGGCGGCGTCGTTGAAATCCGTGCCGATCGTGGCTGTGGCGCAGGCGGCGAGCAGGAAGAGGCTGCATAGCAGGGGGATGAGGCGGTTCATGTTTTTCCTTTACTGTGCGGACTGTCCAGCGCCGCGTTTGAAGTTTTCGTCATTCTGGCAATAGGCCAATGTGTCAAACACAATGCCGGAAATCCGCATCAAGTCTTCAGGATGGTGCAGTACGATGGTATCGCCGCTGCTGATTTCAAGCCCGGCGCGGGTAACTTCGCGTTTTCGGGCATCATCCAGCGGCACGCAGACCTGAATAACGGGAATTTTTTTGTCCCCGTAAAAGCGAATCAGCCAGCGGTTCACTTTGCCCTGGAACAATACGGCGTAATAGCTTTCAGTGTCTTTGCCCACCACTTCTGCGCCCTCTCCCAAAATCCCCTGCGTAATTTCCAGCAATCGCCGTTCAGCATAGGTGGTCACGATGCGTGCGTTATCCGGGTCAATCCAGCCCGCCTTGGGGTCAATGGCGGCAACGGGGGGAGGCGCTTCAGCGGGCGACGGAACAGGCTTGGCGGAAAGGCCGGTGACGACCATGTTGCTGACCGCGCGACTTACCGCCTGTTGCACGATAGGCGTGATACTTTCCAGAAACCTGGCATTGAACTGGCGCTGCACATTGGCGCGGGTTGCCACGTAACGCACGAATTCCGTATCCGGTTCACGCAAGCTGTTACCGATGACCTCGGTAAAAGCGTTCAGGTAGATGCTTTCTTCGGCCAGCATCCGCAGCGCGTCAGGCTGGAACTCATCATGCCGAAACCGGTACAGGCGGTTGATCTGCGACTCATCCAGCGCCGTGAAATCCACGGTTAAGAACGGGGCGGTATCCATTACGTTTTTATTGTGCAGGTCGGTGAAAAACCGCCACTCCTGCCCGTTGGTGATTGCGGCGATGGCCACTTCCGGCGTAGCGTTAAAGTAGCGGGAAAGCTGCGGCGCGTGGTTCGAGAGTTTTTCCGCCCAGGCTTTCGCTTCAATGAACATGACCGGCACGTCATGACAGAACAGGGCGTAATCGACGCGCTCGTTGGCCTTAACGCCGGGGAAATCTGCCCCATATTCGGCTTTGACCCGCGTGGGGTCAAAAGGCGAAAACCCCAGGATGTCGAGGAGCGGCAGGATCAGCGCCTGCTTGGTGGTCTCCTCTGTGGTGCAATGGCTGCCAACATTGGCGACATGCTCGGCGTGACGCCGCATGCGGTCGATGAAGTTTTGCATTTTTTACCCCTATTTATTGATTCGGTGGCGTAAGGCAAGATTGATATTATCCAGGTCGGACTGCAGGTCATTAATGTAAATCCCTTCCGTTCGCCGGAACCACGCAAGCCATGCCAGCGACCCGGTTACAGCCCCCGCAAAAACAAAAAACGGGACATAAAACCCGGCTTGGCTTGCCTCTAACATTATCCAGCGCCAAAGGACGTGAGTGTTGCTGGTTTGGTACTTTAAGGCCCAATACCCCCAAAACGCGCCCATTGACGCCAACAGGATAAGGGTTGGCCAATTTTTAACCCAATAGCGCGCTTTAGCCGACCACAGCCTTCGAACAATTTGTTTGCGGCGCCAGCGGAGTTCGGTGTCGGACAAGGGGTTATCTTGTACATTGTGCGCGCCCGCAGGATTGGCACAAGGTGTCTTATTGACCGTTTTCCCTGTGGCGCTGGTTCCGGCGGCATTGGCATTGATGTTGACCTGTTTTCCGGGTGCGGCCGCATTAATACTGATGAGTGTCCCAATTTTGATTTGGGCTTTTTTTATGCTCACAGCCTCGCTGTCATCATTTCGTTTCACTGTTTCACTCCTTTGTTGACAATCTTTCCCACCGCCCTGCTTCCGGCGGCGTTGGCGTTGATGTTGACCTGCTTTTTGACGCTTGTCTTTTTGCTTTGGTCGCTCGATGTGATGCCCGCCGATGTTTCCGTTCGGGTTCCTGTCAGTGACGCCGACATACTGTGCAGCAATGCTTTGCCATCGTCTGCCAGGGTAAGGAAGAGTCGTGTCCAAGCCAAAAAACCATCCGGGTCTTTTTCCTTCGCCCGCTGAATCGAGCGGTCGAGGTCGATGTCGTTGTATTCCCATCCCTCACGAAAAGCCGCGCCGCGCTCTCGCGCGCGCTCCCCCGCCGCCTGATTTGCCGCAAGGCGGTCGTGCGCCGCACGGCTAATCCCGGTAAGCACGTAGTCCACGTCCAGCTTCAAATCGGGGCGCTTTGCCGCAAGAGCGTAAAGCTTGGTTTCCGGGAAAGCGTTACGCCTTTTGCGCGCGTTCAGCGCCTTGTCAGACAGGCCAAGTATTTCTGCCGCCTCCTTGTCCGTCGCCGTTCCCAGGACTTGCTTCAGGCGTAGCAGACAATTTTCAAATTCAGGCATAAAAACCCCTTGCAAATCTATAAAAGTAGATATACTCTACACACACCATCACTAAACATCATCATACCGCCATGAATACCCCGCTGCATACCCCGCTACCTTATCCGCAGACCCCGCAATCTGCCCGCGCATGGTTCTTTGATAATGGCGTTTGCATCGCCGAATGGGCGCGCGCCCTCGGCCTGAATTACCAAAGAGTCCGGGATTTTTTCCGGCAAGCCCAGAACCCCAAAGGCGCGCGCGGGGAAGCGCACCGAGCCGCCATCGCGCTGGGTCTGAAACCTGCCCCTGAGCGCACGGAGTACCCACCCCGCAAGATTGAAGCGCGGAGGGCGGCATGACCGACTACACCAACGACGCCCAACAGCGCCTCATCAGACTCATTTTGCTGATGTTTGGAGATGTGGTGCAGGGCTTTCCTCCCTCCGTCTTGTCCCGCGAAATCGGCTGCGCGCCCGCTGTGACGACGCGCGATCTTGCCAATTTGTCCGAGGCGGGCATTGCCGCAAAGGATGAGGCCACCGGCCTCTGGCGGCTCACCCCCCGGCTGCCGCAACAGGCCATCAAGGTCTGGACGGCCATCGATCACGCCGAACAGCAACTTCAGGAAGCCAAACAGCGTTTTCGCAAAACCCTCTGACCGAAAGGAAAATCATGCAACCCGACAATATCGTCATTGGTCAGCTTGCCCCGGACACCCTCCCGCGCCGGGGACGCAAGCCCAAAGAAACCCCCATCCCCGCCGAACCCGATCTTGACTTGCCGCGCATCGACAACGCGATGGCGGTGATGCGCGAAACGACGGCGGCGAAGCAAGCGGAAACCATCTCGGAAACCTTCGACCTTGGACGCTTCGTCGGCGCGGCGCAAATGGCCTCTGTCATGAACAGTTTTTGCGCGGCGGCGCAAATTCGTGCCTTCACGGAAATCAAAAAATCCAAAGCATTCAAACACATAGCTATCACACAGCCGGATGGAAATTTGCGCCCGGCGCAAAATGTTGATGAATTTTGCCGTACTGTATTTGGTCGAGGCTACCGGGCTATGCAGGAATCTGAGCATGACCTCGACGCGCTCGGTGAATCCACCTACGAAGCCATTAACAACCTTGGCATTTCCCGCTCCCAGATGCGCCTCCTGATGGCTTTGCCCGAAGACGAACGCGCCGCCGTAGACGCCGCTGTGAAATCCGGTGAAAAGTCCGAGGTGGTCAGCCTGATTCAAGACCTTGCCAACAAGCTGGACGAAACCCGCCGACAAGTCGACGAACTGAAAGCGGAGGCCGTCGCCAGTGAAGAATTGCTCGCCACCCGCTCCCGCCAGCGCGATGAAGCCGAAGCCGCACTGCGTAAAAAGCAGCTTCTGCCCGCGCCGCCGCCTTCTGAAACGCTGGCTCAAATCCACACCGAATTCGCGGGGATTCAGGTCAAGGCGCTGGGCGCGCTGCGCGCCGTCGAACGGGCGGTGGAAGACATCAAAAAACTATCTGAGGAAGAGGAATTCCCCTTTCCGGTCGCCCTGCTCGCCGGTCACATCGGCGAATTGCGCGGGGTCATTCACGACATCACCCAGGCGCACAACCTGCCCGAAGTGTCTTCCGAGGCGATCCCGGAATTCGCCCGCATGGTGATGGCGTCAGAGGTTTCAGAGGACAGAAGACAGAGGACGGAGGACAGTCGTTCAGAGACGGCTTCGCCTTCGCGGGGGTTACAACCGGCGCAAAGCGCCGCAAACCAACTGTCTTCTGTCATCAGTCCTCTGTCTTCAGAAATCTGACCCATGACCCCCGCGATGATCTCTCGTTTATCGGCGCTGGCCGCGCAGGCAGCGGCAACGCCGCATGGCGGCAAGGAGGCGCTCTATGCCGCCGCCTGCGCCGAACTCGCCCTCTCGCGGGCAACACTCTTGCGCTACCTGAAACAGGTCACCGTGCAGCAAACTGCTCGCAAACAACGCGCCGATGCAGGAGCCAGCCAACTGGATGAGCGGGAAGCCATCATTTTGTCCGGCTTTCTGACAGTTGCTACGCGCAGGAACGGCAAGCGCCTGATGTCGATTCCCCAGGCGCTGGAAACCCTGCGGAAGAATGGCGAGATTCGCGCCGTCGGCGTGGATAAGGCGACGGGCGAATGCCGTCCACTGTCGCCTTCGACGGTTGCTCGCGCCTTGAGGAACTACGGGCTGCATCCCGACCAGCTTTTGCGCCCCGAACCCGCCAAGGAATTAAAGAGCCTGCACCCCAATCATGTCTGGCAAATCGACGCTTCCTTGTGCGTGCTCTACTACCTGGTCGGGGTGATCGGTTTGCAGGTGATGGAGCGCGACGAGTTTTATAAAAACAAACCGAAGAATCTGGCGAGAATCGCCGCCGACCGCGTGTGGTCTTACGAAATCACCGACCACTATTCGGGCAGCATCTTCGTGTTTTATGTGATGGGGTCGGAATCCGCCGCCAATCTGGCGGAGAGTTTTATCCGCTGCATCACCAATCAGGGTAACGGGCTGTTTCATGGTGTGCCGCTGATTCTGTATATGGACATGGGCAGCGCCAACACCAGCGGGCTGTTCAAGAATCTCGCCCGCCGTCTGCAAGTGCAGACTCTGGCGCACATGCCGGGCGTTGCGCGCGCCACCGGACAGGTGGAAAACGCCCGTAACATCATTGAAAAGAGTTTCGAATCCGGTCTGTCTTACTGCACGGTGCGCGACCTGGATGAACTGAACGAGCGCGCCCGTCAATGGTGCGTCTGGTTTAACAGCACTCAAAAACATTCCCGCTATGGCAAGGCGCGGCATGAACTCTGGCAGACCATCACGGCGGATCAACTGCGCGTAGCGCCCTCTGCGGAACTCTGCCGCGCCCTGCTCACCCATGAACCGGAAACCCGCAAGGTCAGCGATTTTTTAACCATCAGTTTTAACGGGCGCGACTACGACGTGGCCGCCATCCCCCGCGTCATGGTTGGCGAAAAATTAAAAATCACCTGGAATCCTTATGACCTTGAATCCGCGCTGGTGGTGGATGTCGATGCCAATGGCCGCGAGTTGCTCATCCGCATCCCGGTCATCGAACGCGATGAAGCCGGGTTCCGGGTTGAGGGCGCGAACGTCATCGGCGAGGACTACAGCCGTCATGCCAGCACCCGTGCCGATGAAAACCGCAAGGCGGTCGAACTGGCGGCGATGGGCGTCTCTACCCTGGTCGAAGCCAAAGCCGCCCGCAAAGCCAGGGTGCTGCCTTTTGGCGGGCGCATTGACCCGTGGAAGGTCGCGGCGGAAGCCGATTTACCCACCTGGCTCCCGAAACGCGGCACGGCGCTGGAAGTCGCCACGCAGACCACCATCGCCGAGAAAACCCTCAACCATTTCGAGGCCGCGCGCGCATTGGTGGCGCGGGGCGTGGCGATGGACGCGGATAAAAACCGGCGCGTTGCCGAATGGTATCCGGCGGGCGTGCCGGAAACCGAACTGGCGGCGCTGGCCGGACGGCTCGCGGACATGCCGTGCCTGAAGCTGGTGGCGAACTGACCGATATGAAAGGAGGTTTTATCCCATGAGAACACTGCTCGAAAAACATGGCGTCAGTCTCCGGCGCTTTGCCAAGGCAACGAACCTGAAACTGACAACCGCGTTTCGCCTGGTTGAAGACGGCATCTACCCGGTCAGGGATACGAACGCGAAAGATCGCGTAGAGGCGTTTTTAAGCGCCTTGCGCCAGCAGGATGCAGTCACCCCCGGCCTGCGCCGGGGCAACGGATTTGGAACGCGTTTGGAACGCCCCAAATCGGCAAAAGAAAACCCCGGCGCGTTCGGCAACGCATCCGGGGCGTCTCCCGAAGTTCCATCTCTCAACCATGAATCACAGGAGGACTCCATGTTACTACGTTCCGAGAACCTGACTCAAGCCGCCAAAAAGCAGTTCGGTCTTGTCCGTTCGCCTTTCATCGACGAGGTAAACACCACCGCCGATGTCTTCAATTCCGCCAGCACCCGCTACGTCCGCGCCGCGCTGCTGGATGCCGCCCTGAATCACGGCTTTATCGCCATCGTGGGCGAGAGTGGCGCGGGCAAGACCACGCTGGCGGAAGAGCTTGAGGAGCGCATCGCCAGCGAAGGCCGTCCCGTCATCGTCATTCGTCCTTATGTGCTGGCGATGGAAGATAACGACAGCAAAGGGCGCACGCTGAAATCCGGGCAGATCGCCGAGGCCATCATCCGCACCCTTGACCCCTCCGGCTCCCCGAAGCGCACGCCGGAGGCGCGTTTCCGGCAGGTGCATGAGTTGCTGAAAAACTCCCGCGCCGCCGGTTACAGCCACCTGATTTTGATAGAGGAAGCGCATTGCCTGCCCACGCCGACCTTAAAACACCTGAAACGCTTTCTGGAATTGAAGCAGGGGCTTTCCCGGTTGCTGGGCGTTTGCCTCATCGGTCAGCCGGAATTGAAAGTGCGTTTATCGGAGCAAAAGGCCGACGTGCGCGAGGTGGTGCAACGCTGCGAAATCATCGACCTGCCGCCGCTGGATAACGACCTGCCCGCTTACATCGCGCACAAGTTCGAGCGGGTGGGCGTCAAGGCGGCGGACATCCTCGAAGGCGATGCCTTTGACGCCATCCGCGCCCGTCTCATCCGCATCCCGCGCGGTGGCAAGGCGTCGGATGCCGTCTCCCTCTGCTTTCCGCTGGTGGTTAATAACCTGCTCACCCGCGCCATAAACGCGGCGGCGGCGGCAGGCTGGCCGAAGGTCGACGCGCAGGTGATCGGGGGAATCTGAAATGACAACCGAAATCCAAAAAACTTTGAAAGGAAAAACCGTCATGCAGAACGTCATCCACATCCACCGCGCCCCGCGCGTGTTCCACGGCATCTATCGTCGCCGTTTGTCGGCGGCGAACGAGGCCATCCGCCAACTGCGCGCCCTGGGCGTCAAGGTATTGTCGGTCGACATCCCGGCGTCGGGCGATTGCGCCGCGCTGGTGGTCGATAAAAACCCGCATTGCCGCGTCGCCGCCGATGTTGCCGACGCCGCCCTTCACATCACCGTTCATCGCGCAGGAGAATGACTATGACCACGAAAAAGACCCGAACCAAAACGACGGCAACCGCCTGGGTGCCGCAATCGCAGGCGGAAGTATCCGGGGCTGTGCTGGAGATCGGCGAGCGGCAGCGTGAAATTGCCCGCTTGCAGGCGGACATGAACGATGAGTTGGCGAAAATCAAGGAACGCTGGGAGGCTTTAGCCCAGCCGCACCGCCTGCGCATCGAGCTTTTGACGGCGGGCGCGCACATCTGGTGCGAGGCGAATCGTCTGGCGCTGACGCAAAATGGCAAGGTGAAGACGGCGCAGCTTGCCACCGGCGAAGTCGGCTGGCGCACCCGCCCGCCCTCCGTGCGCGTCACCGGCGCGGAGGTTGTGCTGGAGACGCTCCGCCGCCTGAAACTCGACCGCTTCATCCGGCAGAAAGAAGAAGTCAACAAAGACGCCATCCTGAACGAGCCGGAAGCCGTCGCGCATGTGCCCGGCATCAGCATCCAGCAGGCCGAGGATTTTTTTATTACGCCGTTTGAAGCCGAACTTGCGGAGGGCACGGTATGAGTACCCTGGGACTCAAAATTGAAGACTCAGAAGGCTGTATTGACGTGTCTGTGCAATTACCGTGCACTGACGGGCGCTTCCCGCGTGCAGACAGCCTCACACAAGGGTTGACGCGGGCAATGCTGGCAATCGTTATTGGTGCTATTGGACAGGATGGACAGGATGGACAGGATGAAAAAACAGGAGAACAGGCGTGAATCATAGCGATTTTATCCTGCAAATCCTGTTCATCCTGCCTTTAATCAGCGAACCTGAAAACGATCGCGGTGGCGTGCAATCATGACAATAAATACCCCACTTGCCGCCCGCCTGAAAAAACTGCGCGCCATCCGCCATGCCGGACGCCCGCCGATGGATGATGCCGCCTATCGTGCGCTGCTGATGCGGACGGCGGGCGTGGAATCTTCCACCCGGATTACCCGCATCGACCAGGCGGATGCCGTGATTGCCGAATTCCGGCGGCTGGGCGTTGGCGCGCACCCGCGCCGGGCACTGGATGCAGTTGATAGAAAAATCTGGTCGCTCTGGCAGCAACTGGCGGACGCGGGGCTGGTGCGCGACCGTTCCATGCGCGGTTTGCGCCACTGGGTCAAACGCCAGACCAATGTCGACGCCATCGAGTTTCTCAACCGCGCGCAGGAAGACGCGGTGATTGAGAGCCTGAAAAAATGGCTGCGGCGATCAGAGGACAGAGGACAGAAGACGGAGGACAGTCGTCATGCGGCGGCTTTGCCGCCGATAACTGAACTGTCATCTGTCCTCAGTCCTCTGTCCTCTGAACCATGACCCCCTCCGAACGCTTAGCGCCGCTCACCGCCCGCCTGCCGGACGGGATGAACCCGACCCTGATTGAAGTGGTCGAGCAGCTCTATCTGTATCTTGTGGAGGAAGCGGGATTGCGGCGCGACCCTTCCGAGATTGCCGACATTGCCCTGGGTCAACTTGACCGTCTCGCCCGCGTCGTCGGCGGCAGCGGGTTCTATATGCCGAAGGGCCTCGCTGTGGCGCTCTCCGCCCGCGACAAGGAAATCTGCGCCCGGTTCAAAGGCAACAATACTCGCGAACTCGCCCGTGAGTACGGCGTTTCCGAGATGCGGATCACCCAGATTATCAAGGCGTGGCGCGCGGACGAACTGGCGAAACGCCAGCGCCAGATGTTCTGATTTCAGGTGACTGAAGGCGGTAGGGCGTGATCTCCGAGCGCGCCGCAAACCGACTGTCCTCCGTCCCCTGCCTTCTGTCTTCTGAAAACCAAAACCCTTTATTTATCCCCGCCGCCTCGCCCGCCGCATGATGCGGCTCATGGCAAACGAAACCAACTCCCCCACCGTAGCACGTAGCAGCACCCTGCCCGCCGGAATCGAAGTATTCCGTGCTGGCCGGCATATCGACGATACCGGCGTCGCACGGGAGTTCAGTGCCGCCGACATCGCCGCCATCGCCGCCGCCTACCAGCCCGAAAAGCGCGAAGCGCCGCTCGTGGTCGGCCATCCGGCGGTGGACGCCCCGGCTTACGGCTGGGTCGGGCAGGTGCGGGCGGAGGGCGACAAGCTCGTGATTGACGCCCGTGATGTCGCGCCCGCCTTTGCCGAAATGGTCAAGGCGCGGCGCTTTCCGAAGCGCAGCGCCAGTTTTTATCCCCCGACGCACCCCGGCAACCCGACCCCCGGCAGTTGGTACTTGCGCCATGTCGGTTTTTTGGGCGCGCAGCCCCCCGCCGTCGCCGGGCTTGCCGACATCCGCTTTGCCGACGCCGGGGCGGCGGCGGTCTCGTTTTCCGAACCTCTTCTACCTCTTCAGGAGTACGCCAGCATGGATGAACTGAAACAAAAACTCGCCGAAGCCGAGGCCGCCCTTGCCGCCGCCAGCGCCAAAAACGCCGCCCTGCAAGCCGAGGCCGACACGGCCAAGGCGGCGGTCGCGCAATTTGCCGAGGCGCAAAAAGCCGAGCGGCATGTCGCCCACGTGCAATTCACCGAGGCGCAGATTACGGCGGGCAGGCTCCTGCCCAAAGACAAGGCTTCCGCCATCGCCGTGCTGGATGCCCTGGCGGATACCGCCCCCGTTGAGTTCGCCGAAGGCGACGGTGCGAAAAAGGTCGCCCCTGTCGAGTTCGTCAAGGGCCTGCTCGCCAGCCGTCCGCCGGTTGTGCAATTCGGCGAGTTCGCCGCCGCCGCCTTGGCCGCGCCGCGCCCCGCCAGCACGTCTGACGCCGACTGCGACAAGGCCGCCTGCGCTTACGCGGCGGAACACAACGTCAGTTATGCCGAAGCCATCCGCAAAGTAATCACTTTCACCCAAGCATAAGGAATTCGCATCATGATGACTCTCGCTGAAATCCGTCTGAAACAGAACCCGGTCTTGACCAATCTGTTGCTCAGCCTGAAGCAATCCGGCTTCATCGCAGAACGCCTCATGCCGCGCCTGCCGCAGGCGCTGCGCGGCATGACCCTCGCCAAACTCGGCAATGAGCGCCTGCGGCAATACGACCTTAGGCGCGCGCCCGGCGCGGCCACCAAGCGGGTCGATATCCGCTATAACGGCCAGACCTACACGGTCAATCAATACTCGGTCGAGGTGCCCATCCCGCGTGAACTGATTCAGGAATCCGAAGCGGCGCAGAAGATCTCCATCGTCGCCAATCTGGACGTCAGCCGCATCGCCATGACCACCGCCAATGACATTCTCGCCCTGGATTATGAAATCGAGGTGGCCGCCCTGGCGAATGACCCGGCTTCCTACGCCGCCGGTAATGTGCTGGCGCTCTCCGGCGCGACGCAATGGAGCGCCGCCATCGGAGAGCCGGTGACGGATATCCGTAACGCCAGCAACGCCATCCGCGCCGCGACCGGCGTGCGCCCGAACACGCTGGAACTCTCCTACGTCGCCTGGCGCGCGCTGGAAGTCAATCCGCAAGTGAAGAGCTACCTGCCCGACAGTGTGCTTGGCCCGGCGACGCTGGATCAGTTGAAAACCATCCTGGATGTGTCCGAAATCATCATCGGCGATGCCATCCGCCTGGACGATGCCGATGTCGCGCACGATGTCTGGGGTAATAACGCTGTGCTGGCCTACGTACCCAGCCTCGGCGGGGCGAATGGCGATGTCAGCCTGGCGCAACCGGCCTTTGGCTTCACCAGCGTGCTGGAAGGCAACCCGTTCGCCGAAGCGCCGTATTACGAAGCCAACCTGAAGTCGTGGGTGTACGGCGCGACCTACGAGCGCCAGCCCCACATCGCTTACAACACCGCAGGCTTTTTGTTCCAGAACGCGGCGTAATTAATCCCCGGCCAAAAGTAGCCTTTTACTTTTGGCGTTTTCAAAAGGAGTTTTCAGATGTCCAAAATCGCAATTCGCAACATCGCCCTTTATATCGACAAGCGGCGCGTCGATATAAAGCGGGGCGAGCCGCTGCCTGAAGGCGTCAGCGCCGCCGACCTTACGCAGCTCGAACGCTTGCAGGCCATCGGCGATGCCCCGGCTGCTCCCGTGGAGACCGCCCGCGCCGCGCCCAAAACGTCAAAAGCAAAGGAATAAGTCATGAGCCAGACTTACGATAAAACCCACGCCGTCACGGTGATCCTCACCGCGCCGGTGGCCGCGCGGCGCTTCGTTTCCTACGCGGGCGCGCACGCCACCTCGGCGGGCGGCGAGGCGGACGCTCAGGGCGTCTCTGAAACAGCGGGCGAAACGGGCGAGGCGATCAGCGTCATCACCGGCTATTCCGCCCTCGTCGAAGCCAGCGCCGCCATCGCAGCGGGCGCGTTTGTAAAACCCGCAAGCGATGGCACCGGTCGCGCCGTCGCGGGAGCCAGCAACGAAACCAGCGGTCGCGCCCTGACGGCGGCTGCGGCGGCGGGCGATGTCATCGAAGTTGAACTCTACCGCCACGTTCACGCCGCCTGATGAACTACGCCAGCCCGGAAGACCTCATTAACGCCTTTGGCGAGCAGGAGATGATCCAGCTCACCGACCGCGATAATATCCCGCCCGCCGTGGTTGATGTCCTGCGGGTGGAACAGGCGTGCGAAGCGGCGCAGGGCGTGGTCGATGGTTATGTCAGCCAGCGTTACGCTCTGCCCATCGTCGGGTGTCACGATTGGAGGGGCGGCGCGGACAGGGTTGCGCCGCCCCTCCTGAAGCGCCTGACCGTCGACATCGCCCGTTACTACCTGTACGACGATCTGGCCCCGGAACATGAGGTTTATCGGCGCTACAAATCCGCCGAAAGAGACCTGGAACTCATCGCCACCGGAACCCTGTTGCTCTCCTGCCCCCTGGGCGACGCGCCGGGGCAGTTGATTGCCGGGCAGGGCGACCTCGAAACCCGTTATTGCTTCTCGCCCCGGCAGGTGACGGATGCTGACCTGAGAGGGTTCGCGTAATGGCGATTCGCCTGCCCGCCCCGCCTGTCCCCGCGCCGCCCTGGAATTTTCTGGCGGCGGAAACCGGCATCATCGCCCGTCTGAAATCCCGCCTGCAATCCGGCTCCAATGCCTGGGCGCGCGAGGTCGCCAGCCGTGACGTGCTCGCCACGGTCGCCGAAGAGATGCAGCGCTGCCCGGCGGTGTATGTGGTCTACGACGGATTTACGGTTCAGGACGCCGACGAACAGCGCGCGCTACTCCTGCACCGCTTTCTCACCATCCTCGCCATCGCCAACGCCGCGCAGGGCCGAGATGCCGCGCCGCGTAACCAGAGCGCGGGCATGCTGCTGCCCGACATCGTGTCGGCGCTGCATGGCTGGCAGCCGCCCGAATGCGCGGGCGGGCTTGTTCCCGTCAGCGCCCCGCGCCCGTATTACAGCGAGGCCAGATTCGCCTATTTCCCGCTCGCCTGGCAAACCCCGGTGATCCACTCCACCCGGCAAGGGCCGGTGATGCAGCGCCATCCCGCCCGCAACTCCTGATTTTTCTCACTGATAAGGAATTTTTACCATGTCGAACGCAACCATTGAACAGTATTATTTTGGTCAGGGCCGTCTCTGGAGCCGCCCTTATGGCAGCAGCAATCCCGCCGACTGGCGCTGGTGGGGCGACATCTCGCAGCTTGATGTCGCGGGGGAGACCGAAAACATCGAACACAAGGAAAGCTACTCCGGTCAAAGGAACAAGGTGCGCTCGATCAGCCTGGGCAGTTCCATGACCATCACCGGCACCCTGCATCAGGTGGATACCCTGGCGCTGGCGGAATTGCTCTATGGCGCGGCCAGTGAAATCGCCTCCGCCGCCATCACGGGTGAACCGCTGGGCACGGTCGAGGTCGGCGACATGATTCGGCTGGATAATCCCGGCGTCAGCAGCCTGGAGATTACCGACTCCGCAGTGACGCCGGTCACTCTCGCTCCGGAGCATTACGTGCTGGATGCCGATTTTGGCGTGATCGAGATTGTCAGCCTGCCCGCCACCGCCCCCACCTGGCCGCTCAAGGCCAGCTATCAGGCGGCGGGCGGCAAGCAGGTCAATTTCTTCACCCAGCCGCAGCCCAACCTGGAATTGAAGTATGAGGGTGTCAATCTGGCCGAAAACATGGCCCCGGTACAGGTGCATTTTTACAAGGTCGCCACCCAGCCCCTGCAAGGTCTGGCGCTGATCCAGAACGGCAACGAACTGGCGGGCAATCAATTCACGCTCGATGTGCTCTCTGACACAGCCAAACCCATGTCCGGCCCGCTCGGTCGCATGGGGCGGTTTATTCAGGTGGCGCGCGCTGCGCCGTAAAGGACGCCCGCAGGGGCGCGCCGCGCGCGCCCGCTCACTCGCCAACGGGCGACCACCGGTCGCCCCTACCGGAGGATTGCCACATGCCACACCTGATCGGTTACGTCGATAACGCAAACCAGCTTGCCCACTACGAGTTACTGGAAACCATCAAGACCTTTGCCGCCGCGAACGGCTGGCAGGTATTGCGTTACGACACGGCCATCGCCAACCGCGAACTGATCCTGAAGGGCGTAGGCTATACGGGACAGGAAGAAATTTATGTCGGCCTGCATACCTATCAAGACGCGGAGGCTGATTACTACAATCTGGCGGCGGCGAGTTTTACGGGCTACGTTGCCGCCAACTCGTTTGTCACTCAGCCCGGCGTGATTCGATCCGGCGTGCCCTGCCACAATCAACGCATCGACTACTGGCTCACCGTCAACCCGCAACGCATCGCGGGCGCACTAAAAGTCGGCACGCCGGTCTATGAATCGTTCTATATCGGCAAAATGCTGCCCTACGCCCGTCCAAGTCAGTACCCGTATCCGATGATTTGCGGCGGGATGCTGGATGGCGTGCCCGCTACGCGCTTTTCTGACACCGGGCATTCCGTGCCCTACAAGGGGACGCGCAACAACTTGAGGATGCGCTTCAACGATGGCCTTTGGAAAATCCCGACTGCTTACCCGTGGAATAACGCGTGGCTTGCGGGCGCGACCTCGCAGTTACGGCCAGCGGGCGACCATTACGCGCTGCTGCCCATTGAGCTTTCCGACGCGAACGGCATCTATGGCGCACTGGATGGCGTATGCCATATCGCAGGCTTCGATAACGCCGTTGAAAACACACTCGCGGTAGACGGCGTAGATTGGGTCGTCATTCAGGACGTTTCTCGCACCGGATTTAACGATTACTACGCGCTCCGCATGGACGCCTGAAGGAAAAAATCATGCCGTATATAACTGGACAAGCAAACAGCCCTGCCGACGTTCTCGCGGCGCTGCAATCGGCGCTCGCCGCCAACGGCTGGGCGAACGACGGCGCGGTGTATTACAAGGGCGGCTGTTATGTGCGACTTGAGGCCGTGAATATAGCGACGGGCACAGACGTGCAAAACGTGCTGCGCCTCGTGGCGGGCAACGGCGTATCGGGCGGCGCGCTGGTTGATGCTGCGCCAAGCGGCCAGGCGCTTGGTCAAATTGTACAGAATACAGCGTACAGCGTTGCCTGGCCTGCGGCCTATAACATCCATATCAACGCCGCTCCCGACGAAGTGTATGTGTTTGTCAATTACGACGTGAGTTACTGGCAGTGGATTGCCTTCGGCAAATCCCCGGTTCCCGCCTTGCCCGGCTCTGGCGTCTGGTCAAGCGGGACATTCGGTGTACCCGTGTCCGGGGGCGCGGATTCAGGTTCCCGCTGGCCGCGCATTGTTATGACAGAGACGACGGGCAGTGCTGACACGTCGAACGGCGCTTCGTTCGCCCCCGCACTATTTTGGAATACAGAGCAGTACGTTAATGCTGTGAAAGGTCATACCTCGATAATCCATCACGGGCTAGACAGCGGCGGTTGGACTTTCCTCGCCCCCGCCTCGCTGCCCGCCGCGCCGTACATCGCGATTAGCCCGGCCGCGTGGAACCAGGAAGCGATTTTGATCCCTATTCGCCCGATGTTTGCGCGCGCCAGCAGCAAGGTTTCCCTCATCGCCGAACTCGCCCACGCGAGGTATATCCGCAACGACAACTACGACGATGGGCAAATTTTGACCTTGGGAACAGATCACTGGCGGGTATACCCCTGGTACTGCAAAAACACAGCCGGGCGGGGCGGGAGTGAAAGTCCTTTAAATCATAGCGGCACATTTGCCGTTGCCCTCCGGTACGACGGGCCATGAGCACGATTCTTGGCTTCTCCTTTTCTCCCGCGCTGGCGGGTATCGAGAATCCGAACCTCGCGGGCGAACTGTCAGCATTTGACCCCGCCGAAATCATCGGCTGGCCGCCACATGAATCAATAACGTCCACGCCCGGTTTCGCGCCGCCCGTAAAACATTTCCCGGTCGAAGCGAACGGCAAACCGATCGCCGGGGCAAGCGCGCGGTGTTATGTTGATGATTTTTATCATCGCGTCCACGTTTTCCCGCCCCGGCTCGACCTAGGTAACGTCGTCTCTACGCTCACCGAGCGCGTATATCTCTGGAACGCCTGGTTTCTGCCGCAAACCCTGACCGCCATCGACGGCCTCTCCGAAGGCGTGACGATAACGCCGGTGGATGGCGCGCCGCCGCCGGATGTCTATGCCGCGCTTCAGGAACGGGCGTTGGATGTGACGGTCTCGCCGCTGGGGGCGTCTCGCATTGACGATGCCATCATCTTTAGCTGGCAGGGACTGCCGGATGTGGCGCTGATCATCTCCGGCATCCGCGTCATTGCCTGGGTTTTTCCGCCGAACTGGGCGACGCCGGTTGAAGAGCGGCTGGAGTGGCTCACCGACGTGCTCACATCCCGTTCCGGCGCGGAACAGCGCCGGGCGCTCCGCATCGCGCCGCGCCGCTTTTTTGAGGCCGAATTCATCGCGGCGGGCGACGCCCGGCGGCTCCTCGACCTGATGCTGCTCGATTGGAGCGGAAATGAATGGTCGCTCCCCATCTGGCCGGACATTCAATTTCTGCCCACCCCCTTGCCCGCCGGAGAAACCTTTATTCCCGCCGCCACCGCCCACCGCGATTTTGTCGCGGGCGGCATGGCGCTCCTGATTGCCGCCGATGACATCCTCGCGCAAACGGAAGCCTGCGAGATCGTCAGCGTAGAACCGGATGGCCTGACCTTAAAGCGGGCGACCGGCGAGCACTGGCCTGCCGGAACGCGCCTCTACCCCGCCCGCGTCGCCCGTCTTTCCGCCCTGCCGGAATTGACCCGCAAAACCGATCAGGCGGTTGTCTTCTCCGCCGCCTTCAGCGTGACCGAGCCTTGCGACTGGGCAGCGGACGCAGGAATTGAAACCTATCGCGGCTACCCCGTCCTGACCTTGGCGCCGAATGAGCGCGAGGATTTGCAGACCACGGTATCCCGGCTGCTTACCGTGCTGGAATCTCCCTTCGGTCGCGTGACCGTGACCGATTCGGCAAAGATCGGCTTTCCCGGTCAGTCGCACCGCTGGCTGCTGTCGGGGCAGGCAGAAGCGGATGCTTTCCGGCGGCTCGCGTATTTTTTACGCGGTCGCCAGCAGGCCGTCTGGCTGCCGACCTTCGCCGATGATCTCGCGCTGGCGGCACCCTCATCCCTGTACGCGCTCACCGTCAAACGCTGCGGTTACGCCCGCTACGGCGTGGGCCGGTTGGGGCGGCAGGATATCCGTATCCGGCTTGCCGACGGGCAAGTGTTCTACCGCCGCGTCACCGCCGCCGATGAATCGCAAACCGATGGTACAGAAAACCTCGCCCTCGATCCGCCGCTCCCCCGTGCCCTGCTGCCGGAAGAAATCGAGCGCATCGATTACCTCGCCTTGATGCGCGGGAGCGATGACACGGTGACCTTGCGCCACCTCACGGATTCAGAAGGTGTAGCGGAATCCGAAATTGTGTTTCGGGGAGTGAAAGATGCCGTTTGATGATCTCGAATCATCCGCCGCAGGAGGCCGCCCGGCGCGCCTCTACGAATTCTCCCGCCAGCCTGCAAGCTGGTGCTACACCAGCGCCGACCGGGATATCCACTTTCAGAGCCGCGATTACAAGTCCGTTGCCATTACCGACGACGGCATCCGGCAGACGGGCGAGGCGTCCGCCGACGCACTGACCCTGACCGTACCGGACAGCATTTATCCCGTCAAAATGTTCATCGGACATCCGCCCTCCGATCAAATCTGGCTCACCCTGCGCGATTACCACTATGGCCTCGCCGACGCCCCGGCAAACGCGCTCGTGGTCTGGATCGGCAACATCAAGACCGTGCGCTGGACAGACGCAGGCCAGGCGGAGATCGTCTGTAACAGCATCTCTGCCAGCATGGCGCGCATGGGGCTACGTCTCTCTTACGAGCGCAATTGCCCGCACAGCCTCTACGACACAAGCTGCCGCGCCGTGCGGGCGTCGTTTGCGCTGGATACCGCCGTGACCGCGTTAGACGGCGCGTCTGTCACCGTAGGCGCGGTAAACGGTGCGTGGAATTACACACACGGCTATCTCGAATGGAGCACGTCGAACGGCTTTATCGAGCGGCGCGGCATCGAGGTGCAAAACGGCCTCAGTCTGACCCTCGTTTCCGGCACGGCGGGCATGACGGCGGGGCAATCCGTCCGCATTTATCCTGGCTGCGACCAGACTTCCGCCACCTGTAACGGCATCTTCAACAACATGCCGAACTACGGCGGTTTCCGGCACATGCCGGGCAAATCGCCATTCGATAACAACCCTTTTTTTTAGGAGCGCGCCATGTGGTCTCAAATCATCATGTTCGTGCTGTCGTTGGTCATCTCGATTGCCACCGCGCCCAAACCCAAAAACGCCAAGCCCGCCGCCTTCGGCGACTTCGATTTTCCGCAATCGAGCGAAGGCAGTGAACAAATCTGGGTGTTCGGCGATGTTTGGATATCGGATTGGATGGTGCTGGGAATCGGGAATTACAAAACCGAAGCCATCAAGACGAAAAGCGGCAAATGAAAATCACCGTATCCGACCTCGCCACCGTCCAGTTCGCGGGCAAGCAGGGCTTTTGCGCCAAAGGCTGCCGGGCGTGGGCGAAGCAGAACGGTTTTGACTGGATGGAATTCGTCCGGGAAGGCATTGACGCGGATCGCCTTGCCGCCACCGGAAACCCGATGGCGCTGGCGCTGATCGCGCAAGTGATGGAGCAGCAGGGCGGCTTGCCACCAAATATGGAGCGCGGCGGCTTGCCGCCGCTTATGAAAGCGGGAGCAAGCTCCCGCACTCCATAAGGAGCGTAGCGATATGGGTTCAAGCAAAAAAGTAAAAATCGGCTACTGGTACGGCTTCGGCATCCACATGGGCATTTCGCGCGGGCCATTGAACGAGATCGTGCAAGTTAATGTAGGCGACAAAACCGCGTGGTCGGGTAGCGCGACGGGCAACGCCTCGATCCGCATCAACCGGCGCGACCTCTTCGGCGGCGAAAAGAAAGAGGGCGGCATCGACGGCACCCTGCAAATTCTGATGGGCGCGCCGGAGCAAACCGTTCTGGGCAGCCTGGCCTCGATGCTGGGCGGGCTGGTTCCCGCCTTTCGTGGCGTGGCGACCGGTTTTTTTGACGGCTGGATTTGCGCGATGTCTCCCTACCCGAAACCGTGGTCATTTCGCGTCCGCCGTTCGACAGAGGGATGGGAGGGCAGCGCGTGGTATCCAGCAAAGTGCATGATCCAGATGGCGGGCGGCAGCATCCACGCGATGAACCCCGCACACATCCTCTACCAGATTTACACCGACCATCGCGCAGGCGCTGGCCTTGCGACCGCGCGACTTGATGACGCGGCATGGCGCGCGGCGGCGGATACCTTGTATACAGAGGGTTTTGGGCTTTGCTTAAAATGGAGCAAGAAGGACAGCGTGGAATCTTTCGCGCAGGCCGTGCTGGATCACGTCGGCGGCTCCATCTTTGTAGACCGGCAAAGCGGGCTATTAAAATTGAAACTGGTGCGCGGCGATTACGATCCGGCAACCTTGCCGCACTTCGACGCCGAAACCGGCCTTCTGGAACTGGAAGAATTTGAATCGGCGGCAATCATGGATGCCCCCAACGAAGTCATCGTCAAATTCATCTCGCCCACCGATGGCAAGGATCGGCAGGTGCGCCAGCGTAACCTTGCCGCTATTTTCTCGAACGGCGCGCCCATCACGCAAACGACGGATTATCCCGGCATCCCCACCGCCGACCTCGCCGCCCGCGTGGCGGCAAGGGATTTAAAGTCGCTCTCTGGCAACATCAAGCGCTTCGTCGTCAAACTCGACCGGCGTGGCGCGCTCATCATGCCGGGCGACGTCTTTAGAATCGCCGTGCCGGATGTTGGCGTCGACAACATGGTCGTGCGCGCCGGGCGCTGCGAATACGGCGAGGGCGAGGATGGCACGGTCAAAATCACCGCCGTGCAGGATGTCTTCGGACTGCCCACCACCGCTTACAACGTCGACGAACCCAGCGGATGGACGCCGCCATCGACGACACCATTACCCGCCCCGGCGCAGCGGGTGATGGAAGTCGGCTACCGTGACCTCTATCTGCGAATGGGCGCGGGCGATCTGGCGCAGATCGACCCGGCGGCGGCGTTTCTCGCCGGGATGGCCACCAGCCCCGGCGGTCTCCACACCGGCTTTGACGTCGCGGTTAAAATCGGCAGCGCGGCGTGGGTTGCCACAACAAATTCCGATTCCGGCTCCTTTTGCATTACCGCCACGCTTGCGGCGGACGTTCCGATCGGTGCGACCACGCTGACCGTCACCGCCGATCTTGCCTCTGCCTTCGTCGGCAGCGCCGTGATGATTGACGATGAAATCCTAAGCATCGCCGCCGTAAACGCCGCCACCGGCGTAATCACCGTCGGGCGCGGCTGCGTGGATACCGTGCCCGCCCCGCACCTTGCCGGGGCGGCGCTCTGGTTCTACGACCAGGATGACGATTACGGCTTTTCGGATACCGAATACATCGCTGGCCAGACCTTGCTGGTGCGCCTGCCCACTGTCACCACCACCGGCAGCGTCCTGCCGATAGCGTCCGCGCCCGAATCCACGCTGACCATGACGGGTCGCCAAAACAAACCCTACCCGCCGGGGCAAATGCGAATAAACAATCAGGCGTATCCGGCGACCATTACCGGTCAACTTGCCATCACCTGGGCGCACCGCGACCGCATCACGCAGGCCGACCTGCTGGTCGATACCACGCAAGGCAATATCGGCCCCGAACCCGGCGTGACCTATCGCCTCCGCCTGTACGGGCAGGACGGCGCGCTGAAGCGCGTGGAAACCGGCATCACCGGAACAAGCTACACCTGGACGACGGAAACCATAGACAGCGGCCTCGCAGCAGACACGCTGAATACACAAGTCCGCGTCGTGCTGGACGCCGTGCGGGATGGCATTTACAGTCATCGGGCGCATGACTGGACCGTTATACGCTAAACCAAAACGCTTTCCTTATTGCAGCATCGCGACAAGGCGCACGCTGCAGGTTCTTGACGCTCACGATCTCCATTAACCCACGGATTCCGATATGGCTGAAAAAATCTCCCCCTCCGATCACCCCGCCGCCCGCGCGGCGCTTCAAAACACACCGAATGACGCCGCGCCAGCCGAAGGCGGCGACCTCGACATCCTGCTGCCCGAACGCGATCTTGAAATTAACGGTGAAACCGTCACCGTGCGTGAACTCAATTTCGGCGAACAACTGAAATACGGTCAGGCGCTTGCCGCCCTGGCCGAATCCCTGCGACCGGTGTTGCAAGAGGCAGGCAAAACGCAGGAATCCGCGCCGGACACGCTTACGCTGATTCTCGACGCCTTGTCTCTCCATGCCGAAACCGTCTCAACCCTTGTCGCGCGCTGTTGCGACAAGGACAAAAAATGGCTCGAAACGCTGCCCGGCAATGCGGGCGAGAACCTGCTCATCCTCTGGTGGAGCGTAAACAGCAGTTTTTTTATCCGGCGGCTGATCGTCCGGCCGCAACAATTAAAGGCCGAAATCGCAAGACAGACGCTCGCCGCCGCGCTGAAACGCCAGTCGGATGGGGGCGCGTCTTCGGCACGCTCATCCGGCACGGACATCACCCTGGCGACCTGATGCGCTACACCACCCGCCAGCTTGCGCTTTACTTCCGAGAAGCCATGCGCGCCGAAAACGAGCAACAGGCCCGCGCCATCCTTGCCGCGAATCTCGGCTTTTCGGGCGGCAAGGCGGCAAAACAGGCGCTCGGCGAACTGAACGAACTGAATTAATCGGCCAACGCCGCCAGATGCAAAGTGCCGTGAAGTTGCAGTATGCGTTGCATGAGAGGCGTGACACCCGGAGAGACGGGGAAAAAGACGGGCGGCTGATCAAGGCGCGGTAACGCCACGGCCAGCCCCCAACCTGCTGAACCCTCCAGCAAGCCAGGCAAGGCCCGCCGCCGTCTAGACAGCGGGAGAAGCCTACCAGACTTTTCTGACAAGAAAGAGGCTTGCTCTATGGAAAATATCCGTTGCGGACAATGCAACCGAAAATTGGCTGAAGGTGTGTTCGTTCAGCTTGCAATCAAATGCCCCCGTTGCGGGGCGATTAACCAGATGAAGGCCAGCGAGCCTCCTGCCCGCGCGGCAAGACCGCCAGACATGGAGATTCACAATGGCAAAACCGAAACAGCCGCCCGGCAAGAACGGCTTCAAGTACCAGGAACGCCACGGCGTCATCATCCTGTGTGATAACGAAAAGGCACAGGAAGCGCTCTTTAACAAATTGAAGGCGGAAGGCTACAAGCTCCGTGTGGTGACGGTATGAGGCTCGCCATCCGCCACCATTGCTCCGATTACGATACCTACCGCGCCAGCCGGGTAAAGTCCCTCTTCAACGTCGATTCCGGAGCGGATTTTTCGCTCGATGTCGAACTTCCGATTGAGGATAACGACTGGAAAATCGGCGTTGCCGTAGGCCCATCCGGCAGCGGCAAAAGCAGTATCGGCGCAAAGCTGGGCAACGCCTACGCGCCAACGTGGCCAAGCGACAAACCCATCATCGACGCCATCGCGCCGGCCGGCGACTTTAACGCCGTCACCGCCGCGCTGTCAGCGGTTGGTCTGGGCAGCGTCCCCACCTGGCTGCGACCTTTCGGCGCGCTCTCCAACGGTGAACGCTTCCGCGCCACCTTGGCGCGTTTGGTCTGCGAAGCGCCGACGTTTGCCGTGGTCGATGAATTCTCATCCGTAGTCGACCGGCAAATCGCCAGAATCGGCGCGGGCGCATTTGCCAAAGCGTGGCGGCGCGCGGGCGGCAAGGTCGTGCTGCTCTCCTGCCACTACGACATTCTGGATTGGCTGGAGCCGGATTGGGTGTTTGATACTGCCTCCGGGCAATTCGATCGGGGGCGTCTTCGACGGCGACCAAAACTGGAAATGTCTGTCCATGCAACAAACTGGCGTTACTGGCCCCTGTTTGAGCCACATCATTATCTGAAGCTGCCACACATGATTGCCGCCGCGTGCTACGTCGCCGCCATTGATGGCCATCCCGTTGCCCATCTCGCCGTCAGCACGCGACCAGGTCTCGTTGAAGCCCGCGCCTGTCGTCTGGTGGTCATGCCCGAATGGCAAGGCGCGGGCATCGGAATGCGTTTCTTAAACACCGTCTGCGAACTTTGGCGGCAAGGCAAAAACCGCTACAACAAACCCATGGGCACGCTGTTCCACACCTCGCACCCCGGTCTTGCCGCCGCCCTGCGTCGGGACAGGAAATGGACGCAGGTTTCCGCCCGGTTGTACGGCGAACACAAAGGCCGCAGCCGCCAGTCTATCGCCACCAGTCTGACCAGAGCAGGTAAAGAAGCCTCTGCCGCATCAGGCTACGGCGGGCATTTCCGCGCCGTGCAAGGCTTTCGCTATCTGGGAGCGCCACCATGCGAATCGTAATCATCGGCCAGAAATGGCTGGGCGCTGAGACCCTGAAACTCTGCCTGAAACGTGGCGACACCATTGCGGGAGTCCTTGCGCCGGGTTTGAAAGGGGAAGAATACGACCGCCTGTACGCCGCCGCGCAACAATCCGGCATCCCGGTCGAAACCTGCGGCCGTCTGGTGGAAGCCCGACACATCCCGCCCCGGACTGACCTAATCATCGCCGCCCATGCCCATGCTTACATTTCAGAACCGGCACGGCAAGCTACCCGCTACGGCGCACTCGGCTATCATCCGTCGCTACTCCCCAGACACCGAGGTCGTGACGCCGTGCGCTGGACACTCCACATGCGCGACCCTATTGCAGGTGGTACAGCTTACTGGATGGACAACGGAGCCGACACAGGCCCTATCGCCGCGCAACACTGGTGTCACGTCCTTTCTACCGACACGGCAAGAACCCTATGGCAACGCGACCTCGCCCCCATCGGCCTGTGCCTCATAGAACAGGTACTCTCCGACCTGGACAAAGGCATCCTCACCGCCGTCCCCCAGCCCGATGATTGCATTACTTGGGAACCCGCCTTTACCCCGTCCCGCCTGTCCGATCCATAGACAAAAAATCCGCCCCAAAACGGCGGATTGTCTTAATGCTGTTTCCTGTGGGAAATTTTATTTCCCATAGCAAAATACTCCCCCCCCCATTTATCTCACACAGTACCCGCATTTGTGTCGCGCGGCTTCAGATTCCCCCGCTTCTCGAACGTCACGTAGGCGATGTCGCCTTTTACTGGCAGCAGCGCGACCAGTCCGTACATTCACCGCTGGTCGACTGGCAGGCGTTGGCGCATGTTCGCGCTGAACCACTCCCCTCGATGGCTTCGCCGCCACCCCTCTCGGAGAGGGGGGCATTAAAAGCCTCTCTCTCCGAGGGGGGTGGCGCGAAGCGCCGGAGGGAGTGGTTCCTCATGGCGAGCCTGCTCATCATCGCCCTTTGCCTCATCCTCAATGCCGCCCGCGCCGCAACGCCGCAGCCTGCGTTCGAAGTGCTCTGGTTTGAAGGCGAAGGACTGATGAACTGGCGCACCTTTGATGCGGCAGGGCGGCAGATTGACGCCGCGATGTTCCATGACCCACCGATTGCACCGGGGGCGGTCTCTCCTGACGCGCCCGGTCATGGACTGGCACCGCTCGGCAGCCTGTGGAAACTTCTGGTTTATCTCTGGCTGGTCGAAACCGACCATCCCGCGCCGGATTACGTGTGCACCGGCGCGCGCGGCAATTCCGCCGCCGCCCGCGCGCTGCGCGAAGAAGAAAGTTATTGCTGTGAACCCGGACAGCGCATTGACCGGGATACGGCGCTGATGCGTTCCTGCGCCCCGTTTTTCTCACCGCGTCGTCTGGGCATCAAGGCCGACGAATGGCGGAAGTTCTGGGGGAACGGCGGCAAATGGAACGCCGTGGGCAGGATTTCCGACCTCGCCGCGATGAAACCCGAAACCCGGGTGACGCCGCTGGAACTGGTCTCCGTTCTGGCGGGGAATACCTTTGGCGATACCGCGTCAAAAACCCGGCAGGCGCGGGATCAGGCGGCGAATGTCCTGCTGGCGCGCGCCTTCGGCCCCAATCGCGAAACCGACGTCATCCGTCATCTGGGCGGTCGTCTGCGCGTCAAGACCTTTTCCTGGTTCCGGCCTGATGGTTCCCGCTATGGCGGCGGCGCGGGCTGGCTGATCGACGGCAGACCCATCTGGTTTGCGGGCGAGGGCACGGGGCAACAGGTCATGGCGCGGTATGCCAAAACGCTGGCGGGCGTGCTGGATGAGGCCGTGGAAGGCGCGCTCATCCCGCGCACCGCCTTTGCGCCCGGCTGCGTCAAGGTGCGTTTTTTTGCCCGCGACCCGCTCGCGCGCGTTGAAAAACCAGGGGGCGCGACAGCGCGAACGGGCGTGTTGCGCGGGCATCATGTCGCCGTTTTCGCCAACAAGGTCACGCTGCCGTTCACGGCGAACGGCGAACTGACGCTATCGATGGAAAAAGGAAAACCGCGCCTCGACGCCCGCCTGGGGTTGGATGATTACGTCGCCCGCGTGCTCGACCGCGAAGGCGACGCCCGCGAGACGGAAGCGGCGCGCGCCCTCGCAGTGGTCGCCCGCAGTTATCTCCTGAACGAAGCGCGTGTAGAAGGCAATTGCCTCGCCATCGACGACAGCAGCCGCAAGCAGCGCGTATCGCCCAATCCGCCCAGCGCCGCCGCCCGCGCTGCCGCTACCTTCACCAGCGGGCTGAGGCTCGCGAGCGCTCCGGTCGGTTTCCATTCCGAAACGCCGGGTGAAAACCGTATGGCCTGGAAAACCGCCGTCGCCGCCAGCCGTGCCGGACAGCCGTGGGATCGCATCCTGCAACACGCGTTTCCCACGGCAGACCTCGTTGCGATGCACGACCCGGCAGGCGTGAGCTGTACGCCTTTTATCGAAGCCGAAGCCTGGCTCGCCGCCGCCGCGCTGCGCTGGCAAGGCATCCTGGAACGCGATTTACCCGGGTTTGAAGCGCCGCCCGCGCCCAAAATCTGTCGCCTTGCCCACGGCAGACCATTTTCCGAACAGGATCGCAACCGCATTCACCTCCACCGTCTGAAAAGTGTCGAAGATCGCGTCACGCTGGCGCATGAATACCTGCATCTTGGCCTCGCCCACCATCCCTCCGGTCATGATGAGGCGTTGGTTGAAGGCTGGGCGCGCAAACTGATCGGAGAAATTCATGAACGCAAATAACTCCTTTTCCCTGTGGCTGCGCGTGTGCGGCCGTCTTATTTGTCTCGCGTCGCCCGCCTTCGCCCCCGGCCTCTGCCAGTTTTACGTCAATTACCGGAAATTAATGAACAGAATGGCGGGACTTTACAAACCGACGCTCAACTCATCGCCGCTCCTGCCGCGAACAGCGTGCAGGTGAGCAGCGCCCCACGCAGGGTGTTTTTCAGCAAGGGGCGCAGGGCTGCGCCGTTGGGGGCGTGCAGCACCATCCAGCCTTGATGGGCGAGCAGGGGCGCGGCGAGCAGAAAGAGCCAGCCGTTCAGACTTTTGAGTTCAAACAGGGCGTACAGGGAAAGGCAGAGCAGGGCGGTGGCCAACAGGGCGATGTGATAATAGCGCGCGCGCAACGGCCCCAGACGCAGGGCGAGGGTGCGCTTCCCGCTTTTCCGGTCGGCATCGAGATCGCGCAGATTATTGATGTTGAGCACGGCGGTCGCCAGCAGGCCGCAACCGGAGGCCGGGAGTAGAATGCTCATGTCAAAGGCGTGGGTTTGCAGGTGATAGGAACCGCTGACTCCCAGCCAGCCGAAGAACATCAATACGGAAAGATCGCCCAGCCCCAGATAACCGTAAGGATTTTTGCCGACGGTGTAGGTGATGGCGGCGGCGATGGCGAGCAAGCCCAGAAACAGGAAACCGATGATGTCGTTTACGCTCTGGCAGGCGTTCCAGACCAGCGCCGAGCCGATCAGGATGCAGCAGCCGAGGCAGATCCACAATGCCCGCCGCATTTCGAGCCGCGTAATCAGCCCTTTCTGCATCCCCCGCAACGGCCCCAGTCGTTCTTTTCCGTCGCTACCCCGGATGGCGTCGCCATAGTCATTGGCGAAATTGGAGAGAATTTGCAGTGAAACCGCCGTCAGCAGCGCCAGCAGCGTGGTCGACAGGTTGAATCCTCCACGCCATGCCGCCAGCGCGGAGCCGGTCAATATGGAAGCAAACGACAAGGGCAGGGTCGCCGGTCGCGTGGTTTCGATCCAGATGCGGACTCTGGCGAAAAAGGATTGGGCGGACATGGGTTTTTCCTGTATTTTTCTTGCGCGCCTCAGACTTTGCGGGCGGTAAACGGTTCGCTCGTGGCGGCCTGTCGGTTCGGGCAATCGGCCTTGGTGCAGCGTGCGTAGAGATAGAGCGCGTGTTCGTCGATGATGAAACCGCGGTCTGCCGCCACCTTTTTTTGCAGGCGTTCGATTTCTTCGTTGCAGAATTCTTCCACGCGCCCGCAATCGGTGCACACCAGATGATCGTGGTGATGGCCTTCGTTGATCTCGAACGAAGCCTTGCCCGATTCAAAAAAGTGCCGTTCCAGCAGACCTGCCTGCTCAAACTGGGTAAGCACCCGGTAGACCGTCGCCAGACCGATGTCCAGTCCTTCCGCCAGCAACAGGCGATAAACATCTTCCGCACCCAGATGGCGTACCTCGCTTTTTTCAAACAATTCGAGGATTCTCAGGCGGGGAAGCGTGGCCTTGAGACCCTTTTCCCGGAGGTTGTGAGGATTTGACATGATCTTCCTTTGATGAGAACGCGCGGAGGCGCAAGATTGTTTGCCTTTTGCGCGCGCAGAAGCGGCGCAAAATTTCGGTTATGATACAAGGCTCGATAAACCTTTCAAAATTTCCGTTTCTTTCATGGTCTATAAATCCATCCCTGTCGCGATTCTGGCGGCGCTCTCTCTGGGCGCGTGTTCCTACGTTCCCCGCATCGTGACCGAATACCGCATCGACGTACAGCAGGGCAATGTGCTGACCCGGGACATGGTGGCGCAACTGCGTCCCGGTCTTACCCGCGACCAGGTGCGTTTCATTCTGGGCACGCCCCTGCTGACCGACGTTTTCCACGGTGATCGCTGGGATTATCTGTTTCGCCTCGAAGAAGGCAAGACCGGCGCGGTGACGACGCGCAAACTGTCGGTGTTCTTTAACGCCGACGGCATTCTGGAACGCATTACGGGGGATGTGGAAGTCGGCACGACCGCCGAATTGACCGAGCCGGTGGCGCGTACCCAGGTGGTCGATCTGGGCAGCGTCGCGCCCGGCGAAAAGCCGCTGCCGCCGGAAGAGGGGGCAGGTTTCTGGAGCCGTCTATGGCAAGGCCTGACCTGGTAAAGGGTCGGATAAATCTTTGGTAAATTTCCCCGCGTTTCAGTAAAAAAGGAAAAAAGCATGTCAAAAAACCGAATCGGCATCGTCGGCGCTTCCGGTCGCATGGGACGCATGCTGATTGAAGCCGTCCTGAAAGACGAAACCGCCCAACTTGCCGCTGCCTTCGACCAGTCGGACAGCGCCGCCCTCGGACGCGATGCCGCCGAACTCGCTGGCCTGCCGCCCTCTGGCGTGCGCGTGCGGGATGATGTGGCCGCCGGGTTGGCGGACTGCGATTGTCTGATTGACTTTACCCGTCCCGCAGGCACGCTCGTCCACCTCGAACACTGCGTCACAGCCGGAGTGTCGATGGTGATTGGCACCACAGGCTTCGACGCGGCGGGCAAGGCGCGCATTGACGAGGCGGCAAAGCGCATCCCCATCGTCTTCTCGCCCAATATGGCCGTCGGCGTCAATGCCGTCTTCAAACTGCTGGAGGTGGCGGCGCGCATTCTCAATCAGGGCTACGACGTGGAGGTGGTCGAAGCCCACCACCGCATGAAAGTCGACGCCCCTTCCGGCACCGCGCTGCGTATGGGCGAGGTCGTCGCCGACGCCCTCGGTCGTTCGCTGCAAAACTGCGCGATTTATGGTCGTGAGGGGCATACCGGCGAGCGCGACAAGGAAACCATCGGCTTTTCCACCGTGCGCGGCGGCGACATCGTGGGCGACCACACCGTGATGTTCTGCGGCATCGGCGAGCGGGTGGAAATCTCCCACAAGTCCGGCAGCCGCATGCCCTACGCGCTGGGCAGTCTGCGCGCCGCTCATTTTTTGAGCGGCCAGAAGCAAGGGCTGTTCGACATGCAGGACGTGCTGGGGTTCAGGGATCAGAAAAGCTAGATGTGCTTTTCGCCTTTTGGCGGGTAAAACGGTATCTACACGACACGATGTCCGTGCTACGCGTGCTGTTTACGTGCGTTGCCGTACGAATTTTTGTGCCGGAATCGCGGACAGGCTTGCTTGCGGGCGTTGGTACGGCAGGGAAATGACGGCTGGAATGCACCCGTTTATAATAGAAGGTCTGAACAAATCGAAATTCGTCATTCCTGTTTGCCACGGGGATGACGGTTATTCAGGATATTCCACGAGTATAAACATGTCCATGACAAATGCTGACGAACGGGAAAGTAATGATTCCATTGGGTTTATCGATCCGGTGGGAATGCGCGCAAACAAGGCAACACGCATGGCGGGAACAACCCGAATTTTATGCTTCTGTTTTTTTCTGTTTGTCGCGCACAGCGCTGGTGCGGAAGAAGAGCGGCTTTATCCATTCTGGCTGGATCAGGGAGGCGGGTTTATCAATGAGCGGGGCGAGGTGGTGATTGAGCCGCAATTCGATGGCTTCGACGGTTTTTTTGTCGGCGACATGGCGGCGGTCAAGGTTGGGGAAAAATGGGGTCTGGTGGATCGCCAGGGCAAGCTGCGGCTCAAGCCGCAATTTGACAGAATCTACGAATCCAGTGGTATATGGGTTGTGGGCAATAAAACAGGAACAGGCATTGATGGATACCAATATGGCATCGTCAATACACGTGGCGTGGTGATCGCAAAGCCACAGTACAATGTTCAACCTTCGGGTCTGGGTATAAATGGCATGGCGAAAATACCCGTTGAAAGAAAAAGCGAAACGCCAACAATACGCGGCGTTACACGTTGGGTAGAATTCGGTTTGCTGGATAAAAACGGGTTGATACTACTCAAACCAGAATATAACGGTATTGCCACTATCGGAAGTCACGGATGTACCCGCGTATGCAAAGACGAAGGCGCAGGCGAAAAATGCGGTTTCATCGACGCGCAAGGCAAGTGGAGTATTACGCCACGTTTTGACAAAATATATCCACATCCCGTACAGGATAGTTTTACTGCCGTTATTCAAAACAACAAAACAGGATTTGTCGATTTGCAGACCTGTAAAATACTGTATGAACCCCAATGGCGGAACTATAATGAATATAATTATAGCGGAGATCTGCCGGGATTTACGATCATGCAAGGTGATCAGTCAGGATTTCTCTCCGATGGCGGAAAGTTTCTGGTGCAACCCCGATTCCGTAAGGTCAGAAGATCCACTGAAGGATTGTTTGCGGCGATTTTGGGTGACGATAATCTCTGGGGATTCATCAACGACAAAGGCGAAACGGTTATCGCCGCACAATTTGACGAGGTTTCGTTTTTTGAAAACGGCATTGCCCGCGCCAGGGTCAAAGGCAAATGGGGTTATATCGACAAACAGGGCAAATGGCTGATTGCTCCCCGGTTTTTCAAGGTGAACAGGTTTGATGGTACAGGTCTCGCGGCAGCTGCTATCGAAAGTAATGCCTGGGATCTTTGGGGCGTGATTGATAGCAGCGGCGAATGGGTCATTGAGCCACGTTTTGGTGAAGTGGGACGTTTCAGCAAAAGTAATGGCATGGCGCGGGCAAGCGTATGGAGCGGCAAAAACATGTGGTCTGGCAGATGGCTGTATGGTTTTATTGATAGAAAAGGGGAGTGGGTTAAAAATATGAAATGGCATTACAGTTTGAGCGATTTTAATGCTTGCAATCTGGCGATAGCGGCGGATTTGGATTATAACAGGATAGAGTTTCTGGACGCCAAAGGCAACACAGTCCATAGACGCAATTTTTCTGATCTGGAATTTGATGATTATTGCGTTGCCTGGGCAAAAAATAATCCTGAAAAATACGCTACCGGCACCGTTGACCCCAAAATTCTTGCGTTGCTGAAAAAGGATTATAAGTTTTCCAACATATACGAAGACATCGGCGTAGCGCTTTTTTTTAATAAAGCGGGTTCAAAAGGGTTTTTCGATCATTCCGACGGGTTTGTCGATCTGAACGGCAATATTGTACTCGAGCCAAAATATCGCATAGAATCAAATACCTTCAAATTCGATAGTAAATATTTCTGGTTGTATCCTCCCGATTACACCAATTCTAGCAAGGATGGTAACAGAGCAGGAATGGTTGTTTTCAACAAGGAAGAAATGACCGTCATTCCTCTTTATGACACCCATTTTTATTTTTACGACAATGGCTTTGCTGTAGTTAAAAAGAACGACAAATATGGTGTTATCAACAGCAAGGGTGAGACCATCATTCCGCCGCGTTTCGACGATATTTCCTACCATAGCGTCAAACACGCCGGATTGATGCTGGTGATGCAAAAAGATTACAACGGCTTCAAACATCAATTTTTCATGGATACCCATGGCGTCCTCCGCTTTCACACCGAACAGGTCGGTGACCGCTATGTGCTCAAAAACGCCAACGGCGATATCCTTTGGCCGAAACCGCCCGCCTCAACCCATCCTTGACCTTGCAAACCCGCCTTTGATGTTGCCGACGCAGTGGCATCAATTGCTCGTCAGCAGTCTGTGGGCGCACGCGCCCCTAAATTTTCTGATACCTGATCCAGCGAGCAGGTATAATTTTTAGCTTTTCCTCGCTCCCTCCTGCATTCATGGAACTTGCCAAAAGCTTTGAACCGGCGGACATTGAAGCCCGCTGGTATACCGAATGGGAATCCCGTAATTATTTCGCCGCTGGGCTGGATACCGCAAAACCTGCCGACGAATCCTTCTGCATTCTGCTGCCGCCGCCCAATGTGACCGGCACGCTGCACATGGGGCACGGGTTCAATCAAACCCTGATGGACGCCCTGACACGCTATCACCGGATGCGCGGGAACAATACCCTCTGGCAGCCGGGCACCGACCACGCGGGTATTGCCACGCAGATTGTGGTGGAGCGCCAGTTGGACGCGCAGGGAATTTCCCGGCACGACCTGGGGCGGGAAAAATTTCTCGAAAAAGTCTGGGAGTGGAAACATTATTCCGGCGGCGCGATTACCCGCCAGATGCGCCGTCTGGGCACCAGCCCGGATTGGACGCGCGAACGTTTCACCATGGATGCCGGGCTGAACAAGGTTGTTACCGAAACGTTCGTGCGCCTCTTCAAGGAAGGGCTGATTTATCGCGGCAAGCGGCTGGTGAACTGGGACCCGGAACTGCATACCGCCGTCTCCGATCTGGAAGTGGTGCAGGAAGAGGAAGACGGGTTCATGTGGCACATCCGCTATCCGCTCGCCGAAGGCGATGGTAGCCTTACCGTCGCCACCACCCGCCCGGAAACCATGTTGGGCGATACGGCGGTGATGGTGCATCCCGATGATGAACGCTATAAACACCTGATCGGCAAGAAAGTAAAACTGCCGCTGACCGGGCAGGAAATTCCCGTGATTGCCGATGCCTATGTCGACATGACCTTCGGCACCGGCGTGGTGAAAGTGACGCCCGCGCACGATTTCAACGACTACGCGGTGGGCTTGCGCCACCAGTTGCCGATGATTTCCGTGCTCACCCTGAATGCCAGAATCAACGAAAACGCGCCCGAAAAATACCGGGACATGGACAGATTCGTTGCCCGCAAGGCCATTGTCGCCGATCTGGAAACCTTGGGCGTGCTCGAAAAAATTGAAAAACACAAACTGAAAGTGCCGCGTGGCGACCGCACCGGTGTGGTCATTGAACCCATGCTCACCGATCAATGGTTTGTCGCCATGAGCAAAAAAGGCGCAGATGGCCAATCCATCACCGAAAAGGCGCTGCACGTCGTCGCCTCCGGCGAAATCCGGTTTTACCCGGAAAACTGGGTCAATACCTACAACCAGTGGCTGAACAACATTCAGGACTGGTGCATCTCCCGCCAGCTCTGGTGGGGGCATCAGATTCCGGCGTGGTACGGCGAAGGCGGCGAAATTTTTGTCGCGCACTCGGAAGCAGAAGCCCGCGCGCTGGCGAGCGCGCAAGGTTATGCCGGGTCGCTCAAACGCGACGAAGATGTGCTCGATACCTGGTTTTCCTCGGCGCTCTGGCCTTTCTCCACGCTGGACTGGACACCGGAATACCCGCAAAAATCCAACCCGGCGCTGGCGTTGTATCTGCCTTCTTCCGTGCTCGTCACCGGGTTCGACATCATCTTTTTCTGGGTGGCGCGCATGGTGATGATGACCACGCACATCACCGGAAAAATTCCCTTCAAACATGTGTATGTACATGGCCTGATCCGCGATGCCGAAGGCCAGAAGATGAGCAAATCCAAAGGCAACGTGCTCGACCCCATCGACCTGATCGATGGCATCGGCATTGAGGAACTGGTCAAAAAGCGCACCACGGGACTGATGAATCCCAAGGACGCGCCCAAAATCGAAAAACGCACGCGCAAAGATTTTCCGGACGGCATTGCCGCCTTCGGCACGGACGCGCTGCGTTTTACCTTCGCTTCGCTGGCCTCGCCGGGGCGTGACATCAAATTTGACCTGAATCGCTGCGAAGGCTACCGCAATTTCTGCAACAAACTCTGGAACGCCACCCGGTTTGTGCTCATGAATCTGGAAGGGCGCGATGTAACGCCAGTCGCCGCCGAACAAACCTCGTTTGCCGACCGCTGGATTGTCAGCCGCCTGCAAAAACTGGCGGCGGACATGGCGCAGCATTTCACCGATTACCGCTTCGACCTTGCCGCCCAGTCCCTGTATCGCTTTGTCTGGGATGAGTTCTGCGACTGGTATCTGGAAATCGCCAAGGTCGAAATGGCGGGCGGCGAAGCCGGAGCGAGGGCGGCGCGCCACACCCTGGCGCACACTTTGGAAACCGTGTTACGCCTCGCGCACCCGCTGATTCCCTTCATCACCGAAGAACTCTGGCAGAGCGTTGCGCCCATCGCCGGGAACAAGACGCGCGACAGCATCATGCTGGCCGCCTGGCCGCAGTCGAACGCCGCTCAAATCGACGAAGCCGCCGAGCGCAAAATGGAACGCCTGATGAGCTATGTCGCCGCCTGCCGCAACCTGCGCGGCGAGATGACCATTTCGCCTTCGCTGCGCCCCCCCATGAT
>JAISRR010000154.1 GCA_031273565.1 Zoogloeaceae bacterium | reverse complement strand
GCGCGCAGCGCGACGTACTGAGCGGCCAGATGGCCTTGAACGACAGCATGACGGAAAGCTCGGTGGCGCTGGTCAATCTCTACAAGGCGCTGGGCGGCGGCTGGGATCCGGCGGCGTTTTCCGCGGCGGATTCGGACGCGACGCGATGAACGCCACGCCGCTTCCGTCCAACGCGCCCTCCATGCGCCCGCTGGCCGGCCTGGTTGGTATTTTCATCGCCGCCATGACGGTCGGCCTGAATAACCGCGTCGGCGCGCTGGCGCTCTCCGACGTGCGCGGCGCGCTGGGATTGGCGCTGGACGACGCCTCCTGGCTGACTACGGTTTATTCGGCGGGCGAACTGATGGTCATGCCCTTTTCCATCTGGTTCGCCATCACCTTGTCGGTGCGGCGTTTCGCCTTGTGGATATTGGGACTGTGCATGGCGGCCGCGCTGATCCTGCCGTGGGTGCGCAATCTCGAATCGCTGTTGCTGCTGCGCTTCGCGCAGGGCGCGGCGGGCAGCGCGCTGATTCCCGTGCTGATGATGATGGGATTGAGATTCCTGCCGCCGCCCATCCGTCTGCATGGTCTGGCGCTCTTCTCGATGACCGCCACCTTTTCGCCGAACCTGGCGCTCTGGCTGGCCGCGCAATGGACCGACGCACTGTTCGACTGGCGCTGGGTCTATTGGCAAATCATCCCGCTCCTGTCCCTGGCGGGACTGCTGGTAGGCTGGGGACTGCCGCACGATTCCATCCAGTACGAACGCTTCCGGCACGGCAACTGGTTCGGCATGGCCTGCGGGATGTCCTCGCTGGGATTGCTGGCCGTGGTCGCGGATCAATGGCTGCGGCTGGACGGCCTCAACTCGCCGCTGATCGCCTTCCTGTCGATGACCGGTCTGGCGGCGCTGCTCGTCTACCTGCTCAGCGAATGGTTCCATCCCGAACCTTTCATCAAGCTGCAAATCCTCAACGGACACTTCGGCCTGGGGTTTGCGATGCTGATGCTGCTACTGATGGTGGCGCAATCCGGTTCCCTGCTGCCCGTCAATTACCTGGCCCGGATCCAGGATTACCGCGCCCTGCAAAGCGCTCCGATCGGGTTGATCGTCGGCCTGCCGCAGTTGGCGCTGGCGCCCCTGGTCGCATCGTTGCTGTATCGCCAATGGGTAGACGCGCGCATCGTCTTCTCGCTGGGGCTGGCGCTGATGGCGCTGGCCTGCCTGCAAGGATCGCGGCTCGATTCCGGATGGCTATGGGAACAATTCGTCGACGCGCAAATCCTGCATGCCTTGGGGCAGCCAATGGCGATCGTTTCCCTGCTGTTTCTCATGACCAGCGTGGTGCCGCCGCGCGACGGCCCGTATATCGCCGGTTTTGTAAACACGCTGCGCGCTTCGGGCATCCTGTGCGGCGGAACCCTCATCGGACAATACGTGACGCGTCAGGGACGCGTTCACGACATGATGCTCCTCGATCATGCCGCTCTGGCCGGCAACGCCTTGCCGATGCCGGAACCGGCGCAACTGGCCGGAATCGTCAGCCAGCAGGCGTTTGTCCTGGCGACCGCCGACGCCTATCGCTTGCTGGGCCTTTTGGCGCTGCTACTGGTCCCTCTGGCCTTGTGCCTCCGCTACGTTCCCGCGCCGGATTCCGGCGTGCCGCCTTCTTCCCCCGATTCATCACACGGACAAGCCTCATGACCCTTGCGAAATTCAGGATGGCCAGCGCTGGCGTGCTGATGGCGCTGGTGCTTGGCGGTATTTTTCATTTCAACCGCCCCGAATCCGACGCGGCGCGGCAATCGACGGACGACGCCTACGTACAGGCCGATTTCACGACGGTCGCGCCACGAGTCTCCGGCACGATGGCCAAGGTTCTGGTCGAGGACAACCAGCGCGTCAAATCCGGCGAATTGCTGGCGATCCTGGATGACCGGGATTTTATCCTCGCGCTGGATGGCGCGAAGGCGCAGGTCGCCAGCGCCGAAGCCTCGATAGCCAGTATCGAGGCCCACCTGACGCTTCAGGAATCGAATATCCGTCAGGCGCAAGCGGCGGTCAACGCCGATGACGCGGCGATCCGGCTCGCGCAAGCCAATCAGACGCGCTACCGCAATCTCGCCGCCGACGGTTCGGGAAGCGTGCAGGCGCGGGAACAGGCGGAGAGCCAATTGATCATCCATCAGGCCAATCGCAGAAAAAACCGGGCCGGCTGGCAGGCCGCGCGTCAGCGGATCGACATCCTGCAAGCCGACCTGCAAAAGGCCAAGGCCGTTCTGGCGCAGGCGCGAACAGCGCGGGCGGCGGCGGAACTCAATCTTTCCCATACCCGAATCATCGCGCCGATCGACGGCATCGTCGGGCAAAAGTCCTTGCGTACCGGCGCGTTCGTCCATGTAGGAACCCCGCTGCTCGCCATCGTGCCGCTGGACGCCGTTTATATCGCCGCCCATTTTCGGGAGACGCAACTGGCGCGCATACAACCGGGCCAGCGCGTCGACATCAAAATCGACGCCCTGCCCGGAGCCATGCTGCGCGGCAAGGTCGAAAGCCTGGAACCCGCCAGCGGCGTCAGTTATTCCGCGATCGCGCCGCTCAACGCGACAGGCAACTTCACCAAGATCACCCGGCGTTTTCGGGTACGCATCCGCATCGACCCCGGCCAGCCCGCCGCCGAACGCCTGCGCGCCGGCATGTCGGCGCAGCCGGAAATTCATGTGGGAAGCGCCGGACACGCCTGAGCAAGCGACTATTTCAGAGAAGACAGGGAACATCGGGGATCAGGTGACAGGTGTCAGGGAACAGGAGTTACCGGCGTTTCGCGCCGCAAAAAATCCGGAATCCTGTCACCTGTTACCTGTCTTCTGAAACTTGAAGCGGCTTTTTGTTGGGGTTCGCTTTGCTCACCTCAACCTATACGGGCTGTTCCCGGCCCGCAAGGCGTCGAAAAGCGGGAACGTCGTACCAGATCGACCTTGAAGAAACGGACGCCTCCCGCAAGCCGAATTCGATGCTACTCTGTGCTGGAAAAGCATTGGCAAAAATGGCGCGAGGAGAAAAAACGGTGAAGGTGTTTTTTTATATTTTCGTAATTTTGACATTACCTGTCACTTTGATACTTCCGTATGCGCTGTGGCTTTGTGCGTCGATCCTGGCGTTGACGCTGCCGAAAACGTGGCGCGGCAAGGCGCTTGCGTTGTTGCTTGTAATGGTATTCATCTTCATCGATTGGATGGTGGTGGAACAATGGCAAAGATCATCGGGCGGAGACAGGGATAAATTCCTTGCCGTGCCCTTTCTTCACTACGGGCTGCTGGCCGTTTTCGTGGCGGCGATCGCGGCCCGGAAAGCCTCGGAAGGCAAGACGTCGCTTACGCTGCTGCTTGTCGTCTGGTTCTTGTTCCTCGTTTTCCCGGGCTATTCGGCATGGGAACGGAAAGCTGAACTGGATAAGGCCGAGGAGAGAACACGCAAGCACCAGGAAATCGAGCGGGCTTGGGCGCAGCGGCAGGCGCAAGCCAAAGCGATGTTCCCGGAAAGCTGCAAGAAGTCTGGCAAATTCATTCACCGTACAGCAGAGAACGTCGACGGTTTCATGATTCTAAGAAACATCTCGATCCAGTTGGAGATGCCGCTCCGGGATCAGGGCTATCATTACATTGACCATGTTTTTACTGGACTGGGCGTGTGGTCTCGGCGGTGGCCGGATGGAAAGGAAGAATGGGTTGTGAAAAAAGATTCGTCCGCCTACCGCATAAACCAGGGAGTGGAAGCGAACCGCGAAGATGCGGGTTTTGACCGGTACGTCCACGACCTTATCAACAGTCCAGCCCCCTATCCGGCGCCGCGTTATGGCCTGATCGGGTACGACATCTCGACACGCGAGGAACGGGATAACAAAATTGAAGGCCATTCGCTGAAGGTCATCGATTTGCAAACAAAGGAAGTGTTGGCGGAGCGGATTCGCTATCAGATGATGACGTATCGAGACGTTTCTCGTCGCGTAATTCCTATATGGGTAGGGTGTCCGCCATTCCCTGCAGAAAATTTCCAGGACTCCAATAAGGACATGAACTTTATCGTCAAAGTCCTCAAACCCTCGCCACACTAACAAACAATTCACATTCAAAAACAAGGCTTATCCCTTGACTTGACAGGGATTATGGAATGATTAGGAATAATTAGGGGACAGACCACGATTAATTTCCTTTCCATCCATCCATCCATCCATCCATCCATTCTTTCTTTCCCTCCCATTCAAAACAAGTTCCCCGATTCCAGTTCGTCCTTCCTGGCTAGAAATAATAGGAAACAGACCACGATTAAATTTTGGAATTAATCGTGGTTTGTCCCCTATTATTCTGTCAGTTCAGTTACCGGACGCGAAGCGCCCGCAAATATTACTGTCCTCTGTCATCTGTCCTCTGTCTTCTGACAGCCAGCCGGCGAGTTGCCGCCCCAGTTCCTCGCTGGCTTCGACGAGCGCTTGTACGCCGCCTGCGGCGTCGGGCGCGGGCGCGGGGCGTTCGATGCCGATGGCGTGGCTGGCGATCAGGCGGCGTTTTCCGTCGATCAGGCTGGCTTGTCCCTGCAACACGCCCTGGCTGATCCGCGGCGC
>JAISRR010000139.1 GCA_031273565.1 Zoogloeaceae bacterium | reverse complement strand
ATTGGCCCTGATTCTCTTTTTCGGCCAGCGCCTGATGCGCAAATGGTTTCACTTTGTGGCGCGGGCGCGTTCCACGGAGATTTTTATCCTCAATGTGCTGCTCATTACCCTGACGCTCGCCTATGTCACCGAACAGGCGGGGCTTTCTCTGGCGCTGGGCGCTTTCGTGGCGGGGATGCTGATTGCCGAAACCGAATACCGGCTACAGGTGGAAGAAGACATCAAGCCCTTTCGGGATGTGCTCATGGGCCTTTTTTTCGTCACCATCGGCACCAATCTGGACATGCCCATCCTGCTCAAAAACTGGTGGGCGATATTTTGTGTGCTGGCGGGATTACTGGTCGTCAAGGGACTGGTCGTGGGCCTGATCGCCAAACGTCTGGGGGCAACGCCGGGTAATGCCATCCGGGACGCGCTCTGGCTTTGCGCAGGCGGCGAATTCGGTTTTGTGCTGCTGGGCGAAGCGGGGGCCATTAACCCGGATGTGAAGCAGGTCGTGCTCTCGGCGCTGGTGCTCTCCATGCTGGCCGCGCCTTTCATCGTCCATTTTTGCGAGCGCGTCGTCACCCGCTTTGCCCGTAGTGAATGGCTTTTGAAATCCATGCAGATCACCCGGATCGCGGCGCGCAGCATGGCGACGGAAAAACACGCTGTCATTTGCGGCTTTGGGCGCAGCGGTCAATTTCTGGCGCGGTTTCTGACCCAGGAAGGCGTGGATTATGTGGCGCTGGATCTGGATCCGGAGCGGGTCAGGGCGGCGGCCGCCGCCGGGGAAAGCGTGGTTTTCGCCGACGCCACCCGGCGGGAATCCCTGCTGGCGGCGGGGCTGCAACGCGCCAGCGTGGTCATTGTTTCGGTAGATGATGCCCACGGCGCGGAAAAAATTCTGCATCATGTGCGCGACTACCGTCCTGACCTGCCGGTCATCGTGCGTACTCAGGATGAGCGGGATTTCGAGCGACTCTCCAAAGCCGGGGCCACCGAAGTCGTCTCCGCCTCCATGGAAGTCAGCCTGATGCTGGCCTCTCACGCCCTGGTGCTGGTCGGCGCGCCCCTGAACCGGGTGTTGCGCAAGGTACAGGACATTCGCGGCCAGCGTTACCAGTTGTTGCGCGGCTTTTACCACGGCATGAGCGACCGCGACCGGGAAAACGACGAGGAACAGCCGCGCCTCCACTCTGTCTGGATGGGGCCGGGCACCGGCAGCATTGGTCGCACCCTGGAAGAACTCGATCTGGGCGAGCTGGGCTGCGAAGTCAGCGCCATCCGCCGCCGGGGCATCAAGGCCACGGAACCCACTCCCGACAGCCGCCTGCAAGCCGGCGATGTCGTTGTTCTCCTGGGACTTGCCGCCGATCTGCTGGCGGCGGAAGAACGTTTGTTGCGAGGGGAGTAGGGAAAGGCTTGGCAAGATTTTTTTTTTCCCATAAAATGCACGTTCTTTTGCAGCGCGCCCGTAGCTCAGCTGGATAGAGTACTTGGCTACGAACCAAGGGGTCGGGCGTTCGAATCGCTCCGGGCGCGCCATCAAATTGCGGTTTTCCCTGTGTTTTGCGGTAAGCGTTTGTGTCATGCGTGACACGGCTTGGGCTTGCCGCTCTGGTTTTTTGTTGCCTGCCGATTTTCATCGTGGAGGCGTTTTCAACCGGATGCCAGCTCTCTCAAACTGGGGCGGCGTCGTTTTTGAGATGAAAGTTTGAAACATGACCATTACAACTGAGCAAAAAGCGCAAGTCGTAGCCGACTTTCAACGCGCCAAGGGCGATACGGGTTCCTCCGAAGTGCAGATTGCCCTCCTGACCGCCCGCATCAATGATCTGACGGGTCACTTCAAGGAACACAAAAAAGACCACCATTCCCGGCGCGGCCTGCTGCGCATGGTGAGCCAGCGCCGCAAGCTCCTGGATTACCTGAAAGGGAAAAATCTGGAAAGCTACCGCAGCCTGATTGAGCGTCTGGGCCTGCGCAAGTAATGATGTCAGGAATTGAGGACGCGCCTTGTCGGGCGCGCTCCGCCCATCCTGTTTTCGCTGCAAGGAGCGGTCTGCCGTGGGTAGTCCGCTCTTTTCATTTGCCGCAGATGCTGGAATGCTGCGCGCTCATGTCATGAATTGAAGAAAGGTGAGTATGTTTAATGTCGTGAAAAAGACCTTCGCCTATGGCGATCATCAGGTCACGCTGGAAACCGGCGAAATTGCCCGTCAAGCCTCTGGCGCCGTGCTGGTGAGCATGGATGAAACCGTGGTGCTGGTCACCGTGGTGGCTGCCAGAGACGCCAAGCCGGGGCAGGATTTTTTCCCCCTGACGGTGGATTATCAGGAAAAGGTTTATGCGGCGGGTCGTATTCCCGGCGGCTTTTTCAAGCGCGAGGGACGTCCTTCCGAAAAGGAAATCCTGACTTCCCGCCTGATTGACCGTCCGCTCCGCCCCCTGTTCCCCGAAGGGTTTTATAACGAAGTGCAGATCGTGGCGACGGTGATGTCCTTGAATCCCGAAGTCGACTCCGATATTCCCGCCCTGATTGGCGCTTCCGCCGCGCTGGCGATTGCGGGCGTTCCCTTCCACGGCCCGATTGGCGCGGCGCGCGTGGGCTACATCAACGGTCAGTATGTGTTGTGCCCCACGCTCTCCCAATTGAAGGAAAGCCAGCTCGATCTGGTGGTGGCGGGCACCGAAGCCGCCGTGCTGATGGTGGAATCCGAAGCGCAGGAATTGTCCGAAGAAGTCATGCTGGGCGCGGTGGTATTTGGTCATGAGCAGATGAAGTCCGCCATCAACGCCATCAACGAGCTGGTGGAAGAGGGCGGCAAGCCCGAATGGGATTGGCAAGCGCCCGCCAAAAACGAGGCGCTGATCGAGCGTGTTAAAACCCTTGCCCAGACTCGACTGGAAGAAGCCTACAACATCACGACCAAATCGGAACGCAGCCAGCAGGTCAAGAAGATTCTGACGGAAGTCACCGCAGAATTGTGTCATCCCGACAAGGGGGAAGACGCCGCGGACAGCGGGCATGTGTACCTGATATTCCTCGACCTCGAAGCGGCCATTGTGCGGGGACGCATTCTCTCCGGCGCGCCCCGCATCGACGGGCGCGATACCCGCACCGTGCGGCCCATCAGCATCCGTAGCGGCGTTTTGCCCCGCGCGCACGGTTCCGCCCTGTTTACCCGTGGCGAAACGCAGGCGCTGGTCGTTGCCACGCTGGGCACCAACCGGGACGAGCAGATCATCGACGCCCTTGCCGGCGAATACCGCGACCGCTTCATGCTGCACTACAACATGCCTCCGTTCGCCACCGGCGAATGCGGGCGCGTCGGTTCCCCCAAGCGCCGCGAACTCGGTCACGGACGGCTTGCCAAACGCGCCCTGCTGGCCGCGCTGCCCAGGCCCGAAGATTTTTCCTATACCATGCGCGTGGTGTCTGAAATCACCGAATCCAACGGTTCTTCCTCGATGGCTTCCGTCTGCGGCGGTTCGCTGGCGTTGATGGACGCGGGCGTCCCCTTGAAGTCCCATGTGGCGGGCATCGCGATGGGCCTGATTAAAGAAGGCGGGCGGTTTGCCGTGCTGACCGATATTCTGGGCGACGAAGATCATCTGGGCGATATGGATTTCAAGGTGGCGGGGACGCGAAATGGCATTTCCGCCTTGCAAATGGATATCAAGATTCAGGGGATTACCAGAGAAATCATGAAAATTGCCCTGGCGCAGGCAAATG
>JAISRR010000100.1 GCA_031273565.1 Zoogloeaceae bacterium | reverse complement strand
CCCGACGGGTTTCTTTGCCTTTCTTCGGCAAAAAAATACTCTCACCCAGGCTCATTTGCTTTAGTTCTTTCATGGACACTGCACCAGGCGACAAAAACAATATTATACCATAAGTATTTCTGCGGCGGGGGACTTGTTCAGAGTTTCCTTAAAGGGAAAAACCAGCCTTGAACATCGTTATTATATTTCCAGTCTGTCACCGGACGCGGAACGCGCGGCACACGCGATTCGTGCCCACTGGCGGGTAGAAAACAGTTTGCACTGGTGCATGGATGTCGCCTTCGCTGATGATCAGATGCGGGCACGCACAGGTTATGCTGCACATAATCTGGCCGTGCTGAAACACATCACCCTGAATCTCATCCGTCTTGACCCTGTCCCACGCAAGGGCGGCATCAAGGTCAGACGCCTGATCGCCGCCACTTCTGACGCTTATCGCGCACAACTCTTTGGTTTGGCTCCATATGCTTGAAACCGGTTATGATAAAGGGATTCGTGCGATTGCCCTGGGACAGTGTGATGGTGCCCCGAAGAGGATTTGAACCTCCATGCCTTGCGGCACTTGATCCTAAGTCAAGCGTGTCTACCAGTTTCACCATCGGGGCAGGCGTGGGATTTTAATCGATTTGGTTCCCTGTCTCCAGCGTCAGTTTGTCATGGCAAGCCGGGAAACGTTGTCGGGCAGATATCTTTCCCGTAGCGGCGCGCGTTTGTGTTCGATGACGCAACCATCGGCATGATCCCGATCCGGGGCGAACACTACGGCATCGGACTGATCCGGCAGGACGATCGGCGATAGCGGCAGGCTCACCGGCTTTCACCGAGCATGTCCAGCGCCACGGCCTCGGCAATCCTGATGCCGTCTACTGCCGCCGACAGAATGCCTCCGGCGTAGCCCGCGCCTTCGCCGGCGGGATAAAGCCCGCGGGTGTTGATGCTTTGCAGGTCGTCGCCCCGGGTGATGCGCAGCGGCGACGAAGTGCGGGTTTCGACACCGGTGAGTATCGCGTCCGGCATGGCAAAGCCAGGAATCTGCCGCGCGAAAGCCGGGATGGCTTCGCGGATGGCCTCGATGGCGCAAGATGGCAGCGCGTGGGAGAGATCGGCGGGTTCGACACCGGGTTTGTACGAAGGCTCGACTTCGCCCAGCGCCGTCGAAGCGCGTCCGGCGAGGAAATCGCCTACCCGCTGCACGGGGGCGTTGTAATTGCCGCCGCCCAGCTCGAACGCCCGCGCTTCGAGCGCCCGTTGCAGGGCGATGCCGGCGAGCGGCCCGCCGGGGTAATCGGCGGGAGAAATGCCGACGACGAGGCCGGCGTTGGCGTTGCGTTCGGCGCGCGAATACTGGCTCATGCCGTTGGTGACGACCTGTCCGGGTTCGGAAGTCGCCGCCACCACGGCGCCGCCGGGACACATGCAGAAGCTGTACACGGCACGGCCATTCCCGGCGTGATGAACGAGTTTGTAGTCCGCCGCGCCCAGGAGCGGATTCCCCGCGTGCTTGCCCAGCCGCGCGCGGTCGATCAGGGATTGCGGGTGTTCGATGCGAAAACCCGCCGCGAACGGCTTGGCTTCCATGAAAACGCCGCGCGTGTGCAGGGCCTCGAACGTGTCGCGCGCGCTGTGGCCGGGGGCGAGGATGACATGGTCGCTGCGGATTTCCTCGCCGTTGGCGAGCGTGACGCCTCGCGCGTGGCCGTCTTCGATCAGCAGGTCGACGACCCGGGCGCGGAAACGGATTTCGCCGCCCAGGGCAATGATCCCGGCGCGCATTTTTTCGACCATGCTCACCAGACGGAAGGTGCCGATATGAGGTTTGGCGAGATAGAGGATTTCCTCGGGCGCGCCAGCCTTGACGAATTCAGCGAGCACTTTGCGCCCGTAATGTTTGGGGTCCCTGATCTGGCTATATAGCTTGCCGTCGGAAAAGGCGCCCGCGCCGCCTTCGCCGAACTGGACGTTGGATTCGGGGTCGAGGACGCGATTGCGCCACAATTTCCAGGTATCCCGTGTGCGCTCGCGCACCGCGCTGCCGCGCTCAAACACGAGCGGGCGAAAGCCCATCTGGGCGAGCACCAGCGCGGCGAAAATGCCGCATGGCCCGAAACCGATGACCAGTGGGCGATGGGGGAGGGAGGCTGGCGCGCGGGCAACGAAATGGTAACGGGTGTCGGGACTCGGGCCGATATGACGATCGGACGCGAATCGCCGCAGGAGCGCGGCTTCAAGGGCTGCATCGGCCAGTTCAACATCGACGGTGTAGACGAAATCCAGCCCTTGGCGCGCGTCGTGGCTACGCCTGAACACGGTGAGGCCGGTCAGCGCCGTGGGCGCGATGCACAGCCGGGCGGCAGCGGCGGCGATGAGCGCCTCGGGCGCGTGGCCGAGCGGCAGGCGAAGTTCGGTAATGCGCAGCATGGGAACGATATCCGGGGGAATCTGGCAAAAAAGAGCGGGCGGGGCGGTATTTGTGAGTATTTTAACGCCTGATAATAAATTGCGGTATATGATATCATGGTTTATGGTTTATAGATCGGGCGTTTGTTTTGGACACGCCAATAAGGAGAGAATACTGTGCTACATTGGGTCAGGTTTGTATTCTTTGCCAGCCTGATTACCTTGGGGGTAGGGCTGTATCAGGGTGACACGCTGCCGCCCGTTACGGAACTGTTGGCGGGGCTTGAAGATGAGCCGGTGCAGGAAGCGGCCCGCCGCGAGCCTTTTCAGACCACGGTGGGCGGCATCACCTATCGCATCAATCCGCTTTATCGCTACCGGCTCTATGGCCTGGTCGTGAGCAAGCACGAATCGGATGCGTTCTGGGATCGCGCGCACAAGGCATGGGGCGATCACCTCAATGTGGCCGATCTTTGCGTCGTCTGGGGAAGCAATGCATTTTCCGGCATTTACCAGCGGCTCAAGTTCAGCAGCGGGCAATGGACATGCTACTGGCAAGGCTCGGCCATGGAAGATTGGGAACGGTTTTCCCCGTATAAAATATCCAATAACCACATGCTTGCCGATCGGCGCGATATTCTGAAAACCTTGAGGAAAGTCAGGGTTGGCGATCAGGTCTATTTCGAGGGCTATCTGGCGGAATACGGCCACGGTAATTTTTCCCGTGGCACGAGCATCACCCGTACCGACACGGGGAATCACGCCTGCGAGACGGTGTATACGGAGCAGCTTTCCATCCTGAAACACGGCCCGGGAATCTGGCGGCTGGTGCGCTGGATTTCCGCCGTTGCGCTGATCTTGAGCATTTGCGCGTGGTTTTTAATGCCTATGCATTACCATATCCATGCAGGGAGAGGCTGAACGGCATGC
>JAISRR010000086.1 GCA_031273565.1 Zoogloeaceae bacterium | reverse complement strand
CTTCGGCGGTGATGCGGACAGCCGCTTGCAGGGACGAGCCGATTTTTCCGGCGACGCGCAGTGCTTCCATCGCCTTCAGAACTTCGGCGCGGATGGCGCGGATTTTCTCCCAGCGTCCGGCAAGCGCGGCTTCGGCTTCGCCAGCGATGGCGGGCAGTTCGTGCCAGGTATGCAGCATGATGGAATCATCCGGGTTCCGGGTCAGCGTTTGCCAGATTTCTTCGGCAGTGAAGCTCAGGATGGGCGCCATCAGCCGGACGAGGGTCTGGATGATGTGCCAGAGCGCGCTTTGCGCCGAACGGCGGGCGCGGGAATTTTCTGCCGTGGTATACAGGCGGTCTTTGAGAATATCCAGATAAAACGCGCCCAAAGTTTCGGAGCAGAAGGTTTGCAGCGCCTGTACGATGGGATGGAATTCGTAAGACTCGTAATACTCCGTTACCTCATCCTGCAAGGCGCGGGTGAACAAGAGCGCATAACGGTCAATTTCCACCCATTCCTCAACCGGCAGCATGTTCTTTTCGGCGTCGAAATCGGCGACATTGGCGAGCAGAAAACGCACCGTGTTGCGGATGCGGCGGTAGGCTTCGACGACACGCTTCAGGATTTCATCGGAGAGGGAAAGTTCGCCGGAATAGTCGGTCGAGGCAATCCACAGGCGCAGAATTTCCACGCCCATTTTGTCCGCCACCTGCTGCGGCGCGATGACGTTGCCCAGAGACTTGGACATCTTGCGCCCCTTGCCGTCGACCACGAAACCATGCGTCAGGAGCGCCTTGTAGGGGGCGTGACCGTCGAGGGCGCAGCCGGTGAGGAGCGAACTCTGGAACCAGCCGCGATGCTGGTCGGAGCCTTCCAGATACAGGTCGGCAGGCCAGTCGTGGGCGGCGTCGTGCGAGCCGCGCATGACGTGCCAGTGCGTTGAGCCGGAATCGAACCAGACATCGAGCGTGTCTTTCATCTTCACATAATCGTCGGCTTCCGCGCCGAGAAGTTCGGCAGGGTCAAGGCTGAACCAGGCTTCGATGCCGGATTGTTCCACCCGCTTCGCCACGGCTTCAATCATTTCCAGCGTGCGCGGATGCGGCTGTCCGGTTGCTTTGTGCAGGAAGAAAGGAATCGGCACACCCCAGTTGCGCTGGCGTGAGATGCACCAGTCAGGCCGGGTTTTCATCATGCTCTCCAGCCGGGCGCGACCCCAGGCCGGGAAAAATTGTGTTTCATCAACGGCTTTTTCGGCAATCCGGCGCAGGGTGGGATTCTTCTCGTCGTCATGGGCGCGCTGCGCCATGCCGATGAACCATTGCGTCGTGGCGCGGAAGATGATGGGCGTTTTATGCCGCCAGCAATGCGGATAACTGTGGCGGATTTTTTCCTGCTTCAGAAGCAGCCCTTCGGCTTCCAGTTCCTGTAACACCAGCGGGTTGGCGTCCCAGACGCTTTTACCCGCCAGTTCGCCAACGGAAAGCGCCGGGGTGTTCGCCAGAAACGCGCCGTCGTTGCCGACCGGGTTATTCACCGGTAGATTGTAACGTTTGCCGACGATATAATCGTCCGCGCCGTGCGCCGGGGCAGTATGCACGAGGCCGGTGCCCGCTTCGGCGGTGACGTGTTCGCCGCAGATGATCGCCACTTCCCGCGCCTGAAACGGGTGGCGCAATTTGAGCTTTTCCAGCGCCGTTCCCGGACAGGTCGCCAGCGTAGCGCCCGCGAGTTCGTAACGTTGCAGGGCGGCGTCGGCCAGTTCGCGCCCCAGAATCAATTTTCCACGCGGCGTGTCGCGCAGTTCGTAGGTGAATTCTGGATGCACGCATACCGCTTCATTGGCGGGCAGCGTCCAGGGGGTTGTCGTCCAGATGACGGCGAAGACGGGGCTGCTGATGTCCGGTAATCCAAAAACCGCCGCGACCCTGGCAAGCTGGCTGTCCGCGACGGGAAAGGCCACATCAATGGCGGTCGAGGTTTTATCTTCATACTCCACTTCCGCTTCCGCCAGCGCGGAACCGCAATCCATGCACCAGTTCACCGGCTTCAGACCCTGATACAGATAACCTTGTTCCAGAATCCTGCCCAGAGCGCGGAGTTCGTCCGCCTCGGCCTGAAAATTCATGGTGAGATAGGGATTATCCCAATCGCCCAGCACGCCCAGACGAATGAAATCTTTTTTCTGCCGTTCCACCTGTTCTGCGGCATAGGCGCGGCAAAGTTCGCGCACGCGGTCAGCGGGCAGATGTTTGCCGTGCAGTTTTTCGATTTGATGCTCGATGGGCAGGCCGTGGCAATCCCAACCCGGCACATAGGGCGCATCAAAACCCGCCAGGGTCTTGCTGCGCACGATGATGTCCTTCAACACCTTGTTTACGGCGTGGCCGATGTGAATGTTGCCATTGGCGTAGGGCGGGCCGTCGTGCAGGGTGAAGCGGGGACGCCCCGCGCAGATGGCGCGGATTTTCTGGTAGAGCTTTTTTTCCTGCCATGCCGCAACCCATTGCGGCTCCCGTTTGGGCAGGTCGCCGCGCATGGGAAAGGGGGTGTCGGGAAAATTCAGGGTGTGTTTGTAATCAGCCATGACAGGTGCTCAAGTAACTTAAGGGATTCGGAGATTCGGCTTGCGGGGACGGAGAGAAAAACGCCTGCGCCGCCCGCACGTCCTGAGCGATCTGGCGCTTCAGGGATGTGAGGTCGGCAAATTTCATTTCGGCGCGCAATTTTTGCAAAAAAGCGACGTGTAGATGCGCGCCATAAAGGTTGCCGGTGAAATCGAGCAGATGCACTTCCAGCAAGGGCGCCAGTCCACTCGCGTTTGCAATGGTCGGGCGCAGCCCCAGATTGGCGACGCCCGGCAGGGATACCTTGTCGCCCACGGACACGCGCACGGCAAACACGCCCTGCATCGGCGGGGGATTGTGGCGAATGCGGATATTGGCCGTGGCGAATCCGAGTTGCCGCCCCAGCTTGCGCCCATGCACCACCTGTCCGGCGATGGCGTAAGGATGCCCCAGAAAAGTTTCCGCCTTCGCGCAATCGCCTGTTGCCAACGCCGTGCGGATGGCGGAACTGGAAACCCGTTCGCGCGCGTGCGACACGGTGGGCATGGCTTCGACCTTGAAGCCCAGTCTGCGTCCCGCTGCCTGCAAATATGAAAAATTTCCCTGGCGTTCCGCGCCAAAACGGAAATCGTCGCCGATGATGAGATGACGCACATGCAGGCCGCTGTGCAGGGTTTCTTCCACGAAAGCCTCGGCGGAGAGGGCGGCGAAGGCGGCGTTGAAGCGTATGGCGTAAACCTCGTCCACGCCCGCCGCCGCGAAAGCTTCCAGTTTTTCGCGCAGGGTCGAGAGTCGGGCGGGCGCGGTGGCAGGCGAGAAAAATTCGCGCGGATGCGGCTCAAAGGTCATCACGGCGGCAGGCAGCCCACCGCGCCGCGCCGTGGCAATCAAATGCGCCAGCAAGGTTTGATGCCCCCGGTGCACGCCATCGAAATTGCCGATGGTCAGCACTGTGGAGGTTGCAAAGGAGCGGCGAAAACCGCGAAAAACAAGCATGGGGGAAAGGGGTGCCAAAAAATCAAAGATTATAGCTTGTCAGTGGACAGAAGACAGGTTTCGCAGACAGGGCAATCGCATGAATACGGTTGTCATATAAAGTCATGCGTGGCGCTTGCCTACCCTCTCCTCTGGGACGGGCGATGTTTCAGGATGAAGCCCGTTTCGGGCGTATCAGCCGGCGCCATCGCTGCTGGCGCAAGATTTGACGGTCATCTGTCATCTTTGTGGGGCGGCGACGCCAGCGAGGCGTTGTCAATTACGAAGCGGTATTGCACGTTACCCTTGACGAGAGAGGTATCCCGAAAGGGCGGAGGGAGTGGTCGCTAATCCGTAACGCGCTACAACGACAATTCTCCTGACACCGTTATTCCAGCGGCAAATAGCGCACGTCCACTATCTCGATTTCCCGCACTCCGGCGGGGGTTTGAAAACGCACGCTGTCACCGGCGCGGGATTTAATCAGCGCGCGCGCCAGCGGGGAAATCCAGCTGATGCGCCCGCTTGATGCGTCCGCCTCGTCGATGCCGACGATGGCAAACGTCCGTTCCGGCGCGCCATCAAAACTCAGGGTGACGGTCGCGCCGAAAAAAATCTGCTCGTTATCTCCCTGCACCAGCGGATCGACCACCTGCGCGTTATCCAGACGCTTGTTCAGAAAACGAATGCGCCGGTCGATCTCGCGCAGGCGTTTTTTGCCGTAGAGATAATCGCCGTTTTCCGAGCGGTCGCCGTTACTGGCGGCCCAGGCGACCACCTCCACCATGCGCGGGCGTTCCTCACGAATCAGGGCATCCTGTTCCGCCAGCAGACGGGCGTACCCGGCGGGCGTGATGTAATTTTTGCTGCCCGGCGGCAGTTTCAGCGCCGGAGAAAGTTCCTCATCCTCATCATCGCCATCCGTTTCGCGGGTAAAAGCCTTGTTCATGTGCCGATCCTGAAATGTCGAGTACAGATTTTAGGATATTTCGCGTAAATTTTCGCAAGCGCCCGCAAGTCGCCCGGAACTGAATAAAATGAACCCATATTTTGCCTCCGGTAAAAATCACCATGACGCCGCCTCATCTCCCCCTGCCGCCTGAAGAACAGGAAGCCGCCAGAAAGCGCCTGCAAGATCTGGTGGTCGAACACGACAATTTCGATCAAACCATCGCGCAGCTCATTCAGAATCCGCCGCCCGCCGACCAGTTGCTCATCCCGCGCCTGAAAAAACGCAAGCAACAACTGCTTAACCACATCCGGCAACTCGAAACCCTGCTGACGCCAGACGAACCGGCATGACCCACGCCGAAGAAACGCCTTTTCTCGGCGACCCTTTCCGACTGGAAGAACTGCCTCTGCCCCGTCCGGCGGATGGTTACGCGGTGCAATATCTGGGCCGCGATCAATTGCTGGACAGGCGACAAGCCGTTTTCCTGCCCGTCCGCCACCCTGCCTTGCGCGCACTGCACGCCAGTTTCGCCGCCGCGCGGCAAGCGGCGCTGGATTGGCTGCACGCGCAACCCACAATGCCCGCCCCGCCTCTCGCCATCGTCCCCGTTGCCTTCGACCCGGTTTCGGAACGCCATGTGCTCATTTACGGCGTTCTGCCCGCCCAATTGGAAGACTGGGAAGTGAAGGCCGGCGCGGGGGGATTTTGATGCACCTCATGGCGATGCCGCCACCCTGAATTGAGAATGCCGCTTTTGCAACCGGAGAACAACATGCCGCATTTCGACCTTCAAGCTGCGGCGATTGTCGCCGACGTGATTCGTTCCCGCCATTCCGTGCGCCGCTTTTTGCCCACGCCGGTGTCGCGGGAGGTCGTCAGTGAGTTGCTGGAACTCGCCGCCCGCGCGCCTTCCGGCGGCAATGTGCAGCCGTGGCGGGTACATGCGCTCGCCGGGGAAGCGCGCAAGGCGCTTTCCACCGCCATTCTGTCGGAATACGCACAGGGCAGAAAGGAAAGCCGCGATTTCGATTTTTATCCCGAACACTGGAGCGACCCCTGGTTATCCCGTCGCCGCCAGATGGGGTTCGGGCTGTATGGGCTTTTGGAGATCGCCAGAGGCGACAAGGAACGCATGCGGGCGCAGAGCGGGCGCAACTACCGCTTTTTTGACGCGCCGGTGGGATTGATCCTTACGCTGGATGCCGGGTTGGGGCGCGGCATGTTTCTGGATTATGGCGTGTTCATCGGCAACCTGCTCACCGCCGCCCGCGCACGGGGATTGGATACCTGCGTGCAGGATTCGTTCGCCGATTACCCGACGACCATTCGCCGCCATCTGAAA
>JAISRR010000012.1 GCA_031273565.1 Zoogloeaceae bacterium | reverse complement strand
CGAGGCGCAGATAGCGTTCGATGATCGGGTCTTCCCGGACTTCCTGTCGCGGCATGCCCGGCGCCGCGCCCAGCCCGCCCGCGCGCTCGGTGCTCACATTGGCGTAGCGACCGGAGAGTTCCAAGCGCGAATCGTCGTTGGGGCGATAGCCCAGATTAAAATCCAGTTGCGTGCTGTTAAAGGCGCTGTTTTTGGCGCGACCTTCCGGTGTGTCGTAATCGCCCGCGCGACGATCGCTCACGCCGATCAGCACGTCAAAGCCCGCGCCGCCGCCTTCGAGTTCCACGCGCGCGCCGCGCATGTTGTTTACGCTGCCATATTCCAGCGCGCGCAGACGCGGCGTCAGGCGAAAAGGCTCGTCCCGCCCCACGCTGGCGCGGCGGGTGACGATGTTCACCACGCCGTTCATCGCGTCCGCGCCATAGAGCGCCGAAGCCGGGCCGCGAATGACCTCGATGCGCTCGATGGCGTTCGGGTCGAACATGTTGAATTCCAGCGTGCTGCGCCCGTGATAACGGTCGCCGTCAATAGTGACGATGGAGCGCGACTGGTTGGAATTGAAGCCGCGCATCACAATCTGCCCGCCCAGCCCGCCGGAACGGGCGAATTCGACGCCGGGAATTTCTTCCAGCGCGCGCTGGATGCCGCCCGCGCCCGGACGTTCGGCCAGCGTTTCCTGGTCGACAACGCTGACCGACAGCGGCGAAGATTCGACCACGCCGCTCGAACGGATGGCGGAAACCGTTTCCACCGCAGGCAGCGTTTTTTCTTCGACCGGCGCATCTTCGGCGGCATGGACAAAGCGCGGCGCAAAAGGCGTAAAAGCCGCGCAAAGACTGGACATAATGAGCGTAAGCGCGCGCTGACGCGAAAGCGGAAAAGCAGATGGTGCTGACATGAGGCGCCTCAAGAGGGGGGTTAAAGGGTGTTAAACAGAAACGATAATGATTATCATTGTCTGGGAATGATGCCCGATCCACTCAGGAATGAAAATGACTTTTCTCAAGTTTCCCCACATGCAGACAGCGCACCTGCGCCGCCTTGCTGAACATCCCGTTTTTCAGGATGTTGACGTCCACGCGCTTCTGCCCTTGCTGGAAAACGGCGCGCCCCGCCGACTCATGGCAGGCGAAGTGCTCTGCCATGAGCAGGCGGAACCCGATTTCTGGTGGCTGCTGGAAGCAGGCCAACTGGAATCCCTGAAGCACGGCGCCGATGGCGAGGAGCGCATCTTCTGGCTGGTCTCTGCGCCGGAACTGATTGCCGAAGTGCTGATGTTCCTGCCCGCCGGCCCTGATGGACGCATGCCCGTGAGTCTGCGCGCCCGCACCGATTGCCGCCTGTTCCAGATGCGGCGGCAGGATTTGACCGAACTTTGCGCCCGCGTCCCGCAAGTCGCCCTGCGCTTGCTGGAACGCGCCAGCCAGCGCCTCTGCCGCCGCGTCAGCGAAGTGGAATGGCTGGCGCGCACCTCCGCCGCTGAACGCCTGGCCGGTTATTTTTTACGCCTGTACCGGCATCGGGGGCACGCCATCGAATTCCCCATGCAGCAACGCCAACTCGCCGCCACCCTGGGCATCCGCGCCGAAACCCTGAACCGCCTGCTCGCCGACTGGCTGCGCATGGGCGTCATCAAGGGTCGCCGCAGAAGCTGGGAAATTCTCGCGCCGCAGAAACTGGAACAGTTGGCGGGGGCGTGAGGGAAGAACGGCATTCCTGATGCCGGGATGACCGCCCTTTGGCGCGGATTCCTCGCGCTGCACGAGTCTGGAGGGGGGGCGAAACCGTCGGGAGGCGTTCGTCACGCTTCCCGATTTTTACGCGGATGACTCGCTGCCCGAAGCCGCGCCATTTGGACGATTCTCGCCACCAGCGCCAAAGACAGGCAAGGCAGCCACACCCAGAGGAATTCCGAGTACAGCACTTTCAGTCCGCGTTCGGAAAAGAAAGCGGTGAGCGCGAACGGCGACACCTGAATGGGTCGCCAGGGGAAGAAATAGCGTGCGTCGGAAACAGGCCAGAAGGCGGCGACGCCCAGACCGCCGTTCGTTGCCGCGTCGAGCGCGATGTGGCTGGCGATGGCGGCGAAAATCAGCACAAAAGCCAGCCAGCGGCGACAGCGCAGCCACGACGCCGCCAGAGCAGCCAGACCGCCGCAGAGCAGCGCAAACAGCAGGGAATGGGAAAAGCCCCGATGCCCGAAAAGGTCGGCATAGTGCACGCCAAAGCGAAACCCGATGACATCAAAATCGGGCAATACCGTGCAAAAAGCAGCGACCCAGAACAGGCGCGGCGAAACACGACGAACGCCAAGGGCTGCGCCCAAAACCAGAACAGGGGCGGTGTGGGTAATAATGGTGGGCATGGGGCGTTATACGGCGGAAAACATTTGCTTCCAGTTAATGGCCAGAACAGCCGGACCAGGCAACGCTGCGGAACACAGCGTTGCCATGGAAATGAGGGTGCAATTGCTGGCGCAATCGAAAAGACCGGCCGCCAAAATACCAACTACAGGTAAACGCAGGAAGGAAGACATACCGCTCTCCTTTAATCTGGAAAATAGGGAAACCCCGCTTTTCACGCCTCACCTCCCAAAACCGCCGCCAACGCCGCTTGCGTCACCCACCCCAACTGCTCGATTTCCGTATCATTGACGATGTAAGGCGGCATCAGATACACCGTGTTGCCGATGGGACGCAGCAACGCGCCATGTTCCAGCGCGGCGCGATAAAACCGGCGGGAGA
>JAISRR010000174.1 GCA_031273565.1 Zoogloeaceae bacterium | reverse complement strand
TCGATCAAACGCCAGCCGCGCTGTATCGGGTTGCCGTCTCGAAAGACGGGGTGACCGGCCCGGTAACGGTAATGGAAACACCTGCCCCGCTTACGCCCTATGAGTCCGGCGCAGCCGCTGCCCGCGCAGCGGCGTTGACATCCAGATTCCAGCCTTGCTCGGAGAATTACAACGCTGTGGTGCTGCCCTCCACCGCCGCGCCTGAAAATAACTGGGTGGTTTACCTGATCCCCGGAACAACCAGGAACGATGTCGTACCAATAGGGGGCACTTATTGCGTAGAGGTCAGCGGTTCCAACATCGTCTCGCAGCGTGGCTTCACTCACACCTGCATTGCCTTGCAGACGGATCCAAAAGCCGTCGGCCTCATGATGACTCACTTGCTGGATCCGGTTCCCACAGAAGCACATGTGTTCTGGAGCATCCGGGCCAAAAAGCCTATGTATGTCGCAACGCCGCCCAATGGAACGGTCTGGATTGTTGAGGGCAACAAGATCAGGCTGGTTGAGCGTAAGGCGGCAAAGGACTAACGATTGTGCGGGCGCAACCGCCTGTACAATAAGGTCAGAGGGAAAGCGGTGCCAACACACTCCCTTGTATGTTCTGTTTGCCCGCCAAAGCGATAGAATTTTTCTGTTTTGACAGGCCCGGCTGTACAGCTCGATTCCCCCTTGGGACACCAAGCCCGTGGGAGAGCCCGGAGCGTCCAGCCGGTTTTTCACGCAGAACCCGAACGGTTGCCTGGGCTTGAAGCCCGCATTTTGCAAGGATGGGGGGTGAAAATGAGTGATGTGATCGTTGAAAAATTTGCCGGTATCGATGTCTCCAAAGCGAGCCTGGACTTGCATATTGATACCCTGATGAAATCGCTGCATGTGGCCTACGATGAGGCCGGGATTGCGCAAATCGTGGCCTGTTTGCGCGAAGTTTCCCCGACGCTGATCGTGATGGAGGCCACGGGCGGATTGGAGACTCGCGCGGCGACCGAGTTTGCCCGTGGCGTCCGGCCCGAGATCCGCCCGCTCAAGGATGAGGACACCCGCGCCCTGGATGATCTGCTCACCCGGCGGCGGCAGTTGGTCGATATGCGCGTTCAAGAGGTGCTCCGGCTCAACACGGCAGCTTCCGAAGGCGTGCAGAAGCGCCTGAAACAGCACATCGCCTGGCTGGAGAAGCGGATTACCGACATCGACAACGACCTGAACCGTCGTCTGCGCGCCTCGGAAGCATGGCGGGTCAAGGATGATCTGCTGCGCGGCATTCCCGGCGTCGGGGCGGTGACGACGCTCACCTTGCTGGCGAAATGCCCGGAACCGGGTACGCTCAACCGCCGCCAGATCGCGGCGCTGGCCGGTGTTGCGCCTTTGGCCAACGATAGCGGCAAGCATCGTGGCAAACGGTTTACCTGGGGCGGACGCGCTGATGTACGCGCGGTGTTGTACATGGCCATCTTGTCGGCCCGCCGTTGCAATGAGGTCATCAAGGCGTTTGCCGAGCGCCTCAGGCAGGCGGGCAAGTTGCCCAAGGTCGTCATCGTGGCCTGCATGAGAAAACTGCTGACGATCATGAACGCCATGTTGAAAAACAATGCCCCGTGGCGCACAGAAATCACTTGATGGGGAACACGGTTGCTCCTCTCCGACGGGGAGAAGGCGCTCGAAGGGCGGATGGGGGCAGGGTTCCCGGCGGCGGGTGTCCAGAACGACCCTGAGACGTTGCGCCAGATTTTGGGTAAAGATAGATCGCGCGTTTGTCTTGGGTTACAGGGACGTTTCACGCCACAGGTTTTCTGTTTCCTGAGCGCTGTTTTCTGGCGTCAGAACTTCCGACAAGGCTTTGGGAAGAGGGAAATGGATTTTTTCTTCCACGCCTTGTTGTTCGACAACGCGCCCGTGACACTCGGTTTGCAGGTGTTCAATCACCTGTTTTACCAGCGCCTCCGGCGCGGAAGCGCCCGCAGAGACGCCGACGCGCGTTTTGCCGGCGAGCCATTCGGCCTGAATTTCTTCGACGGTGTCAATCAAATAGGCTTCCGCGCCCATTTTTGCCGCGACTTCCTTGAGACGCTTTGAATTGGAACTGTTCTGGCTGCCAACAATAATCACCAGCCCGCATTGCCGCGCCAGTGTCTTGACGGCATCCTGACGGTTTTGCGTAGCGTAGCAGATGTCGTCCTTTTTGGGCCCCTGAATATCAGGAAAATGTTGGCGCAAGGCGTGAATGACCACCCTGGCGTCATCGATGGAAAGCGTGGTCTGGGTGACATAGGAGAGTTGTTGCGGATGTTTTACGCGCAGGTTCGCGGCGTCTTCGGCATTTTCCACCAGATACATGCCTTCCGCGCTCTGCCCCATGGCGCCTTCGACTTCCGGGTGTCCCTTGTGGCCGATCATTACGATTTCGCGTTCTTTGGCGCGCATTTTCTCGATTTCCACATGCACCTTGGTGACAAGGGGGCAGGTGGCGTCGAAGACTTCAAGATTTCTGGCTTTGGCTCTGGCGCGTACCGCGTTGGAAACGCCGTGGGCGCTGAAAACGACGACGCTGCCGGAGGGGATGGCTTCCAGTTCTTCCACGAAAATCGCGCCTTTGGCGCGCAGACCGTCACAGACGAATTTGTTGTGCACGACTTCATGACGCACATAAACGGGCGGCCCGAATTTTTCCAGGACGCGCTCGACAATGGCGATGGCCCGCTCAACCCCCGCGCAAAATCCCCGGGGATTGGCGAGAAGAATATCCATGCGTTTCATGAGTTACTGTGGCTCATCGGTTGATGATCGTTGGCATATAGCCCAGATATTCCCGGATGCGCCCGGCCATGTATTCGGCAGCGACGCGGGCGGGATAGGGGCCAAGTTGCAGGCGGTAGAGGTTGTCGGTCTGATAGATGTGAATCGTGTCGGATAACCAGTCCAGTTCGCGGGTCAGGTGATTTTTCAGGTTTTCGGCATTCTCGAAACTGGCGAATGCGCCCAGTTGCAAAAAGATGCCCCGCTCTGGCGCTTCGGCGCTTGAACCGGAACGGACGACGGCGGCGACTTCGGAGAGTTGGCGGGAAAGATTGTCCAGTTCTTCCGCGTCGCGTTGCGGCGTCGGCTGGGCGGCGACCGGCGCAAGGGATGCTCCGGGCACGATGGTCTCCACAATGACCCGGCCACTGCCCGTATTGATATAGCCCAGCCGGTGGGCGGCGGCATAGGAAAGATCCATGATGCGTTCCGCGTGAAACGGCCCCCGGTCATTGACGCGCAGCACCACGGCGCGGCCATTGGCCGGATTGGTGACGCGGGCGTAGGAAGGCAGCGGCAGGGTGGGGTGGGCGGCGGTCATGGCGAACATGTCGTAAGTTTCGCCCGTGGAAGTTTTCTGTCCGTGAAATTTTTTACCGTACCAACTGGCGATGCCTTCCTGACGAAACGCCTTGACCTGGGTTTGCGGGACATATTTCCTGCCGAGCACTTCGTAAGGCCGGTTGGCCCAGCGGTGCAGGGGTTCCTGACGCGGTTCCGCGTCAGGGATGGCGTCCAGGTCAATATCCGCTTCGGCGGGGCCATCGTCCTTGTAATAGCCGCCGCCTGTGGCAGGCGTTGTTTTGATGATTCTGGCGGGCGCGTTGCCACCTTTGACCAGACGGCCAGGCGTGACGCTACAGGCCGAAAGCAGAAAAACCGGAAGCAGCAGGAAAAACGTATAACAAATCCGCCGGGTCAGGTCGGGGCTTATGTCTTCTCCAGAACGGGTTTTGGCAGGGGCAAATTGAAATGCGCGGTTCGTGGTTATCATTGCGTGACTTATTGCGTTTTGTGGGTTTTGATGCTCATCAGGATTCCGACGCCCAGCATCAGGGTCGCGAGCGCGGTGCCGCCATAGCTGATGAAAGGCAAGGGAACGCCAACTACCGGAAGGATACCGGAAACCATGCCCATGTTGACGAAAGCGTAGATGAACAAGACCAGGCTGATCGCGGCGGCGAGCAGGCGGGAGAATGGTGTGGGCGCGCTTGAGGCGATCATCAGGCCGCGCACGATCAGCAGGGCGAAGAGGATCAGCAACACGATATTGCCCATCAGGCCCCATTCTTCCGAAAACACGGCGAAAATGAAATCCGTGTGTTTTTCGGGGATGAATTCCAGATGCGTCTGCGTGCCGTTTAACCAGCCCTTGCCGAACGGCCCGCCGGAGCCGATGGCGATGGTGGATTGAATGATGTGATAACCCGCGCCGAGCGGGTCGGAGGTGGGGTCAATCAGGGTCAGCACGCGCCGCCGCTGGTAATCGCGCAACACCAGATTCCAGATGAAGGGCAGGGCCGCGCCTGCGGCAACGCCCATGCCGAGCATGATCTTCCAGGGCAACCCGGCAAAAAAAATGACAAAAAACCCTGCCGCGCCGACAAGGAGCGAGGTGCCCAGATCCGGCTGTTTCAGAATCAGCAGGGTCGGCAGCAGCAAAATGACCGCCGCGATGGCAAAATGCTTCAACTCCAGTTCCGACTCGTATTTGTGGAAAAACCACGCCAACATCATGGGCATGGCGATTTTCATGATTTCCGAAGGCTGAATGCGCGTAAATCCCAAAGACAACCAGCGTTGCGAGCCATTGACCTTGACGCCGAACAAAAAAACGCCGATCAGCAGGATGACGCCGAGAAGATAAAGCCAGACGGCAAAGCGCATCAGTTTATGGGGCGGAATCCGGGAGACGACCAGCATGACGGCAAGCGCCGCCGCCATGTTGATGAGCTGGTTGTTGAGGCGGGAAAAATTGGCGGAAGCGGTGGCCGAATAAACCGTCACCAGCCCGATGCCCATGAGCGCCAGAACAATGAGGAGCAAGGGAAAATCCAGATGGGCGACGGTCTGGCGCGTCCAGTATTTAAGCCGGTTCGTGATCGTGCTCATGGGCGTGTTCCTCGTCGGTTTCCTCCGGGCCATCTTCGGGCGCGTCCACTTCCGGGGCCGGGCCGTTGACCGCTTTTTTCAGGAGATAGTAATCAAACACCTGACGGACAATGGGCGCTGCCGATGTCGCGCCGAAGCCGCCGTTTTCCACCATCACGGCGACGACGATTTCCGGCTGTTCCACCGGCGCGAAGGCGATGAACCAGGAATGATCGCGCAGGCGCTCCCTGGTGCGTCCCGCATAGCGTTGTCCCCGGAGACTGTACACTTGGGCGGTGCCGGTTTTGCCGCCGGATTCATAAGGCGCGCCCGCAAAAGCCCGCGCCGCCGTGCCTTCCTTGTTGACGCCCGCCATCGCGTTCTTGATGAAATTCACATGTTCCGGCTTCAGGTCGATCTGGCGCGCGGGTTCTGTCGCCAGCCTGCGTTCCTCGCCGGTTCCGGGATTCCTGATGGCCTGCACGAGATGGGGCCGATAAACGCGGCCATAGTTGAGAATGTTGGAGAGCGCGTGCGCCATCTGCAAGGTAGTGTAGGCGTTCTGGCCCTGACCGATGCCGACCGAGATGGTTTCGCCCGGAAACCATTTTTGCTGTTCCTTGTTTTTGAAGCGTCGGGCTTTCCATTCCGGCGAAGGCAGGACACCGACGCTTTCGCCCGGAATGTCGATTTCCGTGCGGCTACCCAAACCCAGAGCGTCCATGAAACGGGCGATATTGTCGATGCCCATATCATTGGCAAGACGGTAATAATAGGTATTGCAGGAGGCGACGATGGATTTTTTCATGTCGACGATGCCATGTCCGCCAACCTTGTCGTCCATGAAACGACGGTTGCCGAAATCGAAATAGCCGGGATCGGCAATCGTCTGCTCCGGGGTGCGCTTGCCCTGCGTCAATGCCGCCAGCGCCATCAGGGGCTTGAAGGTGGAGCCTGGCGGATAAATGCTGGAGATGGCGCGGTTCAGCATGGGCTTGTCCGGGTTCTTGTTGAGCTGATCCCAATCTTCGGAGCGGATGCCGTCGACGAACAGGTTGGGGTCGAAGGCGGGCGAAGAGACAATGGCCAGCACCGCGCCATTTCTGGGATCCAGCGCGACCAGCGACCCCCGGCGGTTGCCGAAGGTGGCTTCGGCCATTTTTTGCAGCCCGCTGTCCAGGGTCAGAACCAGGTTATTGCCGGGAACGGGCGGCGAGCGCGTCAGCACACGCACGGCGTGTCCATCCTTGTCTACTTCCACCTGCTCGTAGCCGGTTGTGCCGTGCAGCTCAAATTCATAATGCTTTTCCAGCCCGATCTTGCCGATGAGCGATGTTCCCTTGTAATTGATGTTGCGCTCCGGGCGGTTGGCCGATTCTTCTTCTATCCACGCCAGATCGTCATCGTTGATGCGGCTGATGTAGCCAATGGCGTGCACCGCCAGCGCGCCTTCCGGGTACTGGCGAAACAGCCGCGCCTTGACTTCGACGCCGGGAAAACGGTAGCGGTGGGCGGCAAAACGGGCGATTTCCTCGTCGCTCAGGCGATTGCGCAGGGGAATGGATTCAAAATTCCGGGATTCCCGCAAAAGACGCTGAAAACGGTTGATGTCCTTGGGCTGGATGTCGACGATTTCGGAGACGGCCGCAATCGTCTCTTCCAGATTTCGGGTTTTGGACGGCGTGATTTCCAGGGTGAAAGCGGAATAATTGCGCGCCAGGATGACGCCGTTGCGGTCTTCGATATACCCCCGGTTGGGAACGATGGGCGAAAATGAAATGCGGTTACTCTCGGCGCGGGTGGCGTAATATTCTTCCTGTGTGACCTGTAGATAGAACAGGCGGGCAAAGAGGAGGATAAGGCAGAGGAGAACGCCCGCGACGGCGATCCAGACGCGATGGCGAAAGTTCTGGAGTTCCTGGTCGGGAGGGCGAAAATCAATCATGAATCTTTCCCGGCTCAGATGGGACGGTTTTCATCCCGTTCCTCCGGCTGGTATTGGGGGATCAGGAGCAGGAAGGAGACGACAGGCCAAAGCAGGGCGGTGACAAGGGGCGGGATGAACTGGCCCCAACCGGGAAAACTGTCGCCCGCCAGCATACGCATCAGAATTTGCAGGCCGCAGGCGACAAGGAACAACGGCAGGATGTGCAACGCCTGCTGGCCAAGGGGAAACCAGAGCAGACGCCGGGAAAGACTGGTCGCG
>JAISRR010000172.1 GCA_031273565.1 Zoogloeaceae bacterium | reverse complement strand
CGTAAAGCCGCTGTCTGCAAGGCTTTACACCTTACCCCCCCCCCCCCCCGGCAATTCCATAGGCATAAACTGATCGCCCTGCTGGTCGCGGCGGGTTTTGCCGGAGCTTCCGGGCAGGTCTGGGCGGATCAAATCTGGGATGGCGGCGGCGGCGATGACAAATGGACAACCGATGCCAACTGGGATCCCGATAACGCACCAAGTGCGACTGACAACGCCACCATCAGCAACGCCAACGTCAGTATCGGTGCGAGTGAGAACGCGACCTCGGCGACTGTCGTGGTCGGCACGAGCGGCGGTACGGCGAACCTGTACATCACAGAAGGCGGAACGCTTACCAATACCTATGGACGCATTGGCGATGCTTCAGGCAGTGTGGGCAGCGTTACCGTTGACGGCTCAGGTTCCACCTGGACGAATACCAATGCCCTTGTCATTGGCTATTCCGGCCGTGGCAGGCTGAATATCCTTAATGGCGGGCAGGTTTCCAATGACGACGGCCTCATCGGTTATAGCGACCAGGCGAACATCGTCACCGTCGACGGCGTGGGTTCCATCTGGACGAATTCCGGTACGCTTTCCGTGGGCTATAATAACGACAGCACAGGCACAGTGAACATCACCACGGGTGGGCAGGTTCTCAGTAACGAGGGTCACATTGGTCGGAGTTCAGGCAGTGTGGGCAGCGTCACCGTCGACGGCGCGGGTTCCATCTGGACGAATTCCATTGACCTTTCCGTGGGCACTGCCGGCACAGGGACGCTAAGCATCATGAACGGCGGCAAAGTCAACACGGGAAGCCTTATCCTCGGTTTCGACAGCACCGGCGTCGGCACCCTCAACATCGGCGCGGCGGCGACAGCCCCCGCCACCGGCGCGGGAATTCTGGACACCGCCAGCGTCACCAGCGGCCCTGGCGTGGGAACCGTGCAGTTCAATCATACCGGCACAAACTATTACTTCACGCGTGACGGAACTTCCACCGGCGCGGCCATCGCCATTTCCGGAAACCTCAGCGTGGTCAATACCGCCGGGTATACCGTACTCACCGGCGCGAACACCTACACTGGCGCCACCACGGTCAACGGCGGTACGCTGGATTTGACCGGCAGCCTCACCAGCGCCGTCAGCGTCGCCAACGGCGCGGCCTTTTCCCTGCGCGGCAGCGTCGTTGGCAGCCACAATGTGACCCTCAGCGGCGGCGGGATTTTGAACGCTTATCAGAACGGCAGCATCGGCGGCGATCTGATCGCGAGCAACGGCAGTATCCTGAATTTCTACCTGCCCGCGACGATCGCGGATGGCAATACCCTGCTTACCGTGACCGGCAACGCGACAGTTGACGGCAGCCAAATCAACATCGCCCTCGATGGCGGCGTCAACCCGACCAGCCTTGCCGCAGGCCACAAAATCACCCTTATTGACGCGGGTACGCTGAGCGCCAGCGGCATCAACCCGGTGAGTTCCGTCACCGCGACATCCGGCATCGCCTTTATCTACGACTTCGGTATTCTGGTCGACCCCAACGATGCCACGAACCTGATCGCCACGCTGAACAGCAAGACCGACAGTGGCTCCGGCAGCGGCAACGGCATCACCCTCAACGCGCAAACCAAAGCCCTGTCCGAAGGCTTTCTCGCGGCAACGAGCTTTCTCAATCAGGCTGCCGACTTCATTGCCGACCGGGGCATCACCGCCGCGCTGCAATCGCAACGCTCAGCGGCAGGTAGGATCGGTTTTTCCGGCTTCGCCGCCATCGGCGGCGGCAACCTGCGGCATAACACCGGTTCGCACATCGACGTAGACGGCTATGCGCTGGTCGCGGGCGCAAGCGTCGCCAATACGGTGGGCGCGGGCGAATTAACCATCGGCGCGTTCCTCGAACACGGCGAAGGGGATTACGACAGCTACAACAGTTTTGCCAATGCCGCCCGCGTGCACGGCAAAGGCGACACCGACTACACCGGCGGCGGCCTCCTCGCGCATCTGGATTTCAATAAAACAGAACAAGGCAACTTCTACGCCGAAGCCTCGGCGCGAGGCGGCAGGGTCAAAACGGATTTCCGCGCCAACTTCCCGCTCATCAGTGGCCTCAGCCGCGCCACCGCCTACGACGCCGAATCCACCTACGCCAGCGCGCACGTGGGGTCAGGCTATCGCCTGCAACTGAATGAACAATCCAGCATGCAGTTCTACGGACAATACCTGTGGAGCCATCAGGGCGGCGACACCGTAAAACTGACCACGGGCGAGACCGTAAAATTCAAGGCGGTCGATTCGCAAAGAACAAGGCTGGGCGCGAGATGGAATTACGCCGTCAGCCGCACCGCCCAAACCTGGCTGGGCGCGGCGTGGGAACATGAATACGCGGGCAAAGCCAAAGCCAGCATCTACGGCCATCAACTGGACACGCCCAAACTCAAGGGCGATACGGGGCTGCTGGAAGTGGGCGTGACCTTAAGCCCCACGCAAAACCAACCGCTGTCGCTGGATTTTGGATTGCAAGGCTATGTCGGCAAACGCGAAGGGGTGACGGGCGGGGTGCGGGTGAGGTATGCATTTTAGACGCGGTTCAGGCAGGGCGGGTTAGGTAGGGGGGTTAGGTAGGGCGCTTTCTCCGAAAGCGCCGTCGTTAACCTGCGGCGCGCTCGGAGAGCGCGCCCTACCTGTCCCCCCTGCCTGAACCCGTCCTGCCAAATCGACGGTCTTCTGTCCGTTTTCCAATGCAATTTTTCGCGTTCGGCAATTGGGAGATGTGTTAGGCTTTAACCTTTCAACGCGCTTCGCTGAGGAGGGAATACCGTGCAGGATTTTTCATCGTTTTGGCTGAATTACCTCGAATATTATCAACGTGCCTGGCAGGATATGGCGCGTTTGTGGGCGCCGAATCTTCCGACGACCGACGCGAAAGGCGGGAGCAAGCCGTCTGACCCCCTGAATGCGTTTTCTCCCGATGCGTGGAGCGCCCTTTTTGCGCCTTGGATTCCCAGGGATGCCGCCAACAATCCGTTCGCCGATCTGAGCAAAGTCGCGCAAAGTTCCCTGAACGCATTTACCTCTTGGGGCAACGCTTTTCCCGGGTTTGGCGCGGTGTCGCAGCAAACTCCGGATACGAAGACGAAGGAAGACAAAAATCTGAGCAGCGCCGAACGCGCCGTGCGCGACGCCATCCAGCGCAGCAAAACGCAGGATGCCTGAACTTTTTAAGGCACACCGACCTGACAGGGGCGGCAGCGAGCCGCCCCTGTTACATTCCTGCCTTGGGTTTTCTGAGGGTGAAAGAAATTACCTGAATTCCAGCCCGCGCGCCGCAGCTTCCGGGCCGCCGGGCAGGGCGTGCGGGATGACGCCCAAGAGGGGGGCGGGCATGAGTTTTTTCAGGGTGGCGAGGTTGTCGGCGTAAGAGGGCATGTCCGGGAGGATGCTGTTGGCGATCCAGCCCGCAAGGGGAAGTCGGCGGGCGAGGATGGCTTCGACGGTCAGCAGGGCGTGGTTCAGGCAGCCCAGACGCATGCCGACGACCAGAATGACGGGCAGTCCCAGCAGTTGCGCCAGATCGGCGCTGTCGCCTTCCGGCCCCAGAGGAATGCGAAAACCGCCTGCGCCTTCCAGCAGCACCACGTCGGCCTGTTGCGCGGCACGGCGCACGGCGGACTGGATGACGGCGAATTCCATCCGCACGCCCGCTTCCTGCGCGGCAATGTGCGGGGCGATGGGCGGGGCGAACAGATACGGATTGCGGATGCGCTCCGGCAATTCCAGATCGGGGCTGGAGGCGGCGCGGAGGGCTTCCACGTCTTCGTTTTTGCCGTCCGCCCCGACGCCTGCCGCAACAGCTTTCAATCCCAGCGCAGTGAATCCCGACTGTCGGGCGCGGTGCAGCAGGGCAGAGGTCGCGTAGGTCTTGCCGACTTCGGTGTCGGTGCCGGTGATGAAAAACGCGCTTGTCATCGCTTCGTCATTTGTTCGCGTAGCAGAGCATGACTTGATAGGTGATGGGCAGACCGCGTGTGGTGCGCCGGGTTTCGTAGAGGGATTCCAGTTTCATCCACGCCTTGCGACCCATCAGGCTGGGGCGGCGATAAGCGCCCAACTGGTTGGCGCCGATGGATTTGATGGCTTTCAGCAGGCTGCGTAAATCGCGGTAGTGGGCAACGCAAGTTTCCGTGTGAATCCGGATGTTGCAAAATCCCGCCTGTTCGAGAGCGGCGCGCCAGTCTTCCTCGCTCTGGAAGGGCAGGATGTGGCGATAGTCGTCGATCTGGGCGAAAGTTTCTTCAAGCTCATGAAAAGTGCCGTGCGCGAGGCTGGAAAGGGACAGCGCGCCGTTCGGCCAGAGTACCCGCCAGGCTTCTCGGCTCAAGGCGTAGGGGTCGCACCATTGGGCGGTGAGGTTCGACCAGTACAGCCCCGCGACTTCGTCCTTCAGGGGGATGTGCTCGATATCGCCGCAGACGCCGAATTCCAGTTGCCGGATGTGCGCCAGCATGGCGGGGGAAAAATACAGGGCGATGCGCCGCGCGGCGGGAAAACGCAGCCCCAGCATTTCCAGCCCGAAGCCTGTGCCGCAGCCGGCGTCAAGGATGATGGCGGGGATCAGCGCGGAGGGCAATCCGCTGACCAGTCGGGCGCTGACCCAGCGTTGCACCTTGGCGGCGCCATCGTAGGTATTGGCCGCTTTGTTGAAACTCTGTCGCACCCGCAGTTTGGAGGGCAGGGACGATTGGACGAGAGGAGAGGCGCGAAAATTCTTCATGACGGGGGGCGTTCTCGTAAAAACCTGATGGCGGCGCGGGTTGCGGGCGTTGCCGGTGGCGCGAAAGGCGCGTGCGCCTTGCCGGGAATGACATGCAATGTGGCGCGGGGCAGACTTTCGGCCAGCCAGCGGGCGGCGGCGATGGGCATCAGGGGATCGTTTTCTCCATGCACCAGCACAACGGGACAGGATACGCCTTGCAATCCCGCGCGCAAATCGGCTTCAAACAGCCAGACGAGACCCGCGTCCAGCGCGGCCTGCGACATGGGCGAGGCGTGTTGCAACAGCCAGCGCGCGGCTTCCGGGTCATTGTCGCCCCGGCAGAAACTACCCGTGAAACGGGGCAGAATGGCGGCGGCGTCCTGTCGGATTTTGAGCATGAACGCCTGGAGTTCCGCTGGGGGGCGTCCCCATTCCCAGCCTTCCCGCTGGATGAAGCTGGGCGTGCAGCCCGTGAGGGTCAGTCCCCGGATGCGTTCCGGCGCGGCCTGAGCGCAGGCGAGGGCCAGCATGCCGCCCAACGACCACCCCCCCAGACGGCAGACGGGCGGGAGTTTTTGCAGCAGCGCCGCGACCGCTGCCGCGAAGCTTGCGGGGCGTTCGCTTGCCTCGTCGCTGCCGCAGCCCGGCAGATCCATGCAGCGCCAATCGCTGTCGGCCAGCGCGATTTCCATCGGGCCGCAGCCGAGTCCCCAGCCGGGAAGAAAAATGTCGGGCACGGTTTTTAAAGGGGTGTTCATGCCAGCGACTGCAAGGCGGAGGTCAGGGCCGCCACATCCTCATGGCGGTGCGCGGCGGAAAGAGAGATGCGCAGCCGCGCGGTTCCGGCGGGCACCGTGGGCGGACGGATGGCGGCGACCCAGAGGCCCTGTTCCCAGAGCGACCGGGAGAGCGCGAGCGCTTTTTCATTGTCGCCCACGATCAGGGGTTGAATGGCGGTTTGCGAAGGCAGGAGTCGCCAGGGCAGATTGGCGCAACCTGCCTGCAACTGCCGAATCAGGCTTTGCAAATGGGCGCGGCGGTCATCGCCTGCGGCGATGAGTTCCAGACTCCTGATGAGCGCCGCCGCGATGGATGGCGGTTGCGCGGTAGTGAAAATGTAGCTGCGCGCTTTTTGCAACAGGTATTCGATGGCGAGTTCAGAACCGGCGACAAACGCGCCGCCCACCCCGGCGGCCTTGCCCAAAGTGCCCATGAGCAATACGCGGGGATGCGCGGGCAGGCCGCAATGCGCGAGGCTGCCGCGTCCCTGCGGCCCCAGCACGCCGAAGCCGTGCGCGTCGTCGATGACCAGCCAGGCGTCGAAGCGTTCGGCCAGCGCGAACAATTTGGCGAGTGGCGCGAGGTCGCCATCCATGCTGAACACCGCGTCGCTGACGATGAGCTTTGTTCTGGCCACGCTCGCGGCGAGCAGGCGTTCCAGCGTCGCCATGTCGCCGTGCGGGTAACGCTGATGCCGGGCGCGGGAAAGTTGCGCCGCGTCAATCAGGGAAGCGTGGTTCAGCCGGTCGGCGAAAATCTCGTCATCGCGCCTCGCCGCCAGCGTGGGCGTGACCGCCAGATTGGCGAGATAGCCGGTGGAAAAGGTCAGGCAGCGATCAAAGCCGGTGAAGGCGGCGAGGCGGGATTCAAGCTCCGCGTGCGGGCAGAGGTGACCGCTGACCAGATGCGAAGCGCCGCTGCCCGCGCCCCAGACCAGCGCGGCATCGGCAAGCGCGCGCGCGATGTCGGGATGCGCCGCCAGCCCCAGATAATCATTGCTGGCGAAGGCCAGCATCTCCTGACCCTCCACCACGGCGCGGGGGCCGCAGGGCGAAGCCAGCAACCGCCGATGGCGCGTGAGTCCGGCAGTGGCGAGGCGTTCCAGCTCGGCGGTTAAAGGTCTTTCCAGAGCGTGCATGTTTCAGAAGTGGGGAAACACAGGGGGAAAACAATTCGTGGATGCGCCGGGGCGCGATTCGGAAATGGGGCAGTGCAGAAAATCGCGCTACGTTAATACAAAAGCGCAGGGGCAGCAAGGCGACTTTCTGTCGCCATGCGGAAAACAGGGCATCTGAATACACAAACTGTCACAAAAACTTAACTTAACCGCCACACGGCTGTCACTTATCTCTTCTAAAGTGCCCCCCGTGTTCCACAACAAACCGAGGTACCTTGAAATGAAATCACCTGCAAAACAATGGCTGACAGCCGTAATCTGTCTTGCGGCGGGCAGTTCCGCCAACATTTTTGCCCAATCCGCCAATGTGCAAATCTATGGTTCCGTTGACATGGGATTTTCCCATCGCGGCGATCACCTGACGAAGCATGTCGGCAGCCAGAGCCGTATCGATTCCGGCATTTTGTCCGGCAGTCGTCTGGGGTTCAAGGGGACGGAAGACCTGGGAAATGGCCTGAAAGCGTTGTTTACCCTGGAAGCCGGTTTCAACGCGGATGATGGTCAGCAAGGACAAGGCGGGCGACTGTTCGGTCGTCAGGCCATTCTGGGACTGACAGGCGGTTTCGGTACGGTGGTCGCGGGACGGATGAACACGCCGCACAAGAACTTTCTGGACGCCATCGACCCATTCGGGCGCGGCACCGTGGGGCAGTTCAGTAATGTTCTGGCGGCGGGCGTCAAACCTTCGGGCGGCATCAGTCTCTTTGACCCCGACCGTCTGGACAACACCGTCGCCTATGTCACGCCTTCCTGGGGCGGTTTCAACGTCACGGCCGCTTATTCCAGCCAGGCGTTTGGTCAGGAGGCTGCCGGAAACAGCGGCGACAACCGTGTATTCGCCATTTTGCCCCGCTACGCCAACGGCCCGCTGGACATCGGCCTGAATTACCATCGCATCAGAAGCGAGGATGACGACAGTATACAGGTTGATAACTGGACGCTGGCTGGTGCTTACGATTTCGGCCCCGTCAAGCTGGCGGCAGCCTATGGCAGCAATCGCTGGAATGACGTGCTGGGCGTCAATGACGACTCGTTGAAACTGAAACACTGGCTGTTGGGCGTCACTGTGCCTTTCGGCAAGCACGCCATTCTGGCGTCGTATAACCAGTCCAAACTGGATTGGGACTATCAAGGCAATCAGGATAGCGGCAAGGGACGGCAATGGGCCTTGGGTTATACCTACGGTTTTTCCAAACGCACCACCTTCTACGCTGCCCTTGCGGATGTGCATAACGACAAATCACGTCAGGCCGCGCCTGCCATCCTGGGCGGTGCAGCCATCGTCGCGGCGGGCGATGGCGCTTACGGCGGCGACAAATATCAGAACGGAATCCAGTTTGGCCTGAGACACAAATTCTGAATCTCCCCGGCATCCGCACATCACGACACAAAGCGTTTTCTTGTTCATCATTTCAGGAGTCCATGATGCAACTACCCATGAAATCCCCCGCGCGGCGTCATTTTCTGCAAACGATGAGCGCCATTCCCATGCTGCCGGTGGTGGGCAGCAGTGTCGCGTTTCTGGCGACCATGCCTGCTCAGGCGGCGTTGTCGGGCAAAGGTCGGGTGAATGTTGAATTCGTTCCCATGACAGCGCCCGACTTGTCGAATGCTGCGGACATGGCGACCACCACTGTCCGTTCCCAACTGGAAATTGTGCCCGGAACCGGGGAAAAACAGGTGCATAACCTCGTGTATCACGCGTTTTTCAATACCGGCGACCGGGTTCCCGATGGAAACGGCGGGCAGATTCTGGCGGGCGGGTATTATGACATTCAGCGCCGCCCCATTGTCGACGCTTCCATTCCCGGCAAGGAACGCCATTTTTATTCGGACAGTCCGG
>JAISRR010000097.1 GCA_031273565.1 Zoogloeaceae bacterium | reverse complement strand
TACGAATACCTGATGAGCCACTTTGCCACCGAAAGCGGCAAAAGCAAGGGCCAGTTCTACACCCCTTCCGAAGTCAGCCGCATCATCGCCAAAGTGATCGGCATCTCGCCGCAGAACACCATCGCCTCCACCACGGCCTACGACCCGACATGCGGCTCCGGCTCGCTTTTGTTGAAAGTTGCCGCCGAAGCGGGTAAGCCCATTACCCTCATGGGGCAGGAAAAAGATGTCACCACGGCGGGGCTGGCGCGGATGAACATGATCCTGCACGACTTCCCCACCGCCAGAATCATGACCGGCGACACCCTCGCCAGCCCCAAATTCAAGGATGTAAAGAATAGCGAACAGTTGTACGCCTGCGATTACGTCGTCGCCAATCCGCCTTTTTCAGACAAAAAGTGGGCAACCGGCCTGAACCTGGGCAACGATCCTTATCAACGCTTCGCCTGGGGTACGCCTCCCGCTAAACAAGGGGATTACGCCTACCTGCTGCATATCCTCCGCAGCATGAATCCCAGCACCGGCAAAGGCGCCATCATCCTGCCGCACGGCGTGCTGTTCCGGGGCAACGCCGAGGCGATCATCCGGCGGAAACTGGTGGAATCCGGCATTCTCAAAGGCATCATCGGCCTGCCCGCCAATCTCTTTTACGGCACCGGTATCCCCGCCTGCATTCTGGTGCTGGACAAAGAAAACGCCCACGCCCGCAAAGGCGTATTCATGATCGACGCCAGCCGGGGCTATCTCAAGGACGGCGCGAAAAACCGCCTGCGCGAGCAGGACATTCACAAGATTGTCGATGCCTTCACCCGGCAGAGCGAAATTCCCCGCTATTCGCGCATGGTCACGACGGGCGAAATTGCCGACCCGAAAAACGACTACAACCTCAATTTGCCGCGTTACATCGACAGCACTGAGCCGGAAGACCTGCACGACATCAACGCGCACCTGAACGGCGGCATTCCCGAGCGCGACATCGACGCCTTTGCCGCCGACTGGCAGGAAATGCCCGGCCTGCGCGCGGCCCTGTTCGAGACCGAGCGCCCCGGCTATGCCCGGCTCAAACCCGCCAAAACCGAAATCCGCCGCGTCATCCAGGAACACCCGGAATTCGGGCGTTTCAGCGCCAAGGCGCAGAAACGCTACGGCGAATGGCAGCAAGCCATCAAGCCGCTGCTTGAGCGCTTCCAGATAGACGGCAAACCCAAGGCGCTGATTGAAACCGTCTCCGAAATCTTGCTCGCCACCTTTCAGGCCGCGCCCTTGCTGGACGGCTATGATATTTACCAGCGCCTGATGGATTACTGGGTGGAAACCATGCAGGACGACGCCTACCTGATCGCCGCCGACGGCTGGGTGGCCAAAACCAGCCGCATCGTTGAGGTCGACAAAAAAGGCAAAACCAAAGACAAAGGCTGGCGGTGCGACCTGCTGCCCAAACTTTTTCTGGTCGAACGCTACTTTATTGCCGAACAAACCGCGCTGGGGGAGCAAGAGGCCGAATTGGAGCGCATCGTCAGCCAGATAAGCGAACTGGAAGAAGAACACAGCGGTGAGGACGCCGCTTTTTCCGGCTTTGAGACCGTCAACGCGGCGCAGGTCAAATACCGTATCGAAGAAATCGGCGATGACCCGGAGGGCGCGGAAGAACTGGACGTGCTCCGGCGATGGCTCGTCCTCAATAGCGAAGAAACTGCCTTGAAGAAAGCCGTCAAAAAGGCCGACGAGGAGCTTGACCGGCTGGTTTATGAAAAATACCCGCAGCTTGGCGAGGCCAAGGTGAAAAGCATGGTGGTGGAGGATAAATGGTTGCGCCACCTGTACCACGGCGTGTATGAGGAAATAACACGGGTATCGCAAACGCTGGCGGGGCGGGTGCTGGAACTGGCGGAACGCTATGAAACGCCGTTGCCGGAGTTAGAGGCGGAGCTTGCGGTGCTGAGTGAGAGGGTGGAAGGGCATTTGCGGCAAATGGGGGCGGTGTGGAAGTGAGGCCGGGGTATAAGCAGACCGAGGTGGGGGTGATCCCGGAGGATTGGGACGCGGTTCCGCTAAGTGTAATCGGACAATTCAAGAACGGTATAAACAAAGGCAGCGAAGCATTTGGATATGGGGCACCATTCGTGAATCTGATGGATGTTTTTGGTGTCAGTAGTATCAGGTCAAGCGATGGACTTGGCCTAGTCAAATCAAGCGACGCAGAGCAGAAGACATATGATCTCAAACGTGGCGATGTGATCTTCATTCGATCATCGGTAAAGCCGTCCGGAGTTGGACTGACAGCCGTTGTAGAGGCGGATCTTCCGCGAACGGTCTATTCAGGTTTTCTAATTCGATTTCGTGACAACGATGCATTGGACATTGGTTTCAAAAGACACTGCTTCTATTCTGAAAATTTTAGGAGCAGGTTGATTGGTGCGAGTACAGTCAGCGCAAATACGAACATAAATCAGGACAACCTAAAAAAACTTCTCATCGCACTGCCCCCAACTATCGACGAACAACGCGCCATCGCCACCGTCCTCAGCGACGTCGACACACTGCTGAACACGCTGGATCGTCTCATCGCCAAAAAGCGCGCCATCAAACAGGCTGCCATGCAGGCGCTTTTGAGCGGGAAAACGCGGTTGCCGGGGTTTAGTGGGGAATGGAAGGTGAGGCGGCTGGGGGATATTGCCCACATCAAAACTGGGAAGCGCAACAACGAAGACAAAGTCGGAGACGGGCTTTACCCATTCTTTGTTCGTTCAGCCAACGTTGAACGAATCAATACATATTCGCACGATTGCGAAGCAATCCTCGTTCCAGGCGAAGGTAAGATCGAAAATACTTTTCACTATATCAATGGACGTTTCGACGTTCATCAACGTGTTTATGCAATTACTCAGTTTGCAACGGATGTGTTTGGTCGGTATGTTCATCTTTATATGTCGCTGCGCTTTGGTGCTTGGGCAATGCAGAACACAGTAAAGGCAACTGTTGATTCGCTGCGCTTACCAACATTTCAGTCTTTTGAAGTGAGGCTACCTCCAACCTTTGCCGAACAAACCGCCATCGCCGCCATCCTCTCCGACATGGACGCCGAACTCGCTACACTTGAAACCCGCCGCGACAAAACCCACGGCATCAAGCAAGCCATGATGCAGGAGTTGCTGACGGGCAAAACGCGGCTGGTCAAGCCCGGCATCAAGGCAGGCAAGGAAACAACGGTACAAACGAGTGGCAGGCAGGCGAATGTCCATTTCATCAGAAGCGTGCTGGCAGCCGAAATCATCGATCAACTACATGCAGAGCCGACTTTCGGACATGTCAAGTTTGAAAAGGTGATGTTTCTTACGGAACATCTATGTGGAATAGACACTGGTTCTACGTATTATCGGCAGGCTGCCGGGCCTTATGATAATTGGGCATTGCGTTCCATCGACAGCCAGTTGCGGAAGCAAAAATGGTTTGATGCGCACAAGGAAGATAGGCGTTACATCTATCTGCCCCTGGAAAAGCGCGGAGGTCACAAACAGTATTTCGAGAGATATTTCTCTGACATCCGTCCTGCATTTGAGAAAATCGTCGCTACGTTCAAGAAACTGGACACAGAGAAATGCGAGATAGTCGCTACGCTTTTTGCCGTGTGGAATGATCTCTTGCACGCGCAAAAAATCGTTTCCGACGAAGCAATCGTGCATGAAGTGCTGAACAACTGGCATGAATCGAAAAAACGAATACCTGAGCAGCGTTGGCTGAAGGCATTGGACTGGATGAGAGAACAAGGGGTCGTACCCAGGGAGGCGGCACAGCCATGACCGAATCCCAACACACCGAATGGAAAGAAACCTGGCGCGACGATTATCTGCGCTGGGTGTGCGGCTTCGCCAATGCCGAGGGCGGCGTGTTGAGCGTCGGGCGCAATGATCGCGGCGAGGTGGTCGGCCTTGCCGATGCGCGGCGTCTTCTGGAAGAACTGCCCAACAAGGTGCGTGACCTGTTGGGGCTGATCGTGGAGGTGAACTTCAAGCAGGAAGGCGGCAAGGATTTTCTGGAAATCGTTACCCCGGCCTATCCCAATCCCATCAGCTATCGGGGCCGTTATTACCAGCGCAGCGGCAGCACTTTGCAGGAGTTGAAGGGCGCGGCGCTGGATCGTTTTCTGCTGCGCCGTTATGGCCGCACCTGGGATGGTTCGCCGCTCCCCGGCGTGGCGGCGTCCGATTTGTCTCCCACGGCATTGGCGCATTTCCGGCAACTGGCAAAGAAAAGTGGCCGGCTGGACGCGGCTGCATTGGCGGAATCCGATGCCGCTTTGCTGGATAAGCTGAAACTCACCGAAGGCGCTTATCTGAAACGCGCGGCGGTATTGCTGTTCCACCCTGACCCGCTCGATTTCGTGACCGGCGCGTTTGTCAAGGTCGGCTTTTTCCGCGCGGGCGGCGATTTGATTTATCACGACGAAATCAACGGCGACCTGTTTTCCCAGGCAAGGCAAACGCTTGATCTGCTATTTACCAAGTACCTGAAGGCGTCGATTGCTTATGACGAAATCGTGCGCGTCGAACGCTTCCCGGTACCGCGCGCGGCGTTGCGCGAGGCCGTGTTAAATGCGTTGGTGCACCGCGATTACATGGCGCCCGCGCCGGTGCAAATCCGTGTCTATGATGATCGCTTGAGCGTGTGGAACCCGGCGGTGTTGCCGGAAGGCTGGACACAAGAGACCTTGCTGGCCCCGCATGGCTCGCATCCGCTCAACCCGGACATCGCTAACGTTTTTTTCCGCGCCGGGGAAATCGAAGCCTGGGGACGCGGCATCGAACGCATTTTCACGGCTTGCCGCGATGCGGGCGTACCCTCGCCGCAAGTGCGATTCGATGCGGGTGGGCTATGGACGGAATTTGCGTTCGACGCGGCGTATTTGCGGACGATTCGCGGGGAAGAAGCGGCGGCCAGCCCTCAAGTCACAGGACAAGTCACCGGTAGGGCGCGCTCTCCGAGCGCGCCGCAGCCTCAAGTCACCCCTCAAGTCACAGGACAAGTCACAGGACAAGTCACAGGACAAGTCACCCGCTTGCTTTCCATCATCCAGGGCGACATGCTGCGTCGTGATATTCAGCTCGCGCTGGGACTAAAAGGGCGGGACAACTTTCTGAAACAGTATTTATTGCCTGCGCTCAACGGTGGCTTTATTGAAATGACGCTCCCCGGCAAACCCCGCAGCCGTCTGCAAAAATACCGCCTTACCGCCGCCGGAAGAACACACCTGCAAGCACTGGACAAGGAACGGAAACCATCATGACAAATCCTCGACCGCGCTCTGAACGCGATACCCAGAATCGGGTCGTGGCGCGCTTCACCAGCGTCGAACCGGATGGCCTTGGCTACCAATACCTCGGCAACTGGAGCCAGCGCGACAATAACCGCGCCATCGAACCCGATTTGCTGCGCGCCAATCTTGCCGGACGTGGCTACTCGCCCGCCCAGATCAGCGCCGCCTTGCGTAAGCTGGAAATGGCTGCCGACGTTACCAATACCACGCCATATCAGGCCAATCTGCAAACTTACAAATTGCTGCGCTACGGCGTGCCGGTACAGGTGGCGACGGGAGAAGCCCATGTGACGGTGTGGTTGATCGACTGGGAGAAGCCCGAACGCAACAGCTTTGCCCTTGCCGAAGAAGTGACATTGAGGGGCGGCTACGAGCGCCGCCCGGATATCGCGCTCTATCTCAACGGCATTGCCATCGCCGTGATCGAGCTAAAACGCGGCTCGGTGGAAGTCAGCGACGGAATTCGCCAACTCATCAGCAATCAGGAGCCAGCGTTTAATCCGGGCTTTTTCAGCACCGTGCAATTGCTGCTGGCAGGCAACGATGCGCAAGGCTTGCGCTATGGCACCACGGGTACGCCGGAACAGTTTTTTGTGCAGTGGAAAGACGAATCGCCCATGCCTTCCGCGCCGGATGCGCCCGGCGCGCTGCTGGATCGCCCGCTGGCGCAGATGTGCGGCAAAACAAGACTGCTGGACTTTATTCACAACTTCGTCATCTTCGATGCCGGACAAAAAAAGGTGCCGCGACCGCACCAGTATTTCGGCATCAAAGCCGCCCAACAACGCATCCGCCAACGTGAAGGCGGCGTCATCTGGCACACCCAGGGCAGTGGCAAAAGCATCCTGATGGTGCTGCTGGCAAAATGGTTGCTGGAGCAAAATCCCCATGCGCGGGTGCTGCTGGTTACAGACCGCGTTGAACTGGATAGACAAATCGAGGGCGTCATCCGGGATACCGGCGTTATTGGCGCGGAAGCGCCATCGCCGCGCATCACTTCGCGGAAAGAATTGGCGCGGCAACTCGGCGCGACCGCGCCGCGCCTGTTGTGCGCGCTGGTTCACAAATTCGATCCCGCCGACCTGAAAGGCGAACCGCCGCCCATTCATGGGCAATTCTACGTTTTCGTGGACGAATGCCACCGTACCGAGGGCGGCAAAATGAACCGGCAAATGAAACGCTGGCTCAAGGATGCCCTCTTCATCGGCTTCACCGGCACGCCCTTGCTGCGTCAGGACAGGCAAACCACGCGGGAAGTATTCGGCACTTACATCCACACCTACAAATTCCACCAGGCCGTCGCCGATAAAGTGGTGCTGGATTTGAAATACGAAGCCCGCGACATCCCGCAACGGCTCACTTCACCGCAAAAAATCGACGCATGGTTTGAGCAGAAAACACGCGATCTCAACCGTTTTCAGAAAGCCGTCCTGCGCCAACACTGGGCGACGCTGGAAAAACTCATGAGCGCGAAGGGGCGCAAGGAGTGCATCGTCGCCGACATCATCGAGGATTTCAGCCTCAAGCCACGCCTGAGCAATGGTCGCGGCACGGCCATACTGGTGGTGGAATCCATTTACAGCGCCTGCCATTATTACCGCCTGTTTCAGGAAAGCCTGTTCAAGGGCTATTGCGGTCTTGTCACATCCTACGAACCAAACAGGAATACCATCGCCAGCGAGCCGCAAGGCAGCGACGCGCGTTACAAATACGAAACTTATACGCAATTCGTGCTGAAAAAAGGACAAGGCGCGATGGCCTATGAAGAGGAAATGAAACACCGTTTCATCAAGGAACCCGCCCACATGAAGTTGCTGATTGTGGTCGGCAAATTACTCACCGGGTTCGACGCGCCAAGCTGCACCTATATCTATCTGGATCACAAACTGCGCGACCACAATCTGTTTCAGGCCATCTGCCGCACCAACCGGCTGGATGGCGACGACAAGGATTACGGCTATATCGTCGATTACAGTGAGTTGTTCCACGACGTGCAACAGGCGATCGCGGTGTATAGCTCCGACCAACTGGACACCGATCAGGGCAACGGCGGCGACAACAACATCATCCTGAAAAGCTGGCTGACCGAGGGGCGTAAAAAGCTGGAAGAAGCCCGTCAGGCCTTGCTTTATCTGTGCGAACCCGTAGCGCAACCGCGCGAAATCGAACAATTCATCCGTTACTTTTGCGGCGATATCCACGACGCGGACACGCTTGCCCAAACCGAACCCTTGCGAATTGCCTTCTACAAAGCGGTGGCAAGCTACTTGCGTGCCTTTGCCAATATAGCGCCCAACCTGAGCGACGCAGGGTATTCGGAAGAAGGGGCGGAAACGTTGCGGCAGGAAACGGCCTTCCATGCCGAAATACGATCCGCGATCAAACACTGTAGCGGCGAGGAGATGGACATCAAGCCCTACGAGGCAGACATGCGCCATCTCATCAACACCTATATCCTCGCTGAACCGACAACGCCACTCACGCCGGACGAACCGGGGGGAATGTCGCTGGTCGACCTGATTATCAAGACTGGCATTCACGATGCCATCGCGCTCAAGCTCAATGCAAAAGGCAAACTGTCGCAACAGGCGATTGCCGAAAGCATCATCAACAACGTTCGCAAAACCATCATCCGCGACCGCCTGAGCGATCCCCGTTTTTATGACCAGATGTCCAAACTGCTGGAGGATTTAATCAAGCAGAGTCGTGCGGATGCCGAGGCGTATAAAAAATTCCTGCTCGATGCGGAAGCCCTGATAAAAAAGATGGCGACGAAGCAAGCCGGCGGCGTGCCTGCCATCTTGCAGGGCAACCCGGCAGCACTTGTCATTTATCGCAATCTGCCGGATATTCTGCCGCCAGAGCCGCCAGACACGGTGCCACCCGATCATTGTGACGACAAATGGGTCAATCTCGCATTGAGAATCGACCAGGCCATGCACGACAAGGCACAAGCAAACTGGCGGGGGGATGAAATCAAGGAACGCGAAGTGCAGAGTTTTCTGTATCTCTTGCTGGACGGCAACGGTGACGCAACGGAAAAACTCTTCGGTCTCCTCAAAAGCCAGCCTGGTTATCCATGACAAAAACGAACATCCTGCTGGGTGAGCTGAACATCGACGTGACTTTCAAGGCCGTTAAAAACGTTCATCTCTCGGTGCATCCCCCTCTGGGCAAGGTCACGCTGGTCGCCCCTGCCGGCACGCGGCTGGAAGTTGCGCGCGCCTATGCCATTTCCCGGCTCAGATGGATTCATCAGCAGCAAGCCCGTTTACTGGGGCAGGCCCGCGAAACACCACGGCAATTCGTCAGCCGCGAAAGTCATTACATCTGGGGAAGGCGTTACCTGCTCAACGTCGTGCAGCAAGACGCCAGCCCGTCCGTAAAAATGGAGCACCGGCGCATCACCCTCAGCGTCCGCCCCGAAACCAGCCCGGCACAACGGGCCAGTCTCTTTCAACGCTGGCAACGCGCTTTACTGCATCAAACCATTCCACCGCTCATCGCCCGTTGGGAATCCCGCATCGGGGTCAAGGTCAGCGCTTATTTTCTGCAACGCATGAAAACCA
>JAISRR010000062.1 GCA_031273565.1 Zoogloeaceae bacterium | reverse complement strand
TTGCCCAAGCGCTGGATCGTCGAACGCACCTTTGCCTGGCTGGCGCTTTCCCGTCGCCTCAATCGTGACTATGAAATCAACCCGAAACACTCCGAAGCCATGATTCAACTGGCTATGATCCATCTGCTGCTCAAACGACTTTCTAATTTTTAAAACAGCTTCTTAGGTAGGGCGCTTTCTCCGAAAGCGCCATCGTTAACATGCGGCGCGCTCGGAGAGCGCGCCCTACCAAAACGCCCTACCTGGCCCCCTCGCCCCGCCCTGCCTATCGCGTCTTGCGGGCATAACACACCACGCTCACGAAAAGCGCCAGCGCCAACACGGTTTCGACGCGCGCCAGGCGCAGGCTCAAGCCGGTATCGGAGAGGGCGCGCAGGACGCCTTCCATGAGATAGAGCAGGGACACCAGCGACGCCACCTGATGCGTATAGCGGCGACCGCGCAGGATGCCGTTGCCAAGGAACAACAAAGGCAGCGCCTTCAGCGCCAGCCAGGAACCGCCGGGTTGCACGGGGGCAAGCCACAATTCCCAGACAATACAGAGCAGAATCAGGGCGATCAGACTGACCACGGCGGTCAGGTGCAGGGTTTTGAGATTCATTGAAGGCGGGCAAGTGCGCGAAGGCTTGTTATTATAGACATTCCTTCATTTTGCCTTTTCCTTCTGTGCCGCGTTCCCTTTTTCATCGCCTTGCAGCCCTGCCCGGCGATCTTGTGTGGGTATTCCGACGTGAACGGCTCTCGCAGATGGCCGCTGCATTGGCGTATTCCACGCTGCTCACGCTCGCGCCGCTCACGACGCTGGTGCTGGTTGTGGCGACGCGCCTGCCGGGGTTCAATGTATTGGTCGGGCAACTCGACATGTTCATCATCCGCACCCTGTTGCCGAATCAATCCGGCGGGACCGTCGCGCAGCATATCCACAGCATGGCCAGTCAGGCCAACAGCCTGACCTGGCCCTGGGTGCTGACGCTGGTCGGCATGGTGTTTTTGCTGCTGCACACCCTGGAAGGCGCGTTTAACCAGATCTGGGGTGTGCGCGAGGGGCGTTCCTGGCTGAAACGCCTGCCCCTGTACCTCGTCGGCATGGTGGGGGTGCCGCTGTTCATGGGCATGCTGACCAGCCTCTCCTATTTTCTCGTCAATCTGGCGCTGGGCCTTGGGCACGGCCTCGCGCCGTATCAGCAGCAGATCATCAACTGGCTGGATTTCATCCTGCTGTCCGCGTTTTTCGCCCTGCTGTACGCGGCCATGCCGAATGTGCGCGTCAGCCGCTCCGCCGCGCTCTGGGGCGGCATGCTGGTGAGTCTGGCGATGGCGGGCATGAAACTGGGCTTTCGCTGGTATATCGCCCAGGCGACCTTCTATTCAAAACTGTATGGCGCGCTGGCGGTGTTGCCCATTTTTTTGCTCTGGCTGTATCTCATCTGGGTGCTGGTGCTGGCGGTCGCCATTCTGGTCGCCAGTCTGGATGGCGCGTTAAGCAGGCAGAGGCGCAGCGGCTGAAATCACGCTTGCGCGTCGAAGGAAAACAGTTCGATGCGGCCATTTTGTTCGATGAGCGTAAGCGCCTTGCATTTCCGGACTTTATCGCTGCCTTCCAGATGCAGGGTGCATTGTTCGCCCGTGACGCTGCCGGAGGGCGCGAGCAGCGCGGGTGTGGCGCGCATGGGCATATGTTCCGGCAACAACAGGATCGGCGAAGCATGGTCGTCCAGCCTGCCGGAAATGGCGTTCAGGGCGATGATTTGCAGGCCGACCTCAATGTGCTCGGGATTTTCCGAAATCGCCCAGCGCACCAGACAAACGAACCATTCTGGCTCTGAATCCGGGCGCAAGGCGACGACATCGCCGATACGAATGTGGCCCGCCGCGCCGTTCAGATGCATGAGCGCATAACCATCCGGGCTTTCGTTGATAATCATCCACTGGCTGAAATCCTTGCTGTCTTCCATCGTCGCGTGCTGCAAAAGCTGACAGAAACGATTCAATCCCGCGCACAGGGTTGCCCGCCGGTGATTGGCCTGACGGCGACGCGGGAAACGCCGTTTGCCCTGCGTACTCCAGGCGGAAATCAGGCGGCGCAACGCGCCCTGACCGGTCGGCGTATCGGCCAGCGCTGGCAAATGCAATTCGTAGGCGCGGCTTCCAGCGCTCAAGGCGTCCAGATGTTGCCGGGCAAGGACGGCGATATGGGCGCAGGAAAAATAAAACACGTGGTATTCCGCTGGTGGCGTACGGCGGGAAAGCGCAAACAGGGAAAAATCATGTGTTGGTTCAATCCAGAAAATTGCGCGGCTGTCTGTGGGCAACGCAGCGGTAAATACAATCCGGTCGGCAAGCCGGGTGATGTAATCGGCCACGAATTCCAGTTCTCTGGAAGCATATGAAGACGGTTGGCCCGCCGCCAACAGCAGCGCCTCGCGATAGGCGGTCAATTTGTGGTGATCACCGGGTTCCAGCGGCGCGCGCAGGCTGCGTTGATATACAGTGTGCAATCGCCGCCAGATGCCCTGCCGCGCGGCTGCGGCAACCAGATAACTGATGTAGAGATGTTGATTCAGGCAAAAGGCGATGCGTTCCAGCGGCGGAAACAGGGTATGCGCTGGCGTGTCTTCCGGCAGCGTCTCCAGCAGCCATTCATAGGCGGCGGCCAGATTATCCAGCAGGTTCTGGAGTGCGTGCACCTTCTGGCGCATGCCGCGATCCAGCGGAATGCGCGATCCCACGAAATTGCCGAGCTGCGCTTTCAGGTGCAGGCTCAGGCAGGTAAACAGCATTTCCAGCGTGTTTTGGCACGACAGAGGGGAAAGCCCGGTTTCCCTCAAACGCTTCAGTTGCGCGCCAAGCTCTTTTGCGTCCAGTTCTCCTGCTTCATGATGCTGCATCAGGAAAGCCTGGATCGCACGTAGCTGAGCCTCACCTGAATCAGCCGTGAAATCCATGAAATTTGCTCCAATTGAAGTCGCGCAAAAAAGACCAAATGGCAGATGCGAATTATGGCACGACTGGCTGTCAGGAATGCAGTTGGCGCTTGGCGGGCATCAGAAAAAATTCAGGCGCTCCCGCAACAACGGGAACGCCTGATGGCACGGAGGTCTTAAAACCCGCGTGGAAGGGAAGCGGTGAAGGCTTAAACCTTGACCGCTTTTTCCAGCAGCCGGGTGACACGCCAAGCTTTGGAGCGGGAAATCGGGCGGGATTCCTCGATTTCAACCAGATCGCCTTCGCCCATTTCGTTGTTTTCGTCATGAGCATGATATTTCTTGGACTTGGTGATGAACTTGCCGTAAACCGGATGTTTCACCCGACGTTCGACCAGAACCGTCACGGTCTTGTCCATTTTGTCGCTGACGACGCGGCCAACCAGCGTGCGCTTGATACTCGTGGTCTCAGTCATTATTGCACCGCCTTTTCACGGATGAGGGTACGCACGCGCGCGATGTCGCGGCGCACCTTGCCAATCTGGCTGGTATTGGAGAGTTGCTGCGTGGCGTGCTGCATACGCAGGCTGAACTGCGCTTTCAGGAGCGCCACAAGTTCAGTTTGTAACTCGTCCTTGTTTTTTTGTCTTAATTCAGTCGTCTTCATATCACACCACATGCCGGGTTACGAAGGTGGTTGCCAGGGGCAGCTTGGCCGCCGCCAGACTGAACGCCTCGCGGGCCAGCGCTTCGGAAACACCGTCCATTTCATACAGAACCTTGCCGGGCTGAATTTCAGCAACCCAGTATTCAGGGTTCCCCTTGCCGTTACCCATACGGACTTCGGCGGGTTTCTTGGAGATGGGTTTGTCCGGGAAAACGCGAATCCAGATCCGACCACCACGTTTGATGTGCCGGGTCATGGCGCGCCGGGCGGCCTCGATCTGACGCGCCGTCAGACGACCGCGCCCCGTGGCCTTCAAGCCCCATTCACCGAAAGAAACCTTCGCGCCACGGGTGGCCAGACCCACGTTGCGGCCCTTTTGTTCCTTGCGGTATTTACGACGATTTGGTTGCAGCATTTCAAGCACCTGCCTTTCTTACACGCTTGCCGGGGGTCTTGGTTTCGCCATCGGCAGGCTTTTTATCCGCAGCGCCCGCAGCCGCGTTACGGGGGGCGCGCGGCTTGTCGCCGTCAGGACGGTCGGAACGCGGACGCCGGGCGCGACGCTCATCGCCGCCGGGGGCTTCGGGTTCCGGCTGTTCGCCATGCGCGAGACGCTCGCCCTTGTACACCCACACCTTGATGCCGATGGCGCCATAGGTGGTTTCGGCGGTGGAGGTGCCATAGTCGATGTCGGCGCGCAGGGTGTGCAGGGGCACACGACCTTCGCGGTACCATTCGGTACGGGCGATTTCCGCGCCGTTCAGACGACCGGAACTCATGATCTTGATGCCCTGTGCGCCCAGGCGCATGGCGTTCTGCATCGCCCGCTTCATGGCGCGACGGAACATGATGCGCTTTTCAAGCTGCTGGGCGATGGAGTCGGCGATCAGTTGCGCGTGGATTTCCGGCTTCCTGATTTCTTCGATTGACACATGCACGGGCACGCCCATGATGCGACCGAGGTCTTTTTTCAGCGCATCGATGTCTTCGCCTTTTTTGCCGATCACCACGCCCGGACGGGCGGAAAAAACGGTGATGCGGGCATTCTTGGCCGGACGCTCGATCAACACGCGACCCACGGAAGCGTGTTTCAGTTTTCTGTTCAGGTATTCGCGCACCATCACGTCCTGGGCGAGCATACCGGGGAAATCCCTGGAGTTGGCGAACCAACGGGAATCCCAGTCACGCGTGACGCAAAGACGAAAACCTGTCGGATGAATTTTTTGTCCCATGACGTTTCCTTTAGTTTCCGACGGTCACGTAAATATGGCAGGTCGGCTTGGATATCCGGTTGCCACGACCTTTTGCGCGCGCCGTAAAACGCTTCAAGACCGCGCCTTTTTCAACGTAGATGGTCTTGACCTTCAATTCGTCGATGTCGGCGCCGTCGTTGTGTTCGGCGTTGGCCACGGCGGAGAGCAGCACCTTCCTGACGATGCCCGCGCCCTTCTGGGGCGAGAACGTCAGAATGTTCAAGGCGCTGTCAATCGCTTTGCCGCGCACCAGATCGGCGATCAGGCGACCCTTTTGGGCGGAAAGGCGCACGCCACGCAAGTTTGCAGTAGTTTCCATGTGCCTCTCCTTATTTCTTCGCCTTTTTGCCGGCGGTGTGACCCTTGAACGTACGGGTCAGGGAAAACTCGCCCAGCTTGTGACCGACCATGTTTTCCGTCACGTAGACCGGAATGTGTTGTTTACCGTTATGCACGGCGATTGTCAGACCCACGAAATCCGGCAGGATGGTGGAACGACGCGACCAGGTCTTGATCGGGCGCTTGTCCTTGCCAGCACGGGCAGTGTCGACTTTTTTCAGCAGGTGGGCATCGACAAACGGGCCCTTTTTAATGGAACGTCCCATATTCTCTTACCCCTTAACGCTTATGACGACGCTGCACGATCATGCCATCCGTGCGCTTGTTGTTGCGGGTGCGGTAGCCCTTGGTCGGCTGCCCCCAGGGATTGACCGGCACGCGGCCTTCGCCGGTCTTGCCTTCGCCGCCGCCGTGCGGGTGATCGACAGGATTCATGACCACGCCACGCACCGTCGGACGAATGCCACGCCAACGATTGGCGCCAGCCTTGCCGATTTTCCTGAGACTGTTTTCTTCATTACCGACTTCACCGATGGTGGCGCGACATTCGATATGCACGCGGCGAATTTCGCCGGAGCGCAAACGAATCTGTGCATACACGCCTTCACGCGCCAGCAGTTGCACGGAAGTCCCCGCAGAACGCGCCATTTGCGCGCCCTTGCCGGGCAGCATTTCCACACAGTGCAGGGTTGCGCCAACGGGAATGTTGCGGATCGGCAGGGCGTTGCCCGGCTTGATCGGCGCTTCGGAACCGCTGATGACCTGCTGACCGACTTCCATGCCCTTGGTGGCGATGATGTAACGACGTTCGCCATCGGCATAGCACAACAGGGCGATGTGCGCGGAACGGTTGGGATCGTATTCGATCCGTTCAACCCTGGCGGGCACGCCATCCTTGTCGCGCTTGAAATCAATCACGCGATAATGTTGCTTGTGACCGCCGCCCTGATGACGGACGGTGATGCGACCATTGTTGTTGCGTCCGGCCTTGACGGACTGCTTTTCGACGAGACCGGCGAAGGGCTTGCCCTTGTACAGATTCTCGGCGACGACCTTGACCACGGCGCGACGACCGGGCGAGGTCGGCTTGACTTTGACGAGGGCCATTTAAGCGTTCCCCCCTTCCACGAAATTGATTTCCTGACCGGCCTTCAGGCTGACAAACGCTTTCTTCCAGCCTTTACGCTGGCCTTTCATCTGGCGAAAACGCTTGACTTTGCCCTTGACATTCAGCACCTGTACGGATTCCACCTCGACCTTGAACAGGAGTTCAACGGCGGCCTTGATTTCAGGCTTGGCGGCATCGGCGGCGACACGAAAAACGACCTGATTGCGCTTTTCAGCGACATAGGTGGCTTTTTCGGAGATTTGCGGCGCGAGCAGCACCTGCAACAGACGTTCCTGATTCATGCCCACATCTCCTCAAACTTGGCCACCGCGTTCTTTGTGACCAGCACGCGGGGAAAACGGATCAGGGAAACCGGATCGGCCTCTTGCGCTTCCAGCACCAGCACGTTGGGCAGGTTGCGGGAAGAGAGATAGAGGTTTTCGTCAAGTTGATCCGTGATGACCAAAAGACGTTCTTCCAGCCCCAGCCCCTTCAGCTTTTGCGCGAAGAGCCTGGTTTTGGGCGCTTCGATGGACAGATCATCCACAACCACCAACCGATTCTGGCGCACCAGTTCGGAGAGGATGGACGCCACGCCGGCGCGGAACATCTTTTTGTTGACCTTCTGGCTGAAATTTTCTTCCGGGCTGTTCGGGAATGCCCGACCGCCGCCACGCCAGATGGGAGAGGAAGACATCCCGGCGCGGGCGCGGCCCGTGCCTTTTTGCTTCCAGGGTTTGTGAGTGGTATGCGCCACTTCGGAACGATTCTTCTGCTGACGACTCCCGGCGCGAGCGTTGGCCTGATAGGCCACGACCACCTGATGAATCAACGCTTCGTTGTAATCGCGACCGAAGAGCACGTCGGAAGCCTGCAATGTTGCGGTTTCCTGACCTTCTTGATTGATGACTTTCAGTTCCATGCTGACTCCTTACGCCTTTACCGCAGGCCGCACGACAACGTCGCCGCCCTTGGAGCCTGGCACGGCGCCCTTCACCAGCAGAAGCTGGCGTTCAGCATCGACGCGCACCACGATCAAACCCTGTTGTGTCGCGGTAGCCGCCCCCAGATGACCCGCCATGCGTTTGCCGGGGAACACCCGGCCCGGATCCTGGGCCATGCCAATGGAACCCGGCGCGTTGTGGGAAACAGAGTTGCCGTGCGAAGCGCGGTTGGAACGGAAGTTGTGGCGCTTGATGCCACCCTGAAAGCCCTTACCGATGGACGTGCCGGTAATGTCGACTTTCTGGCCTTCAGCGAAAATGGTGACCGCAATCGCGTCGCCCGGCTTGAAACCGGCGAGTTGATCGGGTTCAACGCGAAATTCCTTCAGGACATGCCCGGCTTCCACCCCCGCCTTGGCCACATGACCCGCGAGGGGCTTGGTGACGCGAGAGGCGCGGCGATTGCCGAAGGCCACCTGCACGGCTGCATAGCCGTCGGTTTCCGGCGTTTTGACTTGGGTCACGCGATTATTGGACACGTCAAGCACTGTGACGGGAATGGACGCGCCATCCTCGGCAAAGATGCGAGTCATGCCCACCTTGCGACCAACAAGGCCTAGACTCATGTTTTTTCTCCTCATCGCCGACTACGATTGGCCGACTGATGGACAAACAGGACAAACAAAATGGGTAGCGCAAAGACACGCCACCCCCGAAAAGCCGCAAATTATAACCACAAAAGTCTGGAATGCAAACAGTTTTGTGTGTTACCTGCTCGTGGTTGTGCGTGGGGTGATCCCTAAAGATTCCACCTCCCCGGAGTTGACCGCTTGTAATCGCTGATGCCGATTGCCTCGAAGTGGCGTCTGGCGGACTTGATTTTGGCGAGTTCGGATGGACGCAGTTTCGTATCGTCCTG
>JAISRR010000041.1 GCA_031273565.1 Zoogloeaceae bacterium | reverse complement strand
TGGTCGCGGCCTTCCAGAAGCGCAACTCCCCTCGGTAAGAGGGACGCTAAAACCCTCCCTCCCCGAGGGAGGAAGAAACATACAAAGAAACATACAAGGTGCCCCGCAGGGGCGGAAGGAGTGCCACATTCCCGGCGCGAAGCGCCGCAGGACGACTGTCTTCTGTCAGCGCAAAAACACTACATTTAGTCAACTTGTTGCGTAAGCACACTATATGTAGTAGCTTTACGCCCCATTGAAAAAATAATTCATCCCCCAGCGCGTACACAGGAGCCACACCAGATGAGTCATGCCGCCGAACAACTCTCGCTTGCCGCCATCCCCGCCGCCCCCGAATTTCCGCCCCTGCGGGAGCAGGAAATTTCCGGCGAGGTGTTGCTGGAAAAATACGCCAAGGGCAAGGAGATGAATGTCCATGACGTGCGCCGCCGGGTGGCGCGCGCGCTGGCAGAAATCGAACCGGAAAAAAATCGCGCGCATTGGGAAGCGCGTTTTCTCTGGGCGCAGGAAAACGGCTTCATCCCCGCCGGACGCATCAATTCCGCCGCCGGCACCGATTTGCAGGCCACCCTCATCAACTGTTTCGTGCAGCCGGTGGGCGATTCCATCGTCGAAGTCACCGACGGTCGTCCCGGCATCTACACGGCGCTGGCGCAGGCGGCGGAAACCATGCGGCGCGGCGGTGGCGTCGGCTACGATTTCTCCAGCATCCGCCCCTGCGGCGCGCGGGTAAAAGGCACGCAATCGCGGGCTTCCGGGCCGGTTTCCTACATGCGCGTGTTCGACCGTTCCTGCGAAACCGTGGAATCCGCCGGCGCGCGGCGCGGCGCGCAGATGGGCGTATTGCGCTGCGACCACCCGGACATCGAGGATTTCATCCACGCCAAGGATCAGGGCGATCTCTCCAATTTCAATATTTCCATCGGCGTGAGCGACGCTTTCATGCGGGCGGTGGAGGCCGATGGCATGGTGGAGCTTTTCCACCGCGCCGAACCCAACGCCGACATGAAAAACGACGGCGCTTTCCAGCGTGATGACGGCCTCTGGGTGTATCGCAGGCTCCGCGCCAGGGAATTGTGGGATCAGGTGATGCAATCCACCTACGATCATGCCGAGCCGGGCATTCTCTTCCTCGACCGCATGAATCAGGATAACAACCTCAATTACTGCGAAGTCATCGAGGCCACCAACCCTTGCGCCGAACAGCCCCTGCCGCCTTACGGCTGCTGTTGCCTGGGTTCCATCAACCTGACCCTGTTCGTGCGCGACCCGTTTTCTGAACAGGCGGAATTCGATTTCGACGCCTTCGCTGAAGTCATCCGCGTTTCCGCCCGCATGCTGGACAACGTGCTGGACGCCACCCACTGGCCGCTGCCGCAGCAACAGCAGGAAGCCGCCAACAAGCGCCGCATCGGTCTGGGTTATACCGGTCTGGGCGATGCGCTCGCCATGTTGCAGTTGCGCTACGACCGTCCCGAAGCCCGCGCCGTGGCTGCGCGGATCAGCGAGTTCATGCGCGATACGGCTTATCTGCATTCGGTGGAACTGGCGCGCGAACGCGGCGCGTTTCCGCTCTTCAACGCCGAACTGTATCTTTCCGGCGGTAATTTCGCCTCCCGCCTGCCCGTCGACATCAAGGCCAGAATCCGCGAGCATGGCTTGCGTAACTCGCACCTGCTGTCCATCGCGCCCACCGGCACCATTTCACTGGCCTTTGCCGATAACGCCTCAAACGGCATTGAACCGCCGTTTTCCTGGATGTACAAACGCAAAAAACGCATGAGCGACGGCACCATCAAGGAATATCCGGTCGAGGATTACGCCTGGCGACTGTATCGGCACACCGGCGGCGACATGGAAAAACTGCCCGATTATTTCGTCACCGCGCTGGAGATTTCCGCCGCCGCGCACAAGGACATGGTGGCGGCGGTCGCGCCCTATATCGACACCTCCATTTCCAAGACGGTGAACGTCCCCGCCGATTATCCCTACGCCGATTTTCAGGGGCTGTACATGGATGCCTGGAAAGCGGGGCTGAAAGGTCTGGCGACCTACAGGCCGAACAGCGTGCTGGGCGCGGTGCTCTCCGTGGAATCCGCCACTGTCGCCAGCGCCGAATCTGCGGTGGACGACAGTTCCCCCAACTCCAAATCAGCGCCGCAGGATTTTGTCTCCGACGCCAACCGGCGGCTGTCGATCAAGCATCTGCCCGCGCCGGTGCTCGCCAGCCTGCGCTGGCCGGGGCGTCCCAGTCTGCCGGAAGGCAATCTGTGCTGGACTTACATGCTCGATTCCCCGATTGGCAAGTTTGCGCTCTTCATCGGTCACGTTGAACCGGAAGGGCGCGCCTGGCCGTTTGAAGTCTGGGCCAACGGCCCCGCCGAACCGCGCGGTCTGGGCGCGGTCGCCAAAACCCTCTCGATGGACATGCGCGCCAATGATCGCGGCTGGCTGCAAATGAAGCTGGAAAGCCTCGCCAAAACACCCGGCGATTCGTTCGAAATGCCCATGCCGCCGCATGGCGAAAGAAAGCGCGTGCCGTCGGTCGTTTCCGCCATGGCGCAGGTCATTCTCTGGCGTTGCGAACAACTGGGCGCGTTCAATCACGAAGGCGTCACCCCCGTCGTCGACGCCCTGTTTTCCGCCAGGGAACCCAAGACCGGCACCGACGGCACGCTTTCCTGGACGGTCGATATCCGCAATCCTTCCACCGACGAGGATTTTGTCCTCGGCCTGAAGGAAATCACCCTGCCCGATGGCGTGACCCGCCCCTATTCGATGTGGCTGGCCGGCAACTATCCGCGCGCGCTGGATGGTCTTTGCAAACTGCTCTCGCTCGACATGCGCGTGATGGACCCGGCCTGGATCGGCATGAAACTGCGCAAGCTGCTCGACTACCCCGAACCGCTGGGCGATTTCATGGCCTTCGTGCCCGGTTCAAGAAAGCAGCAGACTTTCCCTTCCACCGTCGCCTACATCGCCCGGCTCATCATCCACCGCTACGCCATGCTCGGCATTCTGGATGAATCGGGTTTTCCCCTGCAACAAATGGGCATCCTCGAAGCCCCGGAAGACCCGGCGAACAACAAGGTGCTGCCCACACAAGGCAAACTCTGCAACGAATGCGGCAATCACACCATGATCCGCAAAGACGGCTGCGATTTCTGCACCGCCTGCGGCGCAGTGGGAAGTTGCGGGTAGGTTGCGGAGGGCGGGGGGCTGAGGACAGTTCAGTAAGCAGGGCAATCGCACACGCAGATGTCGCAGGCGCTTTGAAAATGGGAGGTAGGGCGGGTTCAGGTAGGGCGGGTTCGGGTAGGGCGGGTTCAGGTAGGGCGGGTTCAGGTAGGGCGGGTTCAGGTAGGGCGCGCGCACCGAGCGCGCCGCAGGTTAACGAACGGCGG
>JAISRR010000030.1 GCA_031273565.1 Zoogloeaceae bacterium | reverse complement strand
AACGCGGGCATGTTCGACTCCGCCACCACATCGCGCGGGTTGATCAGGTGGGTGCGCTGCCATTCATCCGTATAGCGCCCCCCGACGCGGGCCAGATCAGGCCCGGTACGCTTCGATCCCCACTGGAAAGGATGGTCAAAGATAAACTCGCCAGCTACCGAGTAATGACCATAACGCTCGGTTTCGGCGCGGAACGGGCGAATCATCTGCGAGTGGCAGTTGTAGCAGCCTTCGCGGATATAGATGTCGCGCCCGACCAGGCGAACCGGGTCATATGGCTTGATTTCGAGCGGTTTGCCCTTGTCGTCGACCGCCTTTGTCGTGGAAGTCTGGAAGAACAGCGGGACGATTTCCACCAGGCCACCCACGCTCACGGCGAGCAGGGTGAGCACAATCAGGAGGAAAACGTTGCGTTCGATCACTTCATGTTTCGATTGAGCCATGTTTCGAGTCTCCGCTTAGGCGTGGGCCGCAGCCGGCGCAACCACCGGGGCGTCATAAGCTCTCGCGCCGACAATGGTCTTCAGGGTGTTGTAGAACATGATCAACATGCCGACGAGGAAGAGCGTGCCGCCGACAAGCCGGATAGTCCAGAACGGATAGGTCGCCTTGACGCTTTCGATGAAAGAGTAGGTGAGCGTGCCATCCGTGTTGGTCGCGCGCCAGTACAGGCCTTGCATGACCCCGGCGATCCACATCGAGGCGATGTAGAGCACGATGCCGATGGTTGCGATCCAGAAGTGGGTATTCACCAGTTTGGTGCTGTACATCTCGGTCTTGCCGTAGAGACGCGGCAGGAGGAAATACACCGAACCGATCGACACCAGCGCCACCCAGCCCAACGCGCCGGAGTGGACGTGGCCCACGGTCCAGTCGGTATAGTGCGACAGCGCATTCACCGACTTCACCGACATCATCGGGCCTTCAAAGGTCGACATGCCGTAGAATGACAGCGAGGTAATCATGAACTTCAGGATCGGGTCGGTGCGCAGTTTGCGCCATGCGCCCGACAGGGTCATGATGCCGTTAATCATCCCGCCCCAGGACGGCGCCAGCAGAATCAGCGAGAACACCATACCGAGGGACTGGGTCCAGTCGGGCAGCGCGGTGTAATGCAGATGGTGCGGCCCCGCCCACATGTAAGTGAAAATCAGCGCCCAGAAGTGCACCACCGACAGACGGTAGGAATAGATCGGGCGTTCGGCCTGCTTCGGCACGAAGTAGTACATCATCCCCAGAAAACCGGCGGTCAGGAAGAAGCCCACCGCGTTGTGACCGTACCACCACTGCACCATGGCGTCCTGCACCCCGGCGTAGGCGGAGAAGGACTTGGGCGTCAGGAAGCCAGCCGCGAAGACCGGGATTTCCGCGCTATTGCCCAGATGCAGCAAGGCCACCGCGATAATCATGGCGCCAAAGAACCAGTTGGCGACATAGATATGGCTTATGGTGCGTTTGGCGATGGTGCCGAAGAACACGACGGCATAGGCCACCCAGACCAGCGTGATCAGGATGTCGATTGGCCATTCCAGTTCGGCGTATTCCTTGCCGGTGGTAAGACCCAGCGGCAGTGAAAGCGCTGCCAGCAGAATCACCACTTGCCAGCCCCAGAACGTGAAAGCCGCCAGCCAGTCACAGAAAATCCGTGTATGGCAGGTACGCTGCACGCAGTAGTACGACGTAGCGAACAGGGCGCAACCGCCGAACGCGAAAATCACCGCATTGGTATGCAGCGGACGCAGGCGACCATAAGACAGCCAGGAGAACAAATTCAGCTCCGGCCAGACCAGTTGAGCAGCAATCACGACACCGACCAGCATGCCGACGATGGCCCAGATAACGGTCATCACGGCGAATTGCCGTACGACCTTGTAGTTGTATGTGGTTTGCGTTTCCGACATGAACCCACCTCTCATTGATAAAAAAAACGTGTGCGCCGTCACCCCAAAACCTTTGGCGTCGCATGCTGCGGGATGCTATTGGAGGCGCAGGGAAGATTGGTTGACCTAGGTCAACTAATCCAGACAATCAGACTTTTTGGCATATCCACACGCAGGTTCAACAGCGCGTGTTTACGGCGAACAAGAGCATACATGCAAAAAAAGGGTGCGTCACTCAGAACGCACCCCAACCCCAACAGAGAAACAATCAACTTCCAACGAAGCCCCTCTCCACAGTGTGGAAATTGCGGCGAATTATGCCCCAGTTCGCAGCATGGAATTTGACACAGGTCAAAGAAGACAAAAATACTCCGCCGCCATCGCTGCTTCCTTTGTAACCGTCAGGAATTCGAAATGACCGAGACAACTTTGGTTTGCACGTCTCCATTGGCGAGCGCCAGCCGCAAGGCGTCTTCAGGCTGCAAGCCCGCTGCGTCACGCACCGCCTTGCCGTCAGCGTCAAAGGCGATGGCGTAGCCGCGCGCCAGCACCGCCAGCGGGTCGAGTTGACGCAAGCCCTGAGCGGCGGAGGCCAGTCGGCTGCGCCGCAGCGCGGCGGCATGTGTGGCGGCATGCTGCAGGCGTTGAGCCAGCCGGTCGACCGTTTCCAGATGCGCCGCCAGATCGGGGCATTGCCTGTCCAGGCGCAGCAGGCATTGTTGCAGCACAACCCTGGCGCGCCCCAGGCCATGGTCTCCGACGCGTCGCAGCCGTTCGACGAGCATCGCCAGACGCGCCCGCCGTATCGCCAGTTGTCGGGCAGGAGAAGGCAGACGGGCGGCAAGGTGGTCCAGATGTTGTGATAACTGTGCGAGGCGATTGCCCTGATTAAGATCAATCCGGCGGCAAAGCCCCGACAGGCGGTCAAGCCAGGTCTGGCGATCCGGACAAATCTGCTCGGCAGCCGCTGTCGGCGTGGGCGCGCGCAGGTCGGCGACAAAATCGGCGATGGTAAAATCGGTTTCGTGTCCGACGCCGCTCACCACCGGCAGGCGGGCGGCACGAATGGCGCGCACGACAACTTCCTCGTTAAAGGCCCACAAATCTTCCATGCTGCCCCCCCCCCTGCACAGCAGGATGGCGTCACTGTCGGAAGCCGATGCCGCCGCCAGCGCCAGGGCGATGCGTCGCCCTGCGCCTTCCCCCTGCACAGGCGTGGAGAAGATCGTCAACGCGACCTGCGGCGCGCGGCGCGCCAGCGTAGCGAGCACATCCTGCAGGGCCGACGCCTGCGGACTGGTCACAATGGCGATGCGCCGGACAAACGCGGGTAGCGGACGTTTCAGTTCCGCCCGGAACAACCCTTCGGTTTCCAGCTTTGCCTTCAATTCCAGAAAACGTTCGAACAATCCGCCCTGTCCGGCCAGCCGCAAGGTTTCGACATTCAACTGGTAATCGCCACGCGCCTCGTACAGGGTGACCAGCGCACGCGCCTCTACCTTCTGTCCGTTTTCCGGGCGAAAGCCGAGCAACTGCGCCCTGGTGCGCCAGATCGTGCAACGCACCTGCGCGTTGGCGTCCTTCAGGGTGAAATAAAGATGCCCGGAAGCAGCGTGGGTGAGACTGGAAATTTCCCCTGACACCCAGAGCAGGGGAAAGCGCGTTTCCAACTCACCACGCACGGCGCGATTCAGTTCGCCGACGCTTAAAATGGCTTCGGCAAAAGTAACAGACGGGAAAGTGCTTGACATGGGCGCGCAGTTTACTCCACAGGCCGCATCAACACGCGTGCGATGCGCCTGTACAAGGCGATGATTTTCATTGACAGCCCACAATTATTTCTATCTATTTGATTTTATTCAAAATTTAAAAATAGCCCATTTTTTTGGCAAGGTAAGGCATTGCCTTGTTTCACTTGGATTGTGACGCTTTAATGACAGCCTATCCACAAAGTTATCCACAGTTTTTGTGTATAACCCCCACCCTCGCGCCAATGCCGCATGGGCACGAGGCAGGCATAAAAAACGCCCTGCCACTTTGTTGAGTGGCAGGGCGTTTCAGGATGGTTAGCCTGGCGTTGACCTACTTTCGCGAGCGGTGTGCTCACTATCATTGGCGCGCTCCTGTTTCACGGTCCTGTTCGGGAAGGGAAGGGGTGGTTCCGGGAGGCTATGGACGCCAGGCAT